>CANJOI010000047.1 GCA_947475365.1 Fidelibacterota bacterium | reverse complement strand
GGACGGCGCAGCAGCAGCGACATCTGGCGGTAGGCGACGGCCTGCTTGGACAGATCGTCATAGAAGATCACGGCATGCATGCCGTTGTCGCGGAACCACTCGCCCATGGCGCAGCCGGTATAGGGCGCCAGGAACTGCATGGGCGCCGGGTCGGACGCGGTGGCGGCGACGATGATAGTGTATTCGAGCGCGCCGTAGTCGGCGAGGGTCTTCACCACCTGTGCGACGGTCGAACGCTTCTGGCCGACGACGACGTAGATGCAGAACAGCTTCTCTTTGTCGGTCTTGGCGGCGTCGTGGATCTTCTTCTGGTTGATGATGGTGTCGAGGATGACGGCGGTCTTGCCGGTCTGACGGTCACCGATGATCAATTCGCGCTGGCCACGGCCGACGGGGATGAGCGCATCCACCGCCTTGAGGCCGGTCTGCACGGGCTCGTGCACCGAACGGCGCGGGATGATGCCGGGCGCCTTTACTTCGGCGAGGCGGCGCTCGGTGGTGCCGAGGTCGCCCTTGCCGTCGATGGCGTTGCCGAGACCGTCCATGACGCGGCCCAGGAGCTGCTTGCCCACCGGAACGTCGACGATGGTGCCGGTGCGCTTGACCGTGTCGCCTTCTTTGATGGTGGAGTCGCTGCCGAAAATCACGATGCCGACGTTGTCGGTTTCGAGGTTCAGGGCCATGCCTTTGATGCCGCCCGGGAACTCGACCATTTCCCCGGCCTGGACGTTGTCGAGGCCGTGAACACGGGCGATACCGTCGCCGACCGCGAGCACCTGGCCCACTTCGGCGGACTCGGCCTCAGTGCCGAAGTTGGCGATCTGCTGCTTGAGGATGGCGGAAATTTCTGCGGCGCGGATTTCCATTTATCCGACCCCTTTCAAAGAGAGCTTCAGGCGTTGAAGTTTTGATTTAATGGAGCTGTCCACCATGCGCGAGCCGGCCTTGATGATCAGGCCGCCCAGGATGGACGGATCAACTTTGGTGACGAGCTGGACATTGCGGCCCAGGGACTTCTTGAGCGCCTCGGTCAGCGCCATGGTCTGACTGTCCGAGAGCGGCGCCGCGGCCGTGACTTCGGCGCTGGCGTGGCCGCGGCGGTCGGCGAGGATCGCGTTATAGCCGCGGATCATTTCATCGAGGGCGAACAGGCGGCGGTTGGCGGCCACCAGGCCCAGGAACTGGCGCGTAATCGGCGCAAGCTGGGCTTTCTCGGCGAGGGCCGCGATGCCCTTGCTCTGCTCGACGCGATTGATCACCGGGCTTTTGATGAAGCGGCGGAAGTCGTCGCTGGCGCCGATCATGGCCTGCAGCGACGCGAGGTCGGCGGCGACCGTGTCGAGCGCGCCTTTCTCATCGGCAAGGTCATACAAAGCAGCGGCATACCGCCCGGCTACGTTACCTACTCCGCTTGCGTCCGCTGGCACCTGCTCAACGCCCCTTGAGAGAGAACTTCAGGCCGGCTCAAACCGTTCCGGCCGGACCTTTGGTAAGTCCTTGATTTTTTTTGCGATTTCCGGGGTCAGAAAGCCTCTCCCGTGATCGCCGGCGGGTTGGTACCACGACTGCCCCCCGCGTTGCAACAGGTGCCGGAAAGCCGCAGAAAATAAGGGGAAAAATCAGCTGAAACTATAGGGATCGATATCGACCTGCACCCGCACCGACGAGGGGATCTTAACCCCCTCCAGCCAGGCCCGGACCAGGGGCTGAGGGGCAATGTTGCGCCGGGTCTTGAGCAGAAGGCGGTGCCGGTGAAGCCCCCGTAGCAGCGCCATAAAGGCCGGGGCGGGCCCAAGAACCTCTATTCCATCCCCCGCGGGGGCTTTGGCGGCCAAGGCCTTGCCCGCGGCGATGACCGCGATTTCGTCCGGACCTGAGAGAATCAGGGCCGCGAGCCGGCCAAACGGCGGCATCCCCAAAACATCGCGCGACGCGATCTCGCTGTCGATGAAGGCCGCGCTGTCGCCGGAAACCAGGGCCTCCATGACCGGATGCTTCGGATCGTGGGTCTGCAAATACACGTGGCCGGGCTTTTCCGCGCGCCCCGCGCGGCCCGCCACCTGCTGCATGAGCTGATGGGTGCGCTCGGCCGCGCGTAAATCCCAGCCCGAGAGGCCGAGGTCCGCGTCGACCACCCCGACCACCGTGAGGCCCGGGAAATGGTGGCCCTTCGCCAACACCTGGGTGCCCACCAGAATGTCGATGCGGTGTTCAAGGATGTCGTCCACCAGCTCCTGCACGGCGGAAGGCCGCTCCAGCGTGTCACTCGCCACCGCGCGCACGGCCGCACCGGGCCAGCGCGCGGCGGCCTCCTCGGCCACGCGCTCGATGCCGGGACCGCAGGCGACAAAGGAATCCTTCGCGCCGCAGGAGGAGCAGGTTTCCGGCACCCGCGCGGAAAAGCCGCAGTGATGGCATTGCAGCTGCCGCGTCAGGCGGTGTTCCACCAGCCAGGCCGTGCAGCGCGGGCAATGCAGCCTGTGACCACAGGTGCGGCAAAGCGTCAGCGGCGCATAGCCGCGGCGGTTCAGGAACAGAAGGCTCTGCTCGCCGGCGTCGAGCGCGCGGTTCACCGCGTTCACCAGCGGCGGCGCCAGCCACGAGCGGCCCCAGGCGGCCTTCTCGGGCGGCGTCGCCTTCATATCTATAAGTGAAATCTTCGGCATCGCCGCGGCGCCGTAACGTTGCGGCAAACGTACGTCGGCGTAGCGTTTATCGCGCACATTCATAACTGTCTCGAGCGATGGCGTCGCGGACGCGAGCACGATCGGGATGGCGCCTTCCCGCGCCCGCACCACCGCCATATCGCGCGCGTGGTAGATCACGCCGTCTTCCTGCTTGAAGGCGGGCTCATGCTCTTCGTCGACCACGATCAGGCCGAGATCGCTGAACGGCAGAAACAACGCCGAGCGCGCGCCCACGACCACACGCGCATCGCCCGTGGCCGCACCCGCCCAGGTCTCGCGCCGCGCTTTATAATTGAGGTCAGAGTGCCACAGCGCCGGCACACCGCCGAACCTATGGGCAAACCGCGCAAGGGTCTGGGCCGTGAGCGCGATTTCCGGCACCAGCACCAGAACCTGCTTGCCCGCCGCCAGCGCCGCGGCCACGGCTTCGAGATAAACCTCGGTTTTGCCGGAGCCGGTAACGCCTTCCAGAACCGTGACGGAGAACCCCGCCCCGATCCGCGCACGCAGAGTCGCCGAAGCCACCCGCTGCCCCTCGTCCAGCACCGGCGGCGCGGCGCCAGGATCAAGCGCATCGAACGCAGAAGCATGCGCCGCTGGAATCACCGCCAGCACGCCCGCGGTGATCATGTCCTTGATGACGCCGCTGCTGACCTCGGCGGCGCGCGCCAGAGCGGCGGCCGTCGGAAACTGCGCGCGCGCGGCCACCGCCAACAGTTTTTCCCGCGCGGGGGTCGCTTTCAGGCCGCGCGCCGCAAGACTGGCGCCGGAGGCGGTGATGGCGGTGACCGGCGCCGGCGGCACCCAGCGGCGCGCCGGATTGACCGCGATCCGCAGCAAGGAACCTGGCGGTTGCAGCGTGTAGCCCGCGGCCCAGTCGATGAACCGGCGCAACACTTCGGGAATTGTCGGCACATCGAGCTTGTGGACAACTTCCTTGAGCCTTGCGGAGGGAACATCGCCCGACCCCGCGCCCCAGACCACGCCTACCTCGAAGCGCCGCCCCAAGGGAACTTCGACCACATCACCCGCGCGCAAACCCTCGCCTTCGGGCACCAGGTAGTCGTACGCCGAATCAACCGGCAGCGGCAGCAAAACCGAGACCAGCGCGCCCTGTGGAAAAACCCCATCCGCGGTCGGCGCGGCAAAGAGTGAAGGCGTGGATTGCGGAGGAGCCATGGTCTAAACTCGCCCACGGCTCAGGATCATTCCACCTGAATTTTCTCACTCATTCTCGTTCCTCGGGGACCCATGAAGTTCTTCATCGATACGGCTGACATTAAAGAGATCAAAGACCTGGCCGCCACCGGCATGGTCGACGGCGTCACCACCAATCCGACGCTGGCCGCCAAATCGGGCAAGAAGTTCGTGGACCTGATCGCCGAGATCTGCGCCGTGGTGCCAGGGCCGGTCAGCGCCGAGGTCACCGCCCTGGACTTCGACACCATGATGAAAGAAGCCGCGGTCCTCAAAAAAATCGCCAGCAACGTCACGATCAAAGTGCCGCTGACGCCGGACGGACTGAAGTGCTGCAAGGCCCTGTCGGACGACGGCACAATGGTGAACGTCACCTTGTGCTTCTCGCCCGCCCAGGCGCTGCTGGCCGCCAAGGCCGGCGCCAGCTTCATCTCGCCGTTTGTCGGCCGCCTGGATGATGTCGGCACCGACGGCATGGAGCTGATCGACGATATCTGCACCATCTATGGCAATTACGGCTTCAACACCGAGGTATTGGTGGCGTCCATCCGCCATCCCATGCATGTGGTGGAAGCCGCCAAGATCGGCGCCCATGTGGCCACCATGCCGCCCTCGACCCTGCGCCAGCTGTTCAACCATCCCTTAACCGATAAGGGCTTAAAAGCGTTCATGGATGACTGGGCCAAGACCGGGCAGTCGATTCTCTAAGAATCGCGCCATGGTCAAAAAAACGCCCAAAGATCTTTCGGGGAAGAAGACCATGGGCGATCCGTCGACGGCCGGCATCAAGGGCGACGCGCTGAAAAGCGGCGTTGAGCTGCGCGACAGCGACGTGATCGCATACCTGCGGCGCAATCCGCGCCTCCTGCTGCAGAACCCCGATATCCTGGCGGCGATAGCACCCGACACCCGGTTCGAGACCGACACCGTGGTCGTGGACATGCAGCGCTTTGTCGTGGAGCGCCTGCGCCGCCAGGTCGACGACATGAAGGTTGCCAGCGACCGCCTTGTCACCACCACCCGCACCAATATGTCCCTGATCGAGCGCACCATGGAGTGCGCGCTGGCGCTGCTCTATGCGCGGGACTTCTCCGAACTCACCCAGATCCTTCACGACGACCTGCCGGTTCACCTCGGCGTCGACGCCGTCGCCTGCGCGTTCGAGAGCGAAACCTTGCCGCTGGAAGCCGGGCAAACCGTGCGCTCGCTGCCCACCGGCTATGTCGCCAAGCTGATGGGCCATGAGGGCACCTTGATCCGCGCCGAGACTGAAGGCGAAGCCATGATCTACGGCGGCGCCGCCGGTCTGGTGCGTTCCGACGCCATCGTGGCGCTGCCCGAAGGCGAAGGCCTTCCCCTGGGCCTGTTCGCCGTCGGCTGCCGCATGCCCGGACATTTCGAGCCCGGCCAGGGCACTGAACTCATCGCTTTCCTCGGCCATGTCACCCGCTACGCCGTAGGCCGCTGGTGGACACTGCAGCTGTAAGCAACCGTCGTGCCGAAAAGTGGGTCCCGGTTTTCGGCATCAACGATGCGGCCAAGCAGTAGCCTCGGTTTCTCAGCCGGCGCCGGTCTTCTTACGGCGATCTCCGATTGGCAACGCTGGCTGAAATCCGAGCGGCGCGTTTCCGAGCACACCTTCGACGCCTATGTCCGCGATCTCGCGGCGTTCCTTGTGTTCATGACCGGCCACCTGGGCGCGGCGCCGGACCTGGCCGATTTCGCCGCCTTCAGGCCCGCCGACTTCCGCAGCTACCTCGCGCATCGATCGAATGAGGGCATCTCGCGCAGCTCGATCGCGCGCGGCGTCTCGACGTTGCGCAATTTCTTCCGCTTCCTCGAACGCGCGGACACGGTGCACAACCCCGCCATCAAGACCGTGCGCACCCCGCGTCTGCCCAAGACCGTGCCCAAGGCGCTGGACGAGGACGATGCACTAGCCGCGATCCGCGACGCCGGCGCCGCACAGGAAGAGCCGTGGCTCGCGGCCCGCGACACCGCGCTGCTGCTGATGCTCTATGGCTGCGGCCTGCGTATTGGCGAAGCGCTGTCGCTGACCTGCGCGGAGATCCCACGCGGCGACACCTTGCGCGTCACCGGCAAGGGCCGCAAGCAACGCATCGTGCCGGTCTTACCTGTGGTGCGCGAGGCGGTGACAGCCTATCGCAAGATCTGCCCGTTCGTGGCGGCGCCTGACAGCCCCTTGTTCCTGGGCGCCCGTGGCGGCGCGCTCAACCCCGGCGTAGTGCAACGCCAGATGCGCCTGTTGCGCGCCCGCCTGGGGCTTCCCGAAACCGCGACGCCGCATGCGCTGCGCCACAGCTTCGCGACCCATCTCCTGGCGCAAGGGGGCGACCTCCGCACCATTCAGGAACTGCTGGGCCACGCCTCGCTCTCGACGACCCAACGCTATACGGTGGTGGACGCCCAGCGCCTCAGCTCCGTATATAATGCGGCACATCCCAGAGCCCGCGGCAGCAGCTGAATATGTCCGATCAATACCAGGCTTCCGCCAGCGACCCCGCCGCCGTCCGCGAGGTTTGCGAGACTTACGGCTTCTGCCTGATCAAAGGCGCGTTGAGCCAGAGTGATCTGGACACGCTGCTGGCCGGAATGCGCGCCGCGGCGCACGCCGCCAGCGGTTGGGTCATGCCGGACATTCTCGGCCTTCCAGAGGTCCGCCAGATCTATTTCCACCCAAGCCTGCTGGCCATTGCCCGCGCCCTCTTGGGCTCCGCACTGGTCTATGACGGCGAAGGCAGCATCAATTTCGAGGAAACCATCGGCACCCATACCCTGAACCCTTACGCGGAGCTTCATTGCGACGCCAAGGGCATGCCGGGCAACATCACCGAGACTTGGCACAGCCCAACCGATGCGATCTACCGCGCCTACCGCTTCGGCATTTATTTCCAGGACTATCGCCACGCCAGCGGCGCGCTGAAAGTGGTCGTCGGATCCCACCGCGGCGATCCCGCGGCGTTCCAGGATTCCCAACTCCTCAGCGCGGTCACGGGCAATCGAGTCGTCGGCGGCACCGCCATGGCTTATCCGCAGACCACGCACCCGCTTTACAACCTGCCCAGCCAACCCGGCGACGTCGTGGTCTGGAACCTGCGCACCTTCCACAGCGCGGGCGCGAAACTGTTGACCGATGACCCCGGTTTCGCCGTGCATCCGGCCGTCGAGGCCGCCATCGCCGCGCAGGCCCCGCATCTATTGGCCCCGCCGCCGGGGCCTCGCAATGCGATGTTCTTCGACTATGCGGCGCCGTGCGAGGAAATCGACCTCTACATCAAACTCCGCGCCCGGCCAACCGCGAGCGGCGTCGCCCACAGGCTTGACCGTCGCAACGACGACCCCGCGGGCATGGCCCTTGCCGCCACGCATGGCGTGAGCGTGCGGCATGACGGCCTGATCACCGCGCTGGCGCTGACCCTCGCCACCAAGGATACCGCCAGCCCCGTGCGCAAACTCAACTCCGACGAAGTGCGCGCCGCCGCCGCGAGGCTGTACGCGCTTTTGCAGGGACATGTGGAGTATTCGCCGTACTTCACGCTGTTCGATCGCGCGCGTTTTGAACAGACGCCGAAATTCAACACGGCGCTTAATGGGGCGATCAGCGATATCGTGGACTCGCTGTTCATCAAAAAAGCGCGGGCCTAGGACCAGGGCCCGCGGCGTGTGCCGCCGGTATCCGGCACGGACCCACGACGATAGGGTTTACGTTCAACCGCGAAGGCCTGGGAATGCGCGGGCTGAAACACCGCAACCTCGCGGCGGCGGAAGAAGAACACCAAAACCGCGCCTGCGATAAAGCCGCCGATATGAGCGAGGAACGCCACGCCCGCCTCGCCGGCGCTGACCTGCGCCGAACTGATCAGCTGCATCACGAACCACCCGCCCAGCACGATGTAAGCCGGCAGGTTGATGGTGGTGATGATGATCAGGAACACGAACACCCGGATGTTGGCCTTCGGGTGCAGCACCAGATAGGCCCCCAGAACGCCGGAGATCGCCCCGGAGGCTCCCACCATGGGAATCTCTGAGGTAGGCGCGGACATGCTCTGCGCGAAGGCCGCTGCGATTCCGCAGAGGAGATAGAACACCAGATAGCGCGTGTGCCCGAGGGAGTGCTCAAGGTTGTCGCCGAAGATCCAGAGATAAAGCATGTTGCCGAGCAGATGCATCCAGCCGCCGTGCAGGAACATGGACGTGAAGATCGTGAGCCATGGCGCGATTTCGGGCAGACCGGGTTCAGGCGCGGCCGAGCCGAACAGACGCGCGGGGATCAGGCCGAAGACATAGGTGATGCCCTGCTGGCCGCGTTCACCGGTCGACACCTCCCACAGGAACACCAACACACAGGCCGCGATCAGCCCGTAGTTCACGAAGGGTGTCGTGGTGTGCGGGTTGTCGTCGCGGAACGGGAAGAACAAGGGGCTACGTCCGGGTCAGAAGCTTTTGAACATGGGCGAGCCTGGCCTCGACCACTTTCTCCATCTGCGGCGTGAGGACAAAACCGTCGTCGAGGCCGGATTTGTTCCAGGCCTCCATGGATAGCGCGAATTTATGCTTCTGGCGATCGAGCGCGTTGCCGGGGGAAACAAACTGTTCGCAGGTGATGATGTCGATTTTCTTGTGCTGCACCAGGCGCCGGAGGCACATGCGGTAAAGCGTGTCCTCGGTACGGTAGGTGTTGAAATCGGGCTCCTCGGGGAAGCCCAGGATCATGTCGTGCCACACCCGGCGCAGGCAGAAGTTGATCGGGTTGCTCTCATCCAGGGAATGCAGCCAGTCAGGATGCATCGTCGGCATGTCCACCTTCATGCGGGTGAAGACATAGCCCACGGAATCATCCGCCAGCAGCGCATTCAGGCACTCCGAGACATGGTTCGGATAGAACACGTCGTCGGAGTCCAGGAAGAACAGGAAATTGCCGGTGCTGTTGCGCACGCCTTCATTGCGCGAGAAGCCCGGGCCGCGATTCACCGCGTTGCGGTGCAGGCGCACCGCCGGATCACGCTTGCTCCAGGCGGTAACGATGTCGGGCGTTTCGTCCGGAGAACGGTCGTCCACCACCAGGATTTCGGCCTGGAGGGGCTTCTTCTCGATATCGGTGTACTGGCGCAAAGATCTGACCGCGCTTTCCAATGTGCGGTCGAGAGTCTTCGCGGCCTTGTATGCCGGAATGATGATCGTGGCGGAGGGAATGCCCCGAGGCGCCATCACGCGGGCGCGTGGCAGACAGCTTCGATGTTGTGCCCATCGGGATCGAGCACAAAGGCGCCGTAATAGTTGGGGTGATAGTGCGCCCGCACGCCCGGCGCGCCGTTATCCTTGCCGCCGGCGGCGATGGCCGCAGCGTGGAAGGCGTCCACCGCCGCGCGGCTCGCGGCCCTGAAGGCCACATGAATATGCGGCATACCCTTGATCTTGGCGGGATCCTCACCGGCCAGCCAGAAGTCCGGCTTGCGAGTTACGATTTCCCCGAAGCCCACCGCGGCGCTATGGCCGGTGACTTCGCCCGGCACTTCCATCAGCAATCCGTACCCGATCGGCGCCAGCGCCTGCGTGTACCAGGCTTTGCTCCGCGTCATATCGCTGACAGGAACGCCGGTGTGGTCGATCATGCTTAGATATGGAGCGCGCGCTTGTTGGCGGCCAGGGCGGCTTCCTTGACCACTTCACCCAACTGCGGGTGAGCGTGGCAGGTGCGGGCGATGTCTTCCGACGACGCGCCGAATTCCATGGCCACCGCCACTTCCATGATCAGGTCGCCGGCTTCGGGGCCGACGATGTGGCAGCCGAGTACCCGGTCGGTCGCCGCATCCGCCAGGATCTTGGCGAAGCCGTCGGTGTCGCCGTTGGCGCGGGCGCGGCCGTTGGCGGTGAACGGGAACTTCCCGACGTTATAGGCGATGCCCGTTTCCTTGAGCTGCTCTTCGGTCTTGCCGATGCCCGCGACTTCCGGCCAGGTGTAGACCACACCGGCGATGACGTCGTAGTTCACATGGCCCGGCTGACCGGCGAGGATTTCCGCGACCGCGACACCTTCTTCTTCCGCCTTGTGGGCCAGCATCTGGCCGCCGATCACGTCGCCGATGGCGAAGATGCCCTCCACGTTGGTCTGAAGGTGGCTGTCCACTTCCACGAAGCCGCGCGTGGAGACCGCCACGCCCGCCGTATCGAGCCCGAGACCTTTGGTGAACGGCCCGCGGCCCACGGCCACCAGCACGACATCGGCGGTGAGCGTTTCCGCGTCGCCGCCCTTGGCCGGTTCGATCTTCACGGACACGCCGTCCTTGCCCGGCTTCGCCTCGGTGACCTTGTGGCCCAGCTTGAACTTCATGCCCTGCTTTTCCAGGATGCGCTGCATCTGCTTGCGCACTTCGCCGTCCATGGGCGGCAGGATGAAGTCGAGATATTCGACCACGGTGACGTCGGCGCCGAGACGGCGCCACACCGAGCCCATCTCCAGACCGATGACGCCGGCGCCGATGACCACCATGCTCTTAGGCACTTTCGGCAGCTTCAGGGCGCCCGTGGACGACACCACGCTCTTCTCATCGATGGTGATGCCGGGCAGCGAGGTCACATCGGAACCGGTGGCGATCACTACATACTTGGTGACATAGGTGGTTTCCGTGCCGGCGTCGTCCTTCACCGCGACCTCATGGGCGCCGCGGCTGACCTTCGCGATGCGGCCATAGCCCTTGAGATAGGTGACCTTGTTCTTCTTGAGCAGGAATTCGATGCCGGTGGTGTTCTGCTTCACCACATCGTCCTTGCGCGCCATCATGGTGGCGAGATCGAGTTCGACCTTGGACACCTTGATGCCGTGTATGGCGAAGCTGTGGTTGGCCTCATCAAACAGGTGCGAGGACTGCAGCAACGCCTTGGACGGGATGCACCCGACGTTGGTGCAGGTGCCGCCGAGGGCGCCCCGGCTCTCCACGCAGGCCGCCTTGAGGCCGAGCTGCGCCGCGCGCAAGGCGCAGACATAGCCGCCCGGTCCGCCGCCGATGACGATGACGTCGAAATTCTCGGCCATAACAGGTCCTATCTCTGGAGCTTAGACTTCAACCAGCAGGCGCGCGGGATCCTCAAGGGCTTCCTTCACCCGCACCAGGAAGGTCACGGCTTCGCGGCCGTCGACGATCCGGTGGTCGTAGGACAGCGCCAGATACATGATCGGGCGCGACACAATCGCGCCGTCGTCCAGCACCACCGCGCGGTTCTTGATGTTGTGCATGCCCAGGATACCGGACTGCGGCGTGTTCAGGATCGGCGTCGACAGCATCGAGCCATAGATGCCGCCGTTGGTGATCGTGAAGGTGCCGCCGGTCATGTCGTCAAGGGTGAGCTTGCCGTCGCGCGCCTTACGGCCCAGTCCGGAAATTTCCGCTTCGATCTCGGCGAAGGATTTGTGGTCGCAGTCGCGCACCACCGGCACGACCAGGCCGTTGGGCGTGCCCACCGCAACACCGATGTCGTAGTAGTTCTTGTAGACCAGTTCATCGCCCTGAATCTCGGCGTTGATGGCCGGGAGTTCCTTGAGCGCGGCGACGCAGGCCTTCACGAAGAACGACATGAAGCCCATCTTCACGCCGTGCTTCTTCTCGAAGCCGTCCTTGAACTTGTTACGCAGGGCCATCACCGCCGACATGTCGGCTTCGTTGAAGGTGGTGAGCATGGCCGCGGTGTTCTGGGCTTCCTTGAGGCGCTCGGCGATCTTCTTGCGCAGGCGCGTCATCTTCACGCGCTCTTCCGCGGGCCCGCGGTCGGGCACGCCGCGCGGGGCCGCTTCGCCGCCGCCGGCGATGTAGGAGAGCACGTCAGCCTTGGTCAGGCGGCCATCCTTGCCGCTGGCGGGGATTTTCTTCGGGTCCAAGCCATGGTCTTCGACCAGGTGGCGCACGGCCGGCGCCAGCGGATAGTCGGACACGATGGCGGGCTTCGCGGCGGGCGCGGCTTTGGCAGCCGGAGCGGGAACGGGCTTCGGCGCTGGCGCGGGAGCAGCCGCGGTCTTGGGCGCCGGAGCAGGCGCGGGCGCGGCCTTCGGCGCTTCAGCTTTCTTGGCCGGCGCGGCGGCGGCGGCACCGGCGGCACCGATCACGCCGAGCACGGCGCCGACGGCCACTTCAGAGCCTTCACCGGCGACGACTTCGGAGAGCGTACCGGCGCTTTCAGCGCGCACTTCCACGGTAACCTTATCGGTCTCCAACTCCACCACAGGTTCGTCCATGGCGACGGCGTCGCCGACTTTCTTGAACCACTTCGCAACCGTGGCTTCCGTGACCGATTCGCCCAGGGTGGGCACTTTGATATCCGGCATGTCGTTCCCCGAAATATGTCGTCAGTTGTTTATTGGCCGGGCCGCATCTGGCGCGGCCCGGCGATTGGCTTGCGTCGCGGTTTACTCGGCCGCCATTTTGCCGATCTTGGAAATACGGCGGAACGGCTGCGGAATCTGCGCGAGCGGCGTGGTGAGCGCCCATTCGCACAGCTGATTCTGTTCGCGGACGTGGTTCTTCATCAGGCCAGTGGCCGGCGACGCGGCCGGCGGACGGCCGGCATAGACCGGGCGCTTGGCCTTGATATCGATGCCGTCGAGCGCGTACTCGAGGCGGCGATCGACAAAGGTCCAGGACCCCATGTTGGCGGGCTCTTCCTGGCACCAGACCACTTCAGCGTTCTTGTACTTGGCGAACTCGCGCGCCAGCGTCTCCTTGGGCCACGGATAGAGCTGCTCGACGCGCAGGATCGCCACGTCGTCGATGCCCTTCTCCTCGCGCGTCTGCAGCAGGTCGTAATAGACCTTGCCGGAGCACACCACGATGCGGCGCACCTTCGCGGGCGCCGCGATCTTTTCGGTTTCGCCGAAAACGCGCTGGAACGACGTCTGCTCGGTCATGGTTTCCAGGGTGGAGACGCAGCGCTTGTGACGCAGCAGCGACTTCGGCGTCATGATCACCAGCGGCTTGCGGAAATTGCGGCGCATCTGGCGGCGCAGGGCGTGGAAGTAGTTGGCGGGCGTGGTGATGTTGCAGACCTGCCAGTTGTCCTGGGCGGACAGCTGCAGATAGCGTTCCATGCGCGCCGAGGAGTGCTCAGGCCCCTGGCCCTCAAAACCGTGCGGCAGCAGCATGACCAGCCCCGACAGGCGCAGCCACTTGCTTTCGCCCGAGTTGATGAACTGGTCGATGATCATCTGAGCGCCGTTGGAAAAGTCGCCGAACTGCGCTTCCCACAGGGTGAGCGTGTTCGGGTCGGCGAGACTGTAGCCGTATTCAAAGCCCAGCACTGACAGCTCGGACAGCGGGCTGTCGATCACCTCGAAGTGAGCCTGCTTGTCCTTGCGGATGTTGTTGAGCGGCACGTAGCGCGCCTCGGTGTTCTGATCCACCAGCACCGAGTGGCGCTGCGAGAATGTGCCGCGGCCGCAATCCTGGCCCGACAGGCGCACCGGGTTGCCTTCGACCACGAGCGTGCCGTAGGCCAGCGCTTCGGCCGTGGCCCAGTCGATGTCCTTGCCGGTCTCGATCATCTCGAGCTTGGCCTTGAGCTGGCGCGCGACCTTGGGGTTTACGGCGACACCTTCCGGCGACTTCGAGATCGCGCGGCCGACTTCCTTCAGCAGGTCGAGGGACACGCCGGTCTTGTCGTCGCGGAGCTCTTCTTCCTCGCCCATCTGCGCGAGGCCCTTCCAGGCGCCTTCCAGCCAGTCGGCCTTATTGGGCTTGAAGCTGGCGGCGGATTCGAAATCCACCTCCATCATGTGCATGAACTGGCTCATCATGCGGTCGGCTTCGTCCTGGGTGACCAGGCCTTCCTCGACCAGGCGGCGGGCGTAGAGTGTGCGCACCGACACATGGCTGTCGATCTTCTTGTACATCAACGGCTGGGTGAACTTGGGCTCGTCGCCTTCGTTGTGGCCGAACCGGCGGTAGCACACCATGTCCACCACGGTATCGACGCCGAACTCCTGGCGGAAATCCATGGCGATGCGCGCGCAATGCACCACGGCTTCGGGATCATCGCCGTTACAGTGGAAGATCGGCGCTTCCACCATCTTGGCCACGTCGGTGCAGTAGAGGCCCGAGCGCGAGTAGCGCGGCGTGGTGGTGAAGCCGATCTGGTTGTTGATGACGAAGTGCAACGTGCCGCCGGTGGTGTAGCCCTCGATCTGCGAGAAGCCGAAACACTCGGCGATGATGCCCTGGCCCGCGAACGCCGCGTCGCCGTGGATCAACAGGCCCATGACCTGCTTGCGGGCGTGATCGCCCAGCTGTTCCTGCTTGGCGCGGACTTTGCCCAGCACAACGGGGTCGACCACTTCCAGGTGCGACGGGTTGGCGGTGAGCGAGAGGTGCACGGTGTTGCCGTCGAACTCGCGGTCGGCCGAAGTGCCGAGGTGGTACTTCACGTCGCCCGAGCCTTCGACGGAATCCGGGTTCGGCGAGTTGCCCTGGAATTCCGAGAACAGCGCGCTGAACGGCTTGTGCATGACGTTGACCAGCACGTTGAGGCGGCCGCGATGGGCCATGCCGATCACGATCTGCTTCACGCCCAGCGCGCTGCCGCGCTTGATCACCTGTTCCAGCGCCGGGATGGCGGACTCACCGCCGTCGAGGCCGAAGCGCTTGGTGCCGGTGTACTTGATGCCGAGGAACTTCTCGAACCCCTCAGCTTCGGTCAGGCGCTCGAAGATCGCCTTCTTGCCTTCGGTCGAGAAGCGCGGCGTGAGGCGGTCGGTCTCGATGCGCTTCTGCAGCCAAGCCTTCTGCGCGGGGTCCTGAACGTGCGTGAACTCGACGCCGATGGTGCCGCAGTAGGTGGATTTGAGCGCGTCGATGATCTGGCGCAGCGTCGCCTTCTCAAAGCCGAGGACGCCGCCGAGGTGGATCTCCTTGTCGAGGTCCGCGTCGGTGAAGCCATGGCTCTGGTACTTCAGCTCCGGATGGCTCTCCGGGTCATGCAGGTTCAGAGGGTCGAGCTGGGCCACCTGGTGGCCGCGGGCGCGGTAGGCGCGGATCAGCTGCAGCGCATGGATGGAATTGAGGGCATGAGCGTCCGCGCCGCCGGCGAGCGGGGGGGCGGGGGCGTCGGCCTCTTTGGCCGGCTTCGCGTCCTTGGCACCTTTCGCGGGCACATCGTCGTCACTCTTCGCGCCGATGATCTGGGCGTGGGACTCTTGCCAGCTGGCGCCCGCGAGGTCCTGCAGCAGGGCCGCCTCGTCGTCGGCTAAGTCTTTGAAAAAGCTCAACCAACTGGGGTCGATCGCCGACGGGTCCTGGCGATAGCGGGCATAGAGTTCGAGAATGAACGGTGCATTGGCACCGGTCAGAAATGAGGCGTCCACGGAAGAATCCTTGCCTAACGGCCTTTCCCGGCCCGCGCGTGCGGGTCCCAAAGGAAAAGCCCCAACCGCACACTCATAGACGAATTGCCCGTTCCGGACAACGACTTGCAGGGCTTAGGCATTTGCCGAAGGCAGGGGTCAGGGCTGCAAAATCAAGCCCTTGCGAGGCTATCGGGGAGCTTTCGGCGCCCGGTTAGGGGACAACCTTGTCCCGGATCCAGCCTTCGACCTGGGTCAGGCCGGCCTGGGCGTCGGAGTCGCCGGGGTACAGGCGCAGGAGTTCCTCGTAGGTGGCCTTGGCCCGGGGTAGTTCCCCGACCGCGGCGGACGCGCCGGCTTTGCCGTGGAGAGCCGTGAGGTTTTTGGCATCCTGGGCAAGCACTTCGGCATAGACCGTCAGGGCGTCTTCCCAGGCCTGCAGCTGCTCGAGGCACAAACCGAGATCGCACAGGACCGTATAGCGATCAGGTCCGGCCATATCGGCCGCCGCGCGCAAGGCTTCCGCCGCTTCGGGTAGACGGCCCTGCATCGCCCGGATACGCCCGAAGAGATGACGGTGCTGCGCCACATCCGGCGCGAGTTCCATCGCCTTCTGAATGTGGCTGACCGCCGCTTCGGGCAGCCCCTTCTCCATGGCGACCAGCGCCAGGAGTTTGTGAGGCTCGGGGTTGGCGGCGTCCTCTTGGGATGCGGCGAGATACGCGCCTTCCGCCCGGTCGAGATCCCCGGCGTCGTGGTGGGCCAGCCCCTGGTCGATCAGAGAGGTCATGCCTCTGCTATAAGCCCGGGAAGGTGAAGGCCCAAGTCACCAGCGCGGAATTGATGCCCGGATTCACGCGCCCAGTACCGGCATTGGAAATGTGGTCGATGGCCACACCGAGGCGCGCATTGGGCATCACGCGGTAGGACAGGCCCAGGGCCAGGTGGAATTCGAACACCTGACCGGGATCGATGCCTTTGGCCTTGTGATAGGCGCCCATGCCGGCGGCCGGGGTGAACTCCCAGGCGTTGTCAGCGCCGAATTGAATCGGCGCGGCCAGGCCGGCGTAGGCGTAATTGGCGCCCTTGCCGTTGATCATGAACCCGACCAGCGGCTTCAGCCCGCGGAACCCGCCATCGCCTTCATTGTCGAACAGACCATGGCCGAACCGGTATTCAATGCGGCCTTCGACATATTGTGTGCGATGGCCCACGAGGTCGAACACACCGGCATTGAGAATCACCGCCGCCGGATCGGCGGCGTGACTCACACGCGGAAGAACAATACCGGCGAGAACCGCCGCAACAGCAAGGAACCGCAACAACAAGACGTACTTCCTTACTTGCCCATGGCCTTGAGCATGGTCGAACCCAGCGCCGACGGGCTGTCGGCGATGTGGTAACCGGCGCTCTTCATGGCTTCGAACTTCGCGGCGGCGGTGCCTTTGCCGCCGGAGACGATGGCGCCGGCGTGGCCCATGCGGCGGCCCGGAGGCGCCGTGGTGCCGGCGACAAAGCCGACGATGGGCTTCTTCTTCTTCGCGGCCTTGTAGAACGCGGCGGCGTCTTCCTCGGCGGTGCCGCCGATTTCGCCGATCATGATGATGCCCTGGGTTTCGTCGTCGGCCAGGAACAGTTCCAGGCAATCGATGAAGTTGGTGCCGTTGACCGGGTCACCGCCGATGCCGATGCAGGTGGTCTGGCCGAGGCCCGCCGCGGTGGTCTGGGCCACCGCTTCAT
>CANJOI010000046.1 GCA_947475365.1 Fidelibacterota bacterium | reverse complement strand
GGTGGCCAAGCTGCTCGATCGCGGCCAAGGCGGGCTTTATCCGCTGCTCCGCCGCTGCGCGCTGGCCGTGCTCAATTCCGGCAGCTACAGCGACGAGCCGACCGAGCTGTTCGAAAAGTTCAAGGATTTCGAGCTACGCATCGTCCAGGATGCGCGCGGCGTGAAGCTGGAGGTCGATAGCGCGCCCGCCATCGCCTTCGTCGACGGCGAGATGATCCAGGGCGTGAAGGAGCACCTGTTCGCGGTGCTGCGCGACATCTTCTACATCGCCAACGAAGTGGTGGAGAGCACCCGTTTCGATCTGGCCGATCCCGAAGGCATCACCAACGCGGTCTTCTGCATCCTGCGCAATGCCCAGGTGCTCAAGAACCTCTCGGGCCCCGACATGGTGGTATGCTGGGGCGGCCACTCCATCAGCCGCGAGGAATACGACTATTCCAAACTGGTGGGCTACGAGATCGGGCTGCGCGGCATGAACGTCTGCACCGGCTGCGGCCCGGGCGCCATGAAGGGCCCCATGAAGGGCGCCACCATCGGCCACGCCAAGCAGCGCATCTACAACGGCCGCTACATCGGCTTGACCGAACCCGGCATCGTCGCCGCCGAACCGCCCAACCCCATCGTCAATCACCTGGTGATTCTGCCCGACATCGAAAAGCGCCTGGAGGCGTTCGTGCGCCTCGGGCACGGCATTATCATCTTCCCCGGCGGCGTCGGCACCACCGAGGAGATTCTCTATCTGCTGGGCCTCCTGCTCGATCCCGCCAATGCCGACCAGCCCATGCCGGTGGTGCTGACGGGCCCTAAAGCGGCGGAAGGCTACTTCAGGCAAGTCGACGCCTTCATCGGCCTGACGCTGGGCCCACATGCACAGTCGCGCTACCGCATCATCATCGACGATCCGGCGGAAGTGGCGCGCGTCATGGCCAGCGGCCTGGGTGCTGTGAAGAAGCACCGCCAAACCACGGGCGACGCCTATAACTACAACTGGACTCTCGCCATTCCGCGCGGCTTCCAGTTGCCGTTTCAAGTGACTCACGAGAGCGTCGCCGCCTTAAGGGCCAACTTCGATCAACCGGTGCATGACCGCGCCGTGGCGCTGCGGCGCATGTTCTCGGCCATCGTCGCCGGCAACATCAAGGAAGGCGGCGTGCGCCAGATCGCCGAGATGGGACCGTTCAAGCTCCACGCCGATCCCAAACTGGTGGAGTCCCTGGACGCGCTGCTGAAGCAGTTCGTCGCCGACCGCCGCATGAAACTGTCGGGTGACTACAAGCCCGTGTATGAGCTGGTGTCTTGAGGATGCGGGAATAGAGCCGCTATGGGCCGGGGGCACGCCCTGCGCCGTGGGCATCGCTAAAAGCGGCAAGCCTGCTAAAAATCAAAATCCAGTTCTTCCATTTCCTCGGGCTCCTTCTTCGCCGCCTCAACCCACTCCTTCATCGGCGCCCAGCTCATGATGGTGCGGCAGTAGGAACTGGCGGGACCCGACATGGCGACGCCGTAGGTAATGAAACGCGTACACACCGGCGCATACATGGCGTCGGCGATGGTGGGCGTGCCGAACAGGAACGGCCCGCTGTATTTCTGCAGACATTCGGCCCATATGGTCTGGATACGGTCGATATCGGCCTGCGCCCCGGCGAACACCTTGAACGCGGTATGGCGCGCCTTGAGATTCATGGGCAGCGCCGAGCGCAGATTGTGGAAGCCGGAGTGGATCTCTCCCGAGATCGAGCGGCAGTGCGCGCGCGCCAAGCGGTCGGCCGGCAGCATGCCGGCGTTGGGGAAGGCCTCGGCGAGATACTCCGCGATCGCTAACGTGTCCCAGACACTGGCCCCGTCATGATTGAGGCGCGGCACCAGCACCGAAGGCGCCAGCAGCAGCAGCTCGGCGCGATTCGCTTCGATTGAGACCGTCTTCTCCTCAACCTCAAGGCCCGCCAGCTGGCACAGGAGCCACCCCCGCAAGGACCACGACGAATAGTTTTTGCTGGAAATGGTCAGTACAGCGCGCGCCATGGAGCCTCCCCTTACATAAGGTGCAAGCGCACCTGCGAGATACGATATTGCAGCGCAGCATAAAAAGCACTAGCGTTTGTTAACCCTGTCGCGTTCATTACGCGGGGGATTTGGAATTCGGATGCTTTATCAGGCCTATCACGCCACCACTGCGGCGCTCGAGCCTCTGCGCATGGCCGCGCGACTCGCGCTCAATGGCGGCAGCGCGTTCAAGACCTTCGACAGCAGTTGTCTCGGTCTGTCCAGCGCCGCCATGCTTAAAGTGGCGGTGCGGGCTACCGTCACCCATGCGCGTCCGGCTTACGGGATTGAGAGTGTCGAGGTCGGCGGCAAGACCGTGCCGGTGTGGGAAGAGGTCGCGCTCTCGCTGCCTTTTTGCGATCTGCTGCATTTCGCCAAGGACACCCCGGAGCCTCAGCCCAAGCTGCTGCTGATCGCGCCGCTGTCGGGTCACTTCTCCACCATCCTGCGCCACACGGTGGAGACGTGCCTACCCGATCATGACGTTTATCTGTTCGACTGGAAGAACGCGCGCGATGTGCCGCTCGCGGCGGGGTCTTTTGGGTTCGACACCTTCATCGACTACGTCATCGCGTTCATCCGCGCGGTTGGCCCGGGCTGTCACGTGCTCTCGGTATGCCAGCCGTGCGTGCAGGCGCTCGCGGCGGTCTCGGTGCTCGCCGAGGACAAGGACCCGGCCACGCCCAAGAGTCTCACCCTCATGGCGGGCCCGGTGGACGTGCGCATCAACCCCACCTCGGTCAACAGCTTCGCCTCGCAGCACGATATCGGCTGGTTCGAGAGCAACCTGATTCATTCGGTGCCGTTCGGATTGGCGGGCCAGGGGCGGCGGGTGTATCCCGGCTTCCTGCAGCTGTTCTCCTTCATGTCCATGAACATGGAACGTCACGCCAAGGCCCACCGCGAGATGTACGACCACCTCGCCCACGGCCGCCGCGGCGACGCGCAGCCGATCATGACGTTCTATGACGAGTACTTCGCGGTCATCGACCTGGCCGCGGAGTTCTTCCTGGAGACCGTCGAGCGGGTGTTCCAGACGCCGGAGCTTGCCCTGGGCGAACTCATCTACCGCGGACGCAAGGTCGACCCCGGCGCTATCCGCCGCACCGCGCTGCTCACCATTGAGGGCGAGCGCGACGACATCTGCGCCGTGGGCCAGACCGCCGCCGCCCACGACCTCTGTCAGAACCTGCGCCCGCATCTGAAAAAACACCACTTGCAAGCCGGCGCCGGCCACTACGGCGTGTTCAGCGGCAAGAAGTGGCACAACCAGATTTATCCGGTCGTGAAGAACCTGATTCTCGCCACCCAGTAATTTTTGGTCGCGTGCCCGGACGGAAAACCGGTGCCCACTTTTCCTGGGCACGTATTAATTTTGGTCGCGTACCCGGACGGAAAACCGGTGCCCACTTTTCCTGGGCACGCTTCGGGGCGCGGCGAAAGGAGCACCGTTGAGCATTAAGGTCGCCCTTCGCCATCATACGGAATACCGCTATCCGCGCCTGATCGCGCTGGGTCCACAGGTCATCCGCCTGCGGCCCGCGCCCCACTGCCGCACACCGATCGAGGCCTACAGCCTGAAGATCGAGCCCGCCGGCCATTTCCTGAACTGGCAGCAGGACCCGCAAGGCAATTTCCTCGCGCGCGTGGTGGTGCCGGACCGGACGAAGGTGTTCTCGGTCAGGGTCGACATCATCGCCGACATGGCGGTGATCAATCCGTTCGATTTCTTCCTGGAGCCCAGCGCCGAGAAGTTCCCGTTCACCTACGATCCCAGCCTGGATGAGGAGCTGGCGCCGTTCCGCAAACTGGCGCCGCTCAGTCCGACCTTGGCGAAATACATCGATCTGGTGCGCCCAGCGCCCGGCGGCACCGTCGATAGCCTGGTGGAACTGAACCGCAAGCTGCAGCAGGATATTTCCTACGTCATCCGCATGGAGCCCGGTGTGCAGACGCCGGAACAAACCCTGACCTTGCGCAAGGGCTCGTGCCGCGACACCAGCTGGCTGTTGGTGCATGTGCTGCGCCATCTCGGCTTCGCGGCGCGGTTCGTTTCGGGCTATCTCATCCAGTTGGTTCAGGACCAAAAGCCGCTCGATGGTCCCGCCGGCGTGTCCGCCGACTTCACCGATCTGCATGCCTGGTGCGAGGTGTATCTGCCGGGCGCCGGATGGATCGGCTTTGACCCGACCTCGGGCCTTATGACCGGCGAGGGCCATATCCCGCTGGCGGCGTCACCCGAACCCCAGAGCGCCGCGGCCATCAGCGGATTCTCGGAAAAGGTCGAAACCAAGTTCCATTTTGAGATGAATGTGCG
Source organism: Fidelibacterota bacterium (assembly GCA_947475365.1). Lineage (GTDB taxonomy): Bacteria > Pseudomonadota > Alphaproteobacteria > Rhodospirillales > Rhodospirillaceae > SHVO01. The sequence continues at coordinate 12,645 of CANJOI010000046.1, read as the reverse complement.
CCGCCTGCCGGAAGCGCCGCGCGTGACACATCCCTACAGCGACGAAGCCTGGACCGCGGTCAATGCGCTGGGCGCGCGCATCGACACTGATCTCAAACGCCTCGATGTGCGCCTGACCATGGGCGGCGAGCCCACCTTCGTCGCCGCCGACGATCCCGACGGTGCCGAATGGAACACCGCGGCGCTGGGCCCGACCAAACGCCGCTATGCCGGCGGCCTTCTGCGCCGCCTCGCCCGCCGGTTCGGATCGGGCTACCTGCTGCACTACGGTCAGGGCAAGTGGTATCCCGGCGAACAGCTGCCACGCTGGGCGCTCACCTGCCTGTGGCGCAAGGACGGCCACCCCATCTGGCACAATGAAAAGCTGCTGGCGGCCGACCAGGACAAGAACGCGGCGCTGACCGCCGATGACGCCGGCGGCTTCGCGCGCGCGCTGGCGGAACGATTGGGGGTGGACCCGGCCTTCGCCGCCGCCGCCCACGAAGACCTCTGGTACTACATGTGGCGCGAGCGGCGCCTGCCTGTGAACGTCGATCCGCTCAAGAGCCAGCTGAGCGACCCTTTGGAACGCGCGCGCTTCGCGCGGCTGTTTGAGCAGGGGCTGGAGAAAGTCGTCGGCTACGCGCTGCCGTTGCGCACCGTGGAGGTGGACGGCGCCCGCGCCTGGAAAAGCGGGCCGTGGTTCCTGCGCCGCGAAGCCATGTACCTGGTGCCCGGCGACTCTCCCATGGGCTACCGCCTGCCTCTGGATTCCTTGCCCTGGGCCGCGCCGGACGATCACACCTATCCGACACCCCCCGATCCCATGAGCGCCCTCGGACCTCTGCCCGTCCTCGGCCCTCGCCTCAAAATGCAGGACCCGCGCGCGACACCGCCGAAACCGGGGGTGTCCGACGGGAGCGTGGTGCGCACCGCCCTGTGTGTCGAGGCGCGCGACGGCCTGCTGCACATCTTCATGCCGCCGTTGGACGCCACGGAGGACTATCTCGATCTTGCCGCGGCCATCGAAGACGTCGCCGCCGCACGGAAACAACCGGTCATGCTGGAAGGTTATCTGCCTCCTCATGACCCGCGGCTCCAGAAATTCTCGGTGACGCCCGATCCCGGCGTGATCGAAGTGAATATCCATCCGTCCGCGTCCTGGCGCGAGCTTACCGCCGCGACCGACATCGTTTATGAGGAAGCGCGCGCCGAGCGCCTGATCGCCGAGAAGTTCATGCTGGACGGCCGCCATGTCGGCACCGGCGGCGGCAATCATATTGTCCTCGGCGGCCCGACGCCCGCCGACTCTCCGCTTCTGCGCCGGCCCGATCTGGTGAAGAGCCTGGTCGGCTATTGGCACAATCATCCGTCGCTGTCTTACCTGTTCTCCGGCCTGTTCATCGGCCCCACCAGCCAGCATCCGCGCACCGACGAGGCGCGCGACGACTCCACCTATGAATTGGAACTCGCCTTCGACGCGCTGCGCCGCGCACCCAAGATCGATGGCGTGTCACCGCCGTGGCTGGTGGACCGAATCTTCCGCGACGTGCTGGTGGATGTGACCGGCAACACTCATCGCACCGAGTTCTGCGTAGACAAGCTGTACTCCCCCGACGGCGCCACCGGACGTCTCGGTCTTCTGGAACTGCGCGCCTTCGAGATGCCGCCCCATGCGCGCATGAGCCTCGCGCAGCAATTGTTGCTGCGCGCGCTGGTGGCGCACTTCTGGCAGCAGCCCTATGACCGGCCCCTGGCCCGGTACGGCACGCGGCTGCACGACGAGTTCCTGCTGCCCTATTATTGCGCCAACGATTTCGCCGACGTGCTGGATGACCTGAAGCGCGCCGGCTACGGCTTCGACCCCCAGTGGTTCCACGCCCATCACGCGTTCCGCTTCCCCCTGATCGGGGAAATCGCCACCCGCGGCATCAACCTGGAACTGCGCCAGGCGCTGGAGCCTTGGCATGTGCTGGGCGAGGACTCAGCGCCCGGCGGCACCTCCCGCGCCGTGGACAGCTCCCTGGAACGGCTCCAGGTAAAACTGGAAGGACTGACCGGAGAACGCCACGCGCTGGTGTGCAATGGCCGCCAGGTGCCGTTGCGCGCCACCGGCAAAAAGGGCGAATATGTCGCGGGAATCCGCTTCCGCGCCTGGCAGCCGCCGCGCGCGCTGCATCCGACCTTGCCGGTGAACACGCCTTTGACCTTCGACATCTATGACTCCTGGGCCGGACGCGCGATCGCGGGCTGCACCTACAACGTCAGCCATCCGGGCGGGCGCAACTTCGAGCGGTTCCCGGTCAACGCCAACGAGGCCGAAACCCGGCGCCGCGCGCGCTTCCTGCCGTTCGGCCACAGCATCGGTCATTTCGCGCCGCTGCCCGGCGTCCAGGCCGGCGAGCATCCCGTCACGCTCGACCTTCGCGCCAATCCGTAGGCTATGACCGCGGACCAGCCCATCGCTTACGACGAGATGGTGTCGGGCAAGCGGGCGCTGCGCCCGCACTGGCGCGATGTCATGGCGCTGGTCTGGGGCATGCCGCCGGAGATGCTGCGCGAAAAACAGGCGCGCGCCGCGGGCCACCTGGCCGCCGCCGACAACCTATTCACCGAAGGCGCGGAGCCCTTGCCTCAGTGGGGCATGGACCTTTTGCCGCTCATTATCCCCGACGCCGAGTGGCAGGGCGTCGCCGCCGGCCTCGCCCAGCGCGCGCGGCTTCTGAACCTGATCCTCGAGGACGTCTACGGTCCACAAACGCTGATCCGCGACAAACTGCTGCCGCCGTTCCTGGTATTCAACAACCCGGCGTTCCTGCGGCCACTGCGCTTTGTCACCAGCCCGCTGGCGCCGCCCCTGCATTTCTACGCCGCCGATCTGGTGCGCATGCCCGATGGCGGCTGGCGCGTGCTGGCCGACCGCACCCAGGCGCCGGGCGCGGTGGGGTACGCCCTGCGCCACCGCAGCGTGGCGGCGCGCAGTTTTCCGGAAGCCTTCCGCAACGCCTCGATCCACCGCCTGCAGCCGGCCGTGGACCAGTGGCAGGCCAGCCTGCAGGCCATCGGCGCCAAGCTTGACGAAAATCCGCGCATCGTTCTGCTGACACCCGGTCCGCACAACGCCTCCTACCCCGAGCACGTGCTGCTCGCCCAGGAACTCGCGGTCACGCTCGCGCAAGGGTCGGACCTTACCGTGCGCGAGGGTATGGTCTACCTGCGCACCTTGGACGGCCTGGCGCGCGTGCATGTGATCTACCGCCGCGTCGACGGTGAATATTGCGACCCGCTTGAGCTGCGCGCCGATTCCGCGCTGGGCGTCGCCGGCCTGGTGGCGGCGGTGCGCGCGGGCAATGTCGTGCTGCTCAACTTGCCCGGCTCGGCGGTGGCGGAGACGCCCGGCCTCGCGCCGTTCCTGCCGGCGATCGCGCGCAAACTGCTCGGCGAAGAACTCACCCTGCCGGCCGTGACCACCTGGTGGTGCGGGCAGCGCGGCCCCTTGGAAGAAGTGCTCAAGACACCCGAGAAATTCATCCTGCAGCAGGCGTTCCATCCCGAGATCGCCCCGTGGGACCTGGCGCGGAGCGGCGACGCGGAGCTGGCGGGCCAACTGGCCGCCTTGCGCGCGGCCCCCGGTCAATATGTGGCGGTCGAACGCGTCATGCACAGCCGCGTGCCGGCGTTCGTGGAGAACGGCTTGGAGCCGCGCCCCGTGGTCCTGCGCGTCGGTGCTTTCTCCGCCGGCAACACCTGGTATCCCGTCCCCGGCGGCGTCGCGCGCATCGCCAACACGGATGACCAGCGCCAGGCGCTGCACCTCGGCGGCACGGTAAAAGATGTCTGGGTTCTCAAGGACGAGCCCGTCGACGAGACCGGCAACGCCGAAAGCCTGTTGGAACTGCGCAAGACCCACCGGGTGCCGGACGCGGTCGGCAGCCGCGTCGCCGACGACCTGTTTTGGCTTGGCCGCTATGCCGAACGCCTGGACGCGGGCGCGCGCCAGCTGCGGTCCACCGTCTCGCGCCTGGTGCGCGGCGCACCGAGCCCGCGCGAAATGGCCGAACTCCACCTGATGGCGCGCCTGCTCCACAACGGCGGCTGGATCGGCGCCGACGATTCCAAGGCCCCCGTGGACGGCGCCGTGTTCACGCTGAGCGTGGTCACCAGCATGACGCCGGGCGGCAGCGTTGCCCGCTATCAGGGCGCGCTGCGCCAGATCGCCATTTCGCTGCGCGATCGCCTGTCCCAGGACATGTGGCGCATCGTCAGTGCGCTGACCCGGCCCATCGCCCATACGGCGGGCGACGAGTTTGATTCCGTGCTGGGGTCCATCGACGCCATGCTGATGGCGCTCGGCGCCTTCAGCGGCACGGTGGCGGAGAACATGACCCGCGGCATGGGCAGGCGGTTCCTGGAAATCGGCCGGCGCATCGAACGCGGCATCCAGATCTGCAACGCGGTGGACACCTTACTCGGCGGGCAGCCGGCGCGGGTGGAAGCCAGCGTGCGCCTGTTGCTGGAGCTGTGCGATTCGGTGATGACCCATCGCAAGCGCTTTCCGATGGATTCCTACACCCTGGCGGCCACCGATATCATCCTCACCGAGGGTCTGAACCCGCGCGGCCTCGCCTATCAGCTGGAGGCGTTGCGCAAGGAGCTCGACGGCCTCATCGGCCACGATCCGCTGGCGGAGGAGAAGCAGCTGGTCGACCACCTGATCGACTCCTTGCGCGCGCCCACGCCGTTCGCCGACCTGTCGCACGACCGCTTTGGTGCACTGACCGAGGGGCTCGCGTCCGGCGCGCGCAGCTGCCGTGGTGAACTGATCGCACTGTCCGATATGCTAAGCCGCAGCTTCTTCACCCACATCAAGATTCCCCAGAGCGTCGTGTTCGCCGCGCGCGACGGGGATGAAGACCGGGCCGCGTCATGAAACGCTACGCCGTCCGCCACGAGACCCGCTACACCTACCAGTTCTCCGTCGATATCGGTATGCATGTGGCGCGCCTGTCGCCGGTCAACACATCCCTGCAGCGGCGCCTGGAACACACCATCGACGTCACGCCCACACCGGTGTGGGCGGTGGCTTTCAGCGATCATTTCGGCAACGGCCTGCATCATTTCGCCATCGAGACCCCGCACACCGAATTCGCGGTCGTGCAGAAGACCGTGGTGGAGATCAGCGCTTCGGCCTGGACCCCGGCCTCGCCGGCGCCCGCCTGGGAAACCGTGCGCGACGCCATGCACGCGGACGCCTTTCCGGAATACCCGGAACCGGCGGAATTCATCTGCGCCTCACCGCTGGTGCAGCTCGACCCCGCCGCCGCGGCCTACGCCGCCGAGAGCTTCGCACCGGGCGCAACCATAATCGCCGCGGCGTTCGACCTGACGTGCCGCATCAAACGGGATTTCGCCTATGCGCCCGGCTCCACCACCATCGATACGCCGGTGTCGGAGATCATGGCCAAGCGTCACGGCGTCTGTCAGGATTTTACGCACGCGATGCTGTCGGGTCTGCGGGGCCTGGGCTTGCCGGCGCGCTATGTGTCCGGGTACCTGAAGACCCATGGCGCGCCGCACGCGGGCGCGAGCCACGACGACAGGTTGATTGGCGCCGACGCCAGCCACGCCTGGGTGTCGGTATGGTGCGGGCCGGAGATGGGCTGGGTGGAGTTTGATCCCACCAATGCACTGATGGTGGCCGAGGAACATATCGCGGTGGCCTACGGGCGGGACTTCACCGATGTCACGCCCTTGCGCGGCATTATCACCGGCGGAGGCGAGCACACGCTGGCCGTGGCGGTAAGGGTCGAAGCGCTCAACTAACCGGCGGCTTCCTCTTCTTCCGCGAGTTTTGCGATCCGCTCCCATTCTTCCGCCTGGCGCAGAATCTCTTCCTTGCGGCCGGCCAGGCCGGCGTGCGCGCTCATGTCCCGAAGCTGTCGCGCGAGCGCCCGGCACATTTCGGATTTCCTTTCGGGAATCTCGGCGGCCACGCATGATTCCTTTCAGGCAATGAGACGGGGAGACACTAGCACGGACCCCGTGTAAAAAAGCGTCATGACAGGAAACGTTTATGACTTCGAACTGACGACGCTCGCGGGGCGGCCCATGCCGCTGTCGGACTTTCGCGGACGGCCCCTGGTGATCGTCAACACCGCCTCGGCCTGCGGGCTGACGCCGCAGTATGCCGGGCTCGAAGCCTTGTGGCGGGAGTTCAAGGACCAGGGCCTGGTGGTGATCGGCGTGCCTTGCAACGATTTCGGAGGCCAGGAGCCCGCCGACGCCAACGGCATCGCCGCGTTCTGCACCGCCACATACGGAGTCGATTTTCCCATGGCCGCGAAGCGCCATGTGCGCGGGCCGGATGCCGACCCGTTGTTCCGCTGGCTGGCCCAGGAAGGCGGCCTGCTCGCGCGCCCCTTGTGGAACTTCCACAAGTACCTGATCGCGCGCGACGGCAGCTTCGGCGGCTGGTTCTCCAGCCTGACTCCCCCCAGCGCCGGGCGCTTCCGGCGCAGGATCCGGCGCCTCCTGGACGCATGAACGCGTTCGTCTATGTGCTGGGCAGTTTCGCGCGCGAGGCCTGCCGCACCTATGTAGGCTGGACCGACGATATCGAAAAACGCCTCGCGGCGCATAACAACGGCAGCGGCGCCAAATCCACCCGCGGCCGGGTCTGGTTCCTGCTCTATGCCGAGCGGCATGAAAACCGCAGCGCCGCCATGAGCCGCGAGGCCCACCTCAAACGCGACCGCGCCTTCCGTAAGCTATTGGCGGAAACCGTGCTTGGCCGCTAAAGGTCGGCCGGAGGCGGCCAGCACCCCCGCGACCAGCGCTAAAGTCTTCGCAATATTCGGTATTTTCCACGCTTCTTCCGCGCATGTCCGCCGCCGGCCCCTCTTGATTTCTTCCGAGCGGCTGGCATGTTTGTTGGACGGTGCGCGAAAGGGGAACGGCCTTCGCGGTTTCGGGGACTGCGATGGCAGAGTTCAATCAGGTCTACGCCCGCGCGGCTTATTACGATATCGCGTTCCGCCGGGACATCTCCCGCGAAGTCGAATTCATCGCCGCGGAATATCAGCGCCTTAACGGCCGGCCCCTCGCCTCATTGCTCGAGATTGCCTGCGGTCCCGGCTATCACGTGCGCGATTTCGCGCGCCGGGGCGTACGCGCCATCGGCCTGGATCTGATGCCCGAGATGATCGATTTCGCCCGCGCCGAAGCTGAAGCCGAGGGTGTGCAGGCCGCGTGGATCGCCGCCGACATGCGCGGCTTTGCCCTCTCGGCCCCCGTCGACGCCATCATCACCATGTACGACAGCATCGATTGCCTTTCGACCGGCGACGATCTGGTCGATCACTTCCGCACCGTCGCCAAGAACCTGACGCCGGGCGGCATCTATCTGTTCGAGGTCACGCATCCGCGTGACTGCTCCATGTGGAACTACGGCAGTCACGCCTATCGCGGCGAACGCAACGGCACCAAGGTGGAGATCATCTGGGCGGTGAACAACCCTGTGCCTGACCCGTTCACGCAAGTGGCCAAGGTGGAGACCATTCTGCGCGTCACGGAGAACGGCAAGACCACCGATTATCCCGACACCGCGCACGAGCGCTTCACTCTGCCGCAGGAATTCATTGCGCTGATCAAGCTCGCCGGCGGCCTGGAGGTCGTCGAGTGCTATGGCGATTTCGTGCAGGGCCTGAAGATGGACAACTCGCCCGCCTCACGGCGCATGATCTTCGTGCTCAGGAAACCGGTGGAACCATGACGGAGCCGGCCGCGTTCGCCAATTTCCTGTCGTCCAAAGTCGCGGTGCGCGCCTGCACCGACAAGCCCGGGCGTGGCGTCTACGCGGTGAGCTGCATCGAGACCGGCGAAGTGGTGGCGGTGTGGGGCGGGCGGATCGTGAACCGCGCCGATGCCGAGGCCATCACGCCGGACCTGCGCCGCTATGTGGTGCAAGTGGAGGACGAACAGTTCCTGGCGCCGCTTGAGCCCATCGACGCGGCCGAGCTGGTCAACCATTGCTGTCAGCCCTCCTGCGGGCTTTTGGGTCAGATCACGCTGGTGGCGCTGCGGCGCATTCAGCCGGGCGAAGAGATTACCTTTGACTACGCCACCACCGATTCCAGCGCCTTCCTGGAGTTTCCGGTCAGCTGCTCCCACTCACCCTGCCGGCAGAAGGTGTGCTGCGACGACTGGCAGCGCTCAGATGTGCAGGCCGTGAACCGCGGACACTTCTCACCGTACCTGCAACGGCGCCTCGATCAGGCGCGCAAGGCCGACGCGGCCGAGTGACCAAGCCGCCCGCGGCGTGCGGCTGGTTACCCCGAGACAATTCCCAAACATCCGGCGGATGCGCGGAGCCTGAAGGCCCGGAGGCTCCTATGCCGCGCTGGGAAGCGCCGGGTGGAACCGCTTCACGGATACGAATCCTACAGCCACAAAGGCCAGTAGCACCGCGACCTGCACCGCCAGGAACGGCGGCTCCGTCCCAGTGGGCGCGAGGTCGTGCAGGCCCGGCACCTTCAGGAACGCCTGCACAACCGCGACGAAGGTGTTCAGGTAAAAGGCGATGACCGCGCAGACCACATAGGCCACACGCCAGGCGCCGCGCGTATGAAAGACCCTGAGGGCCGCACCGGCCAACGCCAGCACCGCCAGCGAAATGATCCCCGTGATATGCGACGGCAGCAATTGTGTCGCGGGGAACAGGAAGCCCGTGACGCTGGTGGCGGTGGTCAATGTCAGGAAAGACACCGTGACGTATTTGACGTCCCGGCTTTTGAGAAATCCCACGATCAGAGGGACCCCCGCGGCCAAGGCCGCAAGGCTGACGAGCACATGAACCGCGGTGAAAACCGGCAGCGACATGCCTAGAATCATGCGGGCCCCCTGCAATGATCAGATGTCCGGCCGTGAGCTTCCGCCAGCGTTGCGGGAGCGTCAAGGCTTTGGACCATGAAACGGCCGCGGCCACCCGTGATATCATGCGGGTTCACATGGAGGTGAGTATGGTCACTATCGTTGGAGTTTCCGGCAGTTTGCGTAAAGGCTCGTTCAACAGCGCCTTGTTGCGGGCGGCCGTGGACCTGGTGCCGGGCGGCGCCGCGCTGAGCATCGAATCCATTCGCGGCATTCCGCTGTATGACGGCGACGAGGAAGCCGCCCATGGCGTGCCTGCGGTGGTGGAGGCCCTGAAGAACGCCATCGCCAAGGCCGACGGCCTGTTGCTGGTGACGCCCGAGTACAACAACTCGATCCCCGGCGTTTTCAAGAACGCCATTGACTGGCTGACGCGCCCGGCCGCCGATATCCCGCGCGTGTTCGGGGGCAAGCCGGTGGCGCTGATCGGCGCTTCACCCGGCGGCTTCGGCACCATCCTCAGCCAGAACGCCTGGCTGCCCGTGCTGCGCACCCTGGGTGCGCATCTCTGGACCGACGGCCGTCTGATGGTATCGCGCGCGGGCAGCGTCTTCGACGCGTCCGGGGTGCTGACCGATGACAAAACCCGCGAGGCCTTGCGCGGGTATCTGGCCGGCTTCGCGGCCTCTCTCGCAAAATAGAAAACGGCCGGTGCGGCATATGCACCGGCCGTTTTCCTTCTCGTGCGGAACGCTTACTTCTTGGGACGGAACACCAGGATGTAATCGCCCGGATCGTTGCTGACCTTCACGGTCACGGGGCCGGGCAACACGGTGCCGTCGGCGCCGATGGTCATCTGGTGCGCGAAGGCTTCGAGCTTGCCGATGACCTGACCGGTCTTGGGGTTGAACTTGAAGATAAAACTGTCCTTGTCGTAGCCGATGCCCTTGGCGTGGGTGCCGACATAGATCATGCCGTCCGGCGCGACCGCGGCGCTGAACAGCTGGCCGCCGAAGTGCTTCTTGCCGAGGAATTTTCCTTCCGTGTCGAACCACTGCACCCGGCCGCTTTCGCGGTCGGCGACATAGAGGATGTTGTCGGCGGACAGCGAGATGTCGTGGACAAGATTGAACTCACCGTCGCCCTTACCCTTGGAGCCCCACTGGCGGATCTTTTTGCCGGCGGCGTCGTATTCAATGTACCGGCCGTTGCAATAGCCGTCCGACACATAGATGTGGCCGTTCGGCGCGAAGGTCACATCGGTGGCGCCGCAGAACGGACGCGTGGCGTCGGGGATATCGCCGACGTCGATCTGCAGCAGCTTCTTACCGTCGCTCGAGAACTTCACGATCATCGATTTGTTGGCGTCGATGGTCCAGACGTTGCCCTCGGGGTCGACGCGGATCCCATGGGGAATCGTGAAGATGCCCTTGCCGAACGAGCGGATGTATTTGCCTCTGGAGTCCAGCACCACCACCGGGTCGATGGCGCGGTCTTCCGGGCGGTGGAAGAGGTAGATATTGCCCGCCTTGTCCTGGGCCATGGCCGAGACCGGCGCGATGGCGAAGGGCGCATCGACCTTGAGCAGGACCTTCTCCATGGGGAGCGCCGGGGTCATCTTGGCCAGGGCGCGCAGGCCGTCCGAATCGGCCTGCTCTTCGGGGGGAAGCTTGCGTTCGGGCATGGCGACCCGGGAACCCGCCGTCACGGCGTCGTTGGCCGCCGGGGCGGCCGCCGGCGCGGCCTGGGCAAAGGCGGGGGTGGAAACCGGGCTCGCCGCCAGGGCGGCGAGCATCACGAAAGCGGAAAGCGGTACGGCACGCATAGGATTCCCTCCTCAATTTAACGTTGAGGGGACCACTATAGCCGGTTCCCGGAGCCGTCCCAGGGGACAAACTGCCGGTGAACCAAGGGCTGGAAAGGCCCTTTAACGCCCCTCCACCGCCCGCGGGAGAAACCTTTCCGCCGGCTATCGCACTCTCAAGGCACCCCCTCGCCGGCCGCGCAGACCCGGAGCGCCGCCACAATAAGCCGCTGATTTGCAATTGATTAGCCATGAGATGACGATTACATGACTGATCCGTTGCGCTATTATGAAATGTCTCGGGGAGGAGGCTGGCCGTGAGTTATTCGGGAGCACTCGCGCTGCTGCGCGCGGGCGTGGGCAAGTCCGGCAAGCATATCGCCGAACTGTCCTCACTGATCGCCTCGGCGGCCAGCATCGGCGCGGTCTGCGAGTCCTCGCAGTGGCTCGCCCGGCGCATGAAGAACGCCATCACCAACACATCACTACCGATCGTAGAACTCGGCGCGGGTTATGGTTCCGTCACGCGTGTATTGCCGGCGTCCACCGTCAGCATTGAAATTGACGAGCAGCGCTTCGAGGCGCTGCGCGCCGCCTTCCCCGACCGCACCATCCTTGATACCTGCGCGATCCCGGTGCTCTCGCAACTCACCACGCCGACGGTGGTGGTGAGCAGCATTCCCAGCGTCAACAATCCGCAGTTCGACCGTCTGCGCAACGCCATCGCGCGCGCGCATAAGGCCGGCATGATCCCCGAGCTGATCACCTACACCTATTTCCCGCATGATCCCTTGAGCGGAATTTTCCCCAACAGCGCCGTGGCCGGAGTTGAGCTTCTCAACATCCCGCCGGCGTTCGTGTGGAGATACTCGTGCTAGCGGACACGGCGGGCCCGGCGCGTGGTTTGGACGCCGGGCGTGCTGTCGCGGTGTTCTTCATCAGCGCCGCCGTCACCTATTCATTCGTCTACAACGATCCCAATATCTGCCTGCTCGCGGTCCCGTTCTTCCTTTTGGGCTGCGGACGCGGGCGCCGGCCGCTGACCTTGCTGGCGTTGTCGCTGGCGCCGGCGCTGCTGCTGCTGCTGGTGAGCGTGGTGAAATTTGCCTTGGTCGGCATGCCGCTGGTGGCCTACGACCACCTATTCTTGCGCTCCAACGTTCTGATGCTGGCCTACAACGACTGGCGGGTGGCCGGCGGCCTAGTGCTGTTCGCCGTGCTGACCGTGGTCTACCTGCGCGCGCTCATGCGCGGCAAAGGCCCGTTCTCGCGTTTTGAAAAAACTGGCGCCGCCACTCTGGGCGCGCTCGCCGTCTACGGCCTCGTGACCCTGTACACGGGCCGCCAGTACGTGGAGATGTGGGATCCGGCCAACAGCGATCCCACCCTGGTGACGCTGCTCCGCTCCGCCCAAGTACCCAAGCCCAGCCTGCAACTGGCGGAAACACCGGCCCCCGCCACCACCCAGGACCCCGGATTTGGCGCGCCCGCGGGCGGTCTGCCGGACCTGTTCCTTGTCCTGCAGGAATCGACCTTCAATCCCGCGCGGCTGCAGCCTGGCTATGAACCCAAGGCGCTGTTCGCCAAAAGCGCGGACCTCACCGGCCCGCTGCACGTGCACACCTTCGCCGGCGGCACCTGGCGCACAGAGTTCTCGGTCGCGGTGCAGATGCGGCCGCAGGAATTCGGCAGCGACGGGCTTTACGTGTTCCAGCAACTGCCAGGCCGCATCAAGCGCTCGATCTTCACTGAGCTCAAAAAACTCGGCTACCGCGTGATGGTGTTCTATCCGGTGCCGGGCTCGTTCATCAACGCGCAGCCGTTCTACTCTTCCATCGGCGCCGATGAGTTCTACGATCCGGTGTCGCTGGGGGTGAGCAATGGGTGGAACTGGAAGCAGCCGGACGCGCGCCTATACGACGCCATGCTTAATAAAATCGACTCTTTGAATCCTGGCCCGTTCGTGGCGGTGATGCTGACCATCAACCAGCATG
>CANJOI010000045.1 GCA_947475365.1 Fidelibacterota bacterium | reverse complement strand
TCGCCGCAAGAATTCCTGGAACACACCAAGCTCGAGATGTTCCACGACCAGGTGTTCTGCTTCACGCCCAAAGGCGATCTTATCGCGCTGCCGAAGGGCGCGAGCCCGGTCGATCTGGCCTATGCCGTGCACACGGAAGTGGGCAACAGGTGTGTCGGGGCCAAAGTCAACGGCCGCATCGTGCCTTTGCGCACACGCCTGCAAAACGGCGACCAGGTTGAGATCATGACGTCGACCGCACAGAAGCCGTCTCCGGAATGGGAAGGGTTCGTAGTCACCGGTAAGGCGCGCGCGCATATCCGCCGCCGCATCCGCGCCGAGGCCCGCACCGAATACCTCAAACTCGGTCAGGAGATCCTGGAGAAGACCTTCGCCAAAGAGGGCCTCTCGCTCTCGGACAAAGGCCTGAAGGGCGTACTGGAGAAGCTGGGCGCCGATTCCATCGAAGATATTCACGTCAAGGTGGGCGAGGGACGCCTGGTGGGCCGTGAAGTTCTGCTGGCGGTCTATCCCGGCGCGCGCACCACCGATGACAACATCGTCAATCTCTCCCAGGCGCGCATGCGCCAGGCGCAGGAGGCTTCGGGCGCCATCGCCATCAGGGGGCTCACGCCCGGCATGGCGGTGCATGTGTCCGAGTGCTGCCACCCGCTGCCCGGCGACCGCATTGTCGGCATCACCGGCGGCGGGCGCGGGATCGACGTCCACACCATCGATTGCGAACGGCTTGAGGATTACACCGAGACACCGGAACGCTGGATCGACCTGGCCTGGGACGTAGAGCGGGACAAGGACGTGCATATCGGGCGCATCAACCTGGTGGTGGCTAACGAACCGGGCAGCCTGGGCGCGCTGTCCACCGTCATCGCCCGCAACTTCGGCAATATCTCCAACCTGAAGATCGTCAACCGCTCCAAGGAATTCTTTGAAATGGTGGTCGATATCGAAGTGCGCGGGGTCAAGCATCTAACCAATGTCATCGCGGCGCTGCGGGCTACCCCTGCCATCAACTCCGTCGAACGCGCCCGGCGCTGAGACCCGGCTAATCTTTTTGTCCGCTTGCCAAGGCGCTCCCGGAAAGCGATATCCCTGTCATGTTCCTTCGCCGCGAAAAGCTGTCCCTTTTCTCCAAGACCTGGGGCCTGATCTGGCCGCGCAGCGGCTGGAAGCGGGCCATCGCCTATTACTGGCACCGCCTCCATCGTATTCCCGGCACGCCGTCGTTCATCGCGATCGGGTTCGCCTGCGGCGCGGCCCTGGCCATGACGCCGTTTTATGGCACCCACATGATCGTGGGCGCGGCGCTCGCCTGGGTCCTGGGCGGCAGCATGCTGGCGGCGGTGATCGGCGCTCATGTGGCCAATCCCTGGACCGCGCCGGCGCTGTGGTACGCGGCCTACTACATGGGCGAGCTGGTGCTGAAAGGTAACCTCGAAGGCAAAGCGCCGAATTTCATCCGGGTGTTCGGGGATCTCACGGAATCCGCGCTCAACCTTGATGGCGCCCTGTTCATGCAGGGAGTCTGGCCGGTGCTATGGCCCATGACCGTCGGCAGCATTCCTTTGGCCATCGTGGCCTGGCCGATCGCCTATTTCGCGCTTAAATCCGTCGTCAGCGTCGTCCATGCGCGCCGCGCCGCGCGGATCAGAGGTGCGGGCGGGGAAAAGGCAACCGATCACGAGGTGGAGATGAGGGGATGAACGGGCTTGCACCGCATCTCAGGCTTGGCGTCAACATCGACCACGTCGCCACCGTGCGCAATGCCCGCGGCGGCACATACCCGGACCCTGTGCGCGCGGCGCTCTTGGCGCAGAACGCCGGCGCGGACGGCATCACGGCGCATTTGCGCGAGGACCGGCGTCATATCACCGACGTGGATATTCTGCGGCTGATGGCCGAGATCAATCTGCCGCTCAACCTCGAGATGGCCGCGACCGGGGAGATGCAGGCGATCGCCTTGAGGCATAAACCCCATGCCGTGTGCCTGGTGCCCGAGAAGCGCGAGGAACGCACCACGGAAGGCGGGCTCGACGCCGCGGGTCAGATGACTGCGCTGAAATCTTATGTCGCCAAACTGAATGACGCGGGCATTCGCGTGTCGTTGTTCATCGCGGCAAACCCGGCGCAAGTTGAAGCCGCCCACAATGTCGGCGCCGCCGTGGTGGAACTGCATACGGGGGGCTACTGCGACGCGCTCCTGGCCACCGACCGCGCCGTGGAACTGGACCGGATCCAGAAGGCCGCGGCCCAGGCCGTGTCCTTGGGTTTGGAATGCCACGCCGGCCATGGACTTTCGTTTGAGACCGTGGGCCCGATCGCCGCCATACCTTCGGTGCGCGAGCTCAACATCGGTCACTTCCTGGTGGGGGAGGCGATCTTCTGCGGGCTCGCGGAGGCCATCAAACGCATGCGCGCGGAAATGGATAAGGCGCGCACCCGGTTGGCGATCGTTCCAAAATGATTCTGGGTATCGGCAACGACCTGATCGATATCCGCCGCATCGAGGCGACGCTGGAGCGGTTCGGCGACCGTTTCGTCAAACGCATCTTCACCGAAGCCGAGGTCAAGAAGGCGGAACGCCGCAAGGGGGCAGGGAACGCCTACGCCTGCACCCTGGCGAAACGGTTCGCCGCCAAGGAGGCCGCCTCCAAGGCGTTAGGCACCGGTTTCCGGTCAGGGATCTATTGGCGCGATCTGGGCGTGGCCAATCTCGCCAATGGTAAGCCGACCATCCTGATGACCGGCGGCGCGGCGGAACGTCTGGCCGCCATGACACCGGCCGGCATGCGCGCCCAGGTGGATGTCACGCTGACCGATGACTATCCCTTGGCAGAAGCTTTCGTGGTGATCAGCGCGGTTCCGGCTGCCACAAACCCCTAATTTCTTTGTATTTCTTGACTTTAACGCGCCTGACTGGCTTCATCCGCCCCCATCACCGCACACACCAAGAGCCTGATCGATGAACACCTCCACCGCAGTACCCGCCGGCAAAAAACGCGAGGGCCTGGGCGAAACCGTGCTGACGGTCGTCTACGCCATCCTGGTGGCGCTGGTGATCCGCACCTTCATGTTCGAGCCGTTCAATATCCCCTCAGGCTCCATGGTGCCGACCCTCCTGGTGGGGGACTACCTGTTCGTCTCCAAGTACTCCTACGGCTACAGCCGCCATTCGTTCCCGTTCAGCTTGGCGCCGTTCGACGGGCGCATGTTCATGTCCGATCCCAAGCGCGGCGACGTGATCGTGTTCAAGTTCCCGGGCGACAATAAAACCGACTACATCAAACGCCTGATCGGTCTGCCCGGCGACAAGATCCGCATGCAGGACGGCCGCCTGTTCATCAACGGCACCTTGGTCGAGCGTGAGAAGGTTGAGGATTTCGTCTATCGCGACGACCGCGGCAACGCTTCGCCGCTGGCGCGCTACCGGGAAACCCTGCCGGGTGGCGTGCAGCACTACATTTTGGAAGAAGGCGATCACGGGCCCTTCGACAACACCCCGGAATACGTGGTGCCCCCCGGCCACTTCTTCATGATGGGCGACAACCGCGACCATTCCTCCGACAGCCGCGCCGATGTCGGTTTCGTGCCGGCGGAGAACCTCGTGGGCCGCGCCGAATTCCTGTTCTTCTCCACCGACGGCAGCGCTTCGATCATTCAGTTCTGGAAGTGGCCGTTCGCCATCCGGTTCTCGCGCTTCTTCAACGGCATCCATTGAGCGATCAGGGTCATCCGCTCGAAAAGGCTCTGGGGTATAGCTTCAAGAACAGCAAAATTCTGCTTGAGGCGCTCACCCACCGTGGCGCCAATGCCGCCGGCCCCGCCAATGAGCGGCTGGAGTTCCTGGGCGACCGCGTGCTCGGTCTGGTGATCGCGGAAACGCTGCTCAAGGCGTTTCCGGGCGAAGCGGAAGGCGCACTGGCGACGCGTCTGGCGGCTCTGGTGAGCGCACCAATCTGCGGGCGCATCGGCCAGGCCCTCAATCTTGCCGACCATATGAAGATGGCGCCCGGCCAACGCGCCGACGATGAACATACCGCCGTGCTGGCGGACGCCTGCGAGGCGATCATTGGGGCATTGTACATGGACGGCGGCCTGGACGCGGCGCGCGCCTTTATCGCCGCCAGATGGTCCGATGACATTCACGCCGACCTGACTCCGCCTAAGGATGCAAAGACCTCATTGCAGGAATGGGCCCAGGCCCGCGGCCTGCCGTTACCTATCTACAAAGTGATCCAGGAATCCGGCCCGGCCCATGCGCCGTCGTTTGTCATGACGGTCAGCATCGAGGGCCACCCCGAAACAACCGGCACGGGCCGCACCAAGCGTCTCGCCACACAGGAAGCGGCGGCGGCCTTGCTCGCCACGCTGGAAAAGTCATGACCGAAGCCGATCTTCCATCCCCCGCAGCGCCCGCTGAAACCAAGTGCGGCTTTGTCGCCGTTCTTGGCGCGCCCAACGCAGGCAAGTCCACGCTGGTGAATGCGCTGGTGGGCACCAAGGTGAGCATCGTTTCGCCCAAGGTTCAGACCACCCGTACGATCGTGCGCGGCATCGCCATGTTCGGCAATGCCCAGGTGGTGTTCCTGGACACGCCCGGCATCTTCCAGGCCAAGAAGCGCCTGGAACGCGCCATGGTGGCCGCCGCCTGGAGCGGGGCAGGGGACGCGGAAGTTATCCTGCTGGTGGTCGACGCCGCCTGGGCCGCCAAACGCGGCAAGGTGGACGATGACAGCCAGCGTATCATCGATGATTTGAAGTCGACCGGGCGCAAGGGGCTGCTCGCCCTGAATAAGGTGGATGTGGCCGCCGACAAGGAAAGGCTGTTGGCGCTGACCGCGGACCTGCACGCCACCGGCGTGTTCACCGAGGTGTTCATGATTTCGGCGTTGACGGGGGACGGGCTGAACCGCATGCGCGATGTGCTTACGGCCCTCGTGCCGCAGGGGCCCTGGATGTTCCCCGAGGACGACGTCTCGGACATGCCCCAACGCTTGTTGGCCGCCGAGATCACGCGCGAGAAGTTGTTTTATCAGTTGAAGCAAGAACTGCCCTATTCCTGTGCGGTCGAAACCGAAAGCTGGCAGGAACGCAAGGACGGTTCGGTGCGCATCGACCAGGTGATCTACGTCAGCCGCGAGACCCACCGGCCGATCGTGCTGGGCAAGGGCGGGCAGAAGATCAAGGCGATTGGGGAATCGGCGCGCAGGGAGCTTTCGACTCTGATGGGTCTCGAAGTCCATCTATTCCTGCGGGTGAAGGTCGACGAGCGCTGGGGCGAGCGGTCGAGCTTCTACAACGCGTGGGGCCTCGACTTTAACGCGTGAATTCGGTTTCATGGCGTCATGTCCACGAGGGCATGTCCATGAGAGGAACGGCCGGTGCGGGTTTTCGGGGTTACGATATTTGTGATGGGGGCCTTGTCGCTGGCGATGCTTATCATTCGCCGCGGCCGCAACCTGCCGCCCACTACGCCGGACCACGTCATGCTGTTCGTGGGAATAGCCGGCAGCATCACCGGGCTGGCGGTGATTTTCCTACGGTTTTGATGTGAGGCCTAGCGCACAAAATAAATTGTACCTGGTACATTTATTTTCCCAGGGTTCTAACTGAGCTATGGCTATCAGTTGGGAAGATGACGGTGTCGTGCTGGCGGTGCGGCGCTTCGGCGAGCATGACGCCATCTGCACGCTGTTGACCGCCAGCCATGGCCGCACGGCGGGCATGGTGAAGGGCGGCTCCGGCAAAAACGGCCGGTCGCTTTTGCAGCCCGGCAATCAGGTGCGCGCCTGTTGGCGGGCACGGCTGGACAGCCAACTCGGGGTCTATACCTTGGAAAGCATCCGCGCCTTCGCCGCCCGGGCGCTGGACTCGCCCGCGGCCCTCGCCGGCGTCGCGGCGCTGTGCGCCATGGCCGAGGCGGCGCTGCCGGAGCGGGAACCGCACGACGAGGTCTATCGCCAGTGCCTGCATCTCCTGGAACATATCGGCGCCGCCGGGTGGGACGCCCATTATGTGCTGTGGGAACTCGCGCTGCTGAGGGACATGGGCTACGGCCTGGACCTGGGCTCCTGCGCGGCGACCGGCGTGACGGAAGACCTTGCCTATGTTTCGCCGCGGTCAGGACGGGCGGTGTCCCGCGCCGCCGCGGCGCCCTATCTCAAGCAGGTGCTGCACCTGCCGGCCTTCCTGAAGGACGATTCCGCGAGCCCGGCGGCAACCCCCGAAGAGATTGCCCAGGGCCTGGCGCTGACGGGGCATTTCTTCGACCTGCATGTGTTCGCGCCCCACGGGCGCGAGGCCCCGGCCGCCCGCCAACGCTTCCTTGAGCGCTTTCTGCGGTAACCGTATAACAAGCCACGTTTTCCGACCGACTGCCCGCTCACTGGACAACCCGATGGCAAAATCCACGCCCGCACCCAAACCCGAAGAGATCAGGGAAACCCTGCTCGATACGGCTTTGGAGGAGCGCTACCTCGCTTACGCGCTCTCGACCATTGTTTCGCGTTCGCTGCCGGATGTGCGCGACGGCCTCAAGCCGGTCCACCGCCGCCTGCTGTACGCCATGCGCCAGTTGAAGCTCGACCCGGCCGGCGGTTTCAAGAAATGCGCCCGCGTGGTGGGCGATGTCATCGGTAAATACCACCCCCACGGCGACGCCTCGGTTTACGACGCCCTGGTGCGCCTGGCGCAGGATTTTGCCGTCCGCTACCCGCTGGTGGATGGTCAGGGCAATTTTGGCAATATCGACGGCGATAATCCGGCGGCCATGCGCTACACGGAATCCAAGCTCACCGATTTCGCCTGGGCGCTGATGGACGGCCTGGACGAGGACGCGGTCGATTTCCGCCCGACCTATGACGGCGAAGAAAGCGAACCCGTGGTCATGCCGTCGGCGGTGCCAAATCTGCTGGCCAATGGCTCGGCCGGCATTGCCGTGGGCATGGCCACCAACATCCCGCCCCATAACGTGGGCGAGTTGTGCGACGCGCTCCTGCACCTGATCAAAACCCCCAAGGCCCAGGTCGGCACGCTCATCGACATGGTCAAGGGGCCCGATTTCCCCACCGGCGGCGTGCTGGTGGAAAACCGCGAGACCATCGTCGAGGCTTATCGCACGGGCAGGGGCTCGCTCCGTGTACGCGCCAAGTGGGCCGAGGAGAAACTCGACCGCGGCCAGTACCAGATCGTCATCACCGAAATTCCCTATCAGGTGCAGAAGTCGAAGCTGATCGAGCGCATCGCGGCCCTGATGGAGGAAAAGAAACTGCCGTTCCTCGCGGACATCCGTGACGAGTCCACGGAAGAGGTGCGGGTCATACTGGAACCCAAGTCGCGCACCGTGGACGCGACGCAGTTGATGGAACAGTTGTTCCGCCAGACCGACCTGGAGATCCGCTTCGGCATCAATATGAACGTGCTTGACGGCACCGGTATCCCGCGCGTGATGGATCTGCGCGAGATGCTGCAGGCCTATCTTGACCACCGCCAGGTCGTGCTGCTGCGCCGCTCAAAGAACCGTCTTGCCGAGATCGTGCGCCGGCTGGAGATCCTTGAAGGCTATTTGATCGCCTACCTCAACCTGGATGAGGTTATCCGGATCATCCGCACCGAGGATGAGCCCAAGCCGAAACTGATGAAGAAATTCGGCCTGAACGATACCCAGGCCGAAGCCATCCTCAACATGCGGCTGCGCAGCTTGCGCAAGCTCGAGGAAATGGAGATCCGGGGCGAGCACAAGGAACTCACCGCCGAGCGCAAGGACTTGAACGCGCTGATCAAGGACGAAGACCTGCAGTGGAAGGCCATCGCCGACCAGGTGAAAGAGGTCAAAAAGAAGTTCGGCGGCGCTACGCCCCTGGGCAAGCGCCGTACCGCACTGGCGGATGCGCCCACCGCCGTGGTGGTGCCGCTTGAATCCATGATGGAGAAAGAGCCGGTCACGGTCATTCTTTCGGCCAAGGGCTGGATCAGGGCCATGAAGGGCCACCGCGAGGACCTGGCCACCAGCGAGCTCAAGTTCAAGGAAGGCGACAGTTTCAAATACGCCGCCAAGGCCATGTCCACCGACAAGATTCTGCTGGTGGGTTCGGACGGGCGTTTTTACGCCGTCGCCTGCGACCGCCTGCCGCAGGGCAGAGGCTTTGGCGAGCCGATCCGCCTCATGATCGATCTGCCCAATGACGCGGAAATCATCCATGCGACGGTCTACGCGCGTGAGCAGAAATTCCTGGTGGTGTCGAACGCCGGGCGCGGTTTCGTGGTGAAGGCCGAAGACGCCTTCGCCCAAACCAAGAACGGCAGGCTGGTGCTCAATCTGGCCGAGGGCGAGAAGGGCGTGGTGTGTGCGCCGATCCCCGGGACCTCCGGAACTGGCGACGATCTTCTCACCGGAAAGCCCGCGGATTCGATCGCGATCATCGGCGAAAACCGCAAGCTCCTGATTTTCCCGCTGAAGGATGTGCCGGAGATGGCGCGCGGCCGTGGCGTGATCCTGCAAAAATACAAGGACGGCGGAACCGCCGACGCCAAGGTGTTCACCCTCAAGGAAGGGCTGACCTGGAAATCCGGCGACCGCGAGCGCACCGAGACCGACCTGCGCGACTGGGTCGGCGACCGGGCCCAGGCGGGGCGTCTCCCGCCAAAGGGCTTCACGCGTGACGACAAGCCGTTCAGCGGTTGAACCGGCGCCAAATAGGAGGGTTCTTCTGCCTGACCTCAAGGCTTGGACGCGTCAGGAATCGCGATCGTTGATGCGGATCGAGGTGACATGGCCCTCGGTTATTTCGAAAGAGAATGGCCAGGGATAGTAGGACCAGTGCTCGTATCCCTCGCGCGGCTCCTTGGACATCGGTTCACCGAGAATCCCGATCAGATCCTGCGCCGCAAAGCCCAGTTGGACCCGATTGAAGCTCCAATTTCTTACCGGCGCGTCGCCGGTTACCTGAAGCGCAACGATCTTGCCAGACGCCACGGTCACGACGAGATACGGCAAGGCTTCCGGCCGTTCGAGGAAGAACACGCGGTTCTCCGCACCGTTCTCGCCGGGAATGAGTTGCCCCGGCTCGCCCAAGAAAGACGCGGTGGACGCCTGGTCGCCGATCGCCAGCTTACCCATATGCAGGCACCATTCCTCGGAGATACGGCCACTGTCTTCGGGTTTGACGCCCTCGACCCTGCATGCGAAGCCGCCGCCGCTCCGATGGTATTCCCCCCTATAGCCGGTGTCGGCGGCGGACGCCGAAACCGGCGCCAACAAAAGCAGAAGTAATTGGAGTGATTTTTTCACGTGCTTCATGATGCACCCCCGCAATAGTTTTTGACTCAACCCGACCGCAATGTCCTCACCGCGTCGTCCTGTTCGAACAGATAGAGCAGGGTGCGTAGCGCCTGGCCGCGTTCGGTTTCCAATTCCGGATCGCGGGCGATGATCAGCTTGGCGTCGTCGCGGGCGGCGGCCACCAGGTCGCCGTGCACGGCGATATCCGCCAGTTTGAACTCCGGCATGCCGCTCTGGCGCGTGCCGAGGACTTCGCCGCTGCCCCGTAGCCGCAGGTCTTCCTCGGCAATCAGAAACCCGTCATCGGTGTCCCGCAGTATCCCCAGCCGCGCTTTGGCGGTCTCGGTCAGGGGCGGCGCGTAGAGCAGGAGGCAGGTGCCGGACTTGCCGCCGCGGCCGATGCGGCCCCGCAGCTGGTGCAGCTGGGCAAGGCCGAAGCGCTCGGCGTGTTCAATGATCATGACCGTGGCTTCGGGGACATCCACGCCCACTTCGATGACCGTCGTTGCCACGAGCACCTGGGCGGCGCCCGAGGAGAAGCGCTCCATGGCGGCATCCTTGTCGGCCGCCTTCATCTTGCCGTGGATCAGGGCCACAACGTCTTCGCCCAGGGTCATCCTGAGGGCCAGGAAGCGCTCCTCGGCCGCGGCCAGGTCGAGGACCTCGGATTCCTCCACCAGCGGGCACACCCAGTAGACTCGCGCGCCTTTCTTGATGGCCCGTTCGACCGCGCCGATGGTTTCCTCCAGGCGTTCCTGGCTGACCAGGCGCGTGTCCACCGGCATGCGGCCGGGCGGCTTTTCGTCCAGCTTGGAGAGGTCCATGTCGCCGTAGGCGGTGAGCGCAAGGGTGCGTGGGATCGGCGTGGCGGTCATCACCAGCATGTCGGTGCCGCCGCCCTTGGCGGCCAATTCCAGGCGCTGGTGCACGCCAAACCGGTGCTGCTCGTCCACCACCGCAAGCCCCAGGTCCTGGAACTCGACGTCCTTTTGAATCAGAGCATGGGTGCCGACGGTGATCTGGACGCGGCCTTGGGCGATATCCTCGATCAGCGCGGCGCGGGCGGCGCCTTTGACGCGGCTCGTGAGCACTTCGATGCGCACGCCGGCCGCCGCGGCGAGGGGGCGCAAGGTCTCGAAATGCTGCAGGGCGAGGATTTCCGTGGGGGCCATCAGGGCGCATTGGGTGCCGGCCTCGATCGCCGCCAGCATCGCCATCAAGGCCACCACAGTTTTGCCGCTGCCGACGTCGCCTTGCAGCAGACGCAGCATGCGGTTGCCGGAGGCCATATCGGCGAAAATTTCCGCCAACGCGCGGCTTTGCGCGCTGGTGAGTGTGTAGGGCAGGGCGGCGGTGGCTTTGGCGCGCAAGGCCCCGTCGCCGGAGATACTGCGCCCGCGGCGCTTGCGGGCCTTGGCGCGCACCAGGCCCAGGGTGAGCTGGTTGGCGAGCAGTTCATCGAACGCCAGGCGCGCGCGCGCCGGATGCAAGGGGCTGAGATCGGCCTCAGATGCCGGCGCATGCGCCGCGGCGAGTGCGGCGCGCCAGCCTTGCCAGCCCTGGCGCTGCTGATAGGCGGGGTCGAGCCATTCGGGCAGTTCCGGCGCTTTCGCCAGCGCGGCGCGGGTGGCTTTCTCCAGGACCTTGGGCGACAGCCCCTCGGTCAACGGATAGACCGGCTCGACCCGTTTGATGTCGTCCAGCTTGTCCAATGGACCGACGTGGTCGGGGTGGGTCATCTGGCGTTTGCCGTCGAACAGTTCGACCTTGCCGCTGATGACGCGCGTTTCGCCCACCGGCAGCATGCGTTCCAGGTAATCGCCGTCGGCGTGGAAGAACACCAGGGTGATCCGCCCGGTCTCGTCGCCGCAGGTGACCCGGTAGGGGGCGCGGCTGTGCTTGGACGGCGCCGGGCCGTGAGCGAGGACCTCCACAATCAGGGTCGCCACCTTGCCGGGCGGCGCGTCGCCGACCTTGGGACTGAAGCGCCGGTCCACCACACCCGCGGGTAAATGCCACAACAGCCCGGCGACGGACTCACCGGCAATGCGCGTCACCAACTTGGCCAGACGCGGCCCGATCCCGGGCAGCGTCGTGACCTTGGCGAACAGCGGAAAAAGGGCGGCGGGGCGCAAGGCGGCCATAAAAACAGTGCTGACAGGGCGGGGCTTAACTCTTATATACCCTAGCAAATCCGGGGCATCTCCTTCGCCCCTAAAAACCTGGCCTCGGCTGACGGCATACCCCGCGATCCTGTCTCTCACAGGCCCCCGCGGACGCCCTCGGCCGGGGAGCTATTTGTGCGGGCACCATGAACGATCGGCAAAAGCGCATTCTCTACCGGGCCACACACAGGGGCACCAAAGAGGCCGACTTTGTCGTGGGGGGGTTCTTCCGGGAACACGCCGCCGGTTTGCCCGCGGAGAAACTTGATGAGGCGGACGCCCTTCTGGATGTGCCGGATCTCGACCTGATGGACTGGCTCATGGGCCGGTTGCCGGTCCCAGCGGAATGGAATGGCACGTTGTTCGACGATCTGCTGGCGCATTACCGGGCTTTGAAGAAATAGAAAATGGACTCATTCCTCTCCAAGATCGGCGCCCGTGTCCTTGCGGGCGTACCCGAAGGCTACGACGCCCTGGTGCTGGTGGAGCGCGCCCGCGCGGCGTTGCGCGACGGCACCTTGCATGTGGCGCGCGATGAGCTGCGTCTCACGGCGCTGGCGGACGCCGCCGCGTTTTTCGCCCCCGACGTGGAATGCATCACCATCCCGGCCTGGGACTGCCTGCCCTACGACCGGGTGTCGCCTCAGGCCGATATCGTGGCGCGCCGCATCGATGCGCTGACCCGTCTGTGCACGCCGCCGGCCGCCGGCAAATGCCGCCTGGTGATCACGACCGTCAGCGCCATCCTGCAGCGCGTGCCCAAGGTCGAGACCTTGCGCAATGCCGCCCTGGAGCTGCGGGTGAAGACCCGGCTGGACCGCAAGGCCTTCGACGCCTTCCTGGCCGCCAACGGCTATAGCCGCGCCGAGCAGGTGATGGAGGCTGGGGAATATGCCGTGCGCGGCGGGTTGATCGACCTGTTCCCGCCGGGGGCCGAGGAACCGGTGCGCATCGACCTGTTCGGCGATGACGTGGAAACCATCCGGAGTTTCGATCCCGTCACGCAGCGCACCACCGGCGCCCGCGACGCGGTTTCGCTCAAGCCCATGAGCGAGACGGTCCTGACGCCGGAGTCCATCTCGACGTTCCGCAGCAAGTATCGCGAGTTGTTCGGCGCGCCCGGCAAGGACGATGCGCTGTATGAGTCGGTGTCCGAGGGCCGCAAATTCCTGGGGCAGGAGCACTGGCTGCCGTTGTTCCACAATGGCCTCGATACCATCATCGACTATCTGCCGACTTCCAACATCAGCCTCGATCACGATATCGACGAAGCCATCGCCGTGCGGCTGGAGACCATCCGCGACTACTTCGAGGCGCGGCGCATCGTCGATGCGGTGAGCGGCGGCAAGAACAGGCTGAGCGTCGAGGAGACCGGCATCGTCTATCACCCGGTGCCGCCGCAGATGATGTACCTGGACGAGGCCGATTTCGCCAAGGCGCTGGCGGGCAGGGCGGTCACGGCCTTCCGCTCCTATGGCGCCGCGGATGTCGGCGGCACCGAGGACGCCGGCGGCCGGCCGGGACGGGACTTCGCCGACGTACGCGCCCGCCCTAACGAGAACCTCTTTGAAGCGTTCATCGCCCATATCGGCGCGGAACAGGCGCAAGGGCGCAAGGTGCTGCTGGCGGGCGCTACCGCCGGCTCGAAAGCGCGCCTCGGCGGCGTGCTGAAGGATCACGGCCTTACCGCGGTCGCCAATGTCGAAACCTGGGCGGAGGCTGAGGCGGCGCCCAATAACATACTCGTGACCATTCCGCTGGCGCTGGAACATGGGTTCACGACGCCGTCGCTGGCGCTGGTCACCGAACAGGACCTGCTCGGCGACCGCCTGGTGCGCTCGGCGCGTAAGAAGCGCAAGGCGGATGCGTTCATCGCCGACGCGTCGCAGATATCCGAGGGCGACCTCATCGTCCATGTCGAGCATGGCATCGGCCGCTATGAGGGATTGGACACTTTGACCGTCGGCGGCGCGCCGCACGACTGCCTGCGCATCACCTATGCCGGTAACGACCGGCTCTACGTGCCGGTCGAGAACATCGATGTGTTGTCGCGGTTCGGCTCCGACGCGGGGGGCGTGCAGCTCGACAAGCTCGGGGGCGCCGCCTGGCAGGCGCGCAAATCCAAGCTCAAACAGCGCATCCGCGAGATGGCGGAAGAGCTGATCCGCATCGCCGCCGCGCGCCAGGTCAAGGAAGCGCCCGCCGTGGCGCCGCCCGAAGGCGTGTTCGATGAATTCTGCGCACGCTTTCCCTACGCCGAGACCGACGATCAGATGCGCGCCATTTCCGACACCCTGGATGACCTCACGCGCGGGCGCCCCATGGACCGCCTGATATGCGGCGACGTCGGTTTCGGTAAGACCGAAGTGGCGATGCGCACGGCTTTCGCCGCGGCCATGAGCGGCATGCAGGTGGCGGTGGTGGTGCCTACCACGCTGCTGGCGCGCCAGCATTTCAGGAACTTTAGCGAGCGCTTCCGCGGCTTTCCCCTGCGTGTCCAGCAGCTTTCGCGCCTGGTGAGCCCGAAAGACGCCGCCGCCGTGAAAGAAGGCCTCGCCAACGGCACGGTGGATGTGGTGGTTGGAACCCACGCTCTGCTGGCCAAGGGGATTGCCTTCAAGGAGCTGGGGCTGTTGATCGTCGACGAAGAGCAGCATTTCGGCGTCGTCCACAAGGAGCGGCTCAAGCAGATCAGGGCGGAAATTCACGTGCTGACGCTGACCGCCACGCCGATCCCGCGCACCTTGCAGATGGCGCTGACCGGTGTGCGCGAACTGAGCCTGATCGCCACGCCTCCTGTCGACAGGTTGGCGGTGCGCACCTTCGTGCTGCCGTTCGATCCGGTCGTGATCCGTGAGGCGATCTTGCGCGAGCGATTCCGCGGCGGGCAAACCTTCTATGTCTGTCCGCGCCTGGCGGATATGGACGCCGTGGCCGAGCGCCTGCGCGTGCTGGTGCCGGAGATCAAATACGCGGTCGCCCACGGCCAGATGAGCCCGACCGCGCTGGAAGATGTGATGACTGAGTTCGGCGACGGCAAGTTCGATGTGCTGCTGTCCACCAACATCATCGAGTCCGGGCTCGACATGCCCAAGGTCAACACCATCATCATCCACCGCGCCGACATGTTCGGCCTGTCGCAGCTGTACCAGTTGCGCGGACGCGTGGGCCGCGGCAAGACGCGCGGGTATGCCTATCTCACTCTACCGCCGGACCGCAAACCCACGGCTACCGCCGAGAAGCGCCTGAATGTCATGCAGACATTGGACAGTCTGGGGGCGGGGTTCTCGCTCGCCAGCCACGATCTCGATATTCGCGGCGCCGGTAATCTTCTCGGCGACGAGCAGTCGGGGCATATCAAGGAAGTGGGCGTCGAGCTGTATCAGCATCTGCTGGAGGAAGCGGTCGCAGCCGCGCGCGCGGGGGAGACCGACACACCGGAGGTGGCCGAGGACTCCTGGTCGCCGCAGATCAATACCGGCGCACCGGTGCTGATCCCCGACAGCTACGTCGCGGATCTGGGAATTCGTCTGTCGCTGTACCGGCGCATCGGCGATCTCGCCACGCGCCCCGAGATCGATGCCTTTGCCGCCGAACTGATCGACCGCTTCGGGCCTCTGCCGCCGGAGGTGGAAAACCTGTTGGACGTGGTCAGTATTAAAGTGCTGTGCCGGCGCGCCAATGTGGAGAAGGTGGACGCGGGCCCCAAGGGCGCCGTGGTGTCATTGCGTAATAACACGTTCCCGAACCCGGCCGGGCTCGTGGACTTTATCGGCAAACAGGCGGGGACTGTAAAACTCCGGCCGGACCACAAGCTGGTGTTCATCAGGCCGTGGGAGACGCCGAACATGCGTGTCAAAGGCCTTCAGGCCGTGCTCGGCATGATGGCGACGATGGCGGACGGTATAAAATAGAAGGGGATTAGGCGGGCGCGAGGCGGGTGGCGGCCGGTGTCTTGGCGGCGGCGGGCGCGGGCTTGGCGGCCTGCTTGGGCGCCACGGCGCGCGCCGCGGCCTCCTTGTTCAACTCCGCCATTTCCTTCTCAACGAACCGCATGGCGATGCGCGTGCGGTCGCGGTCTTCGACCTGCTCGAATTCGACGCGATAGATGCGCACCGCAGGAATGGTTGTCGGATCGGCGGCATCCAGAAACACGCGGAAACCCGCGCGGCAGGAACGGCGGCACACGGCTTGGAGCTTTTCCTTGGTGAGGCCCACCATCTGGAAAACATGATCGATGACTTCGAATTCGTCCGACATATGAACCTTCCGACCGCCGGGAGACGACTCCGCCCGACTCGCATGGGGAGGATTCCAGCGGGGGATTACGGAAAACTTAATGAGGGGAGGTAAAAACCCCATCGTGCAAAGGAATACACCCAGAGATTATGGGGCTCTTTTGCTTATATACGTCATGTTGTGAGGGGTTGTGTCCGGGCCAGCGGGCTCCGGCGTTTGCGCCCTGCCAAATAGCCCGCGGGCGAGAATGAGCCGGCTAGCCGATGCTCTGCATGGGCGGCCGGTCCGCATCCTGAGCCACGGCCATGTCGAGCATGCGCACCAGGATCTCGGGCTCCTGGGCTCCGGCGATGGCGCGTCCGTCGTTGAAGATGTAGCAGGGCACGCCGGTGATGCCTAAACGGTGCATGCGCGCGTTCTCGGTGTAGACCGCGTTCAGGTCGTTGTCGCCCGTAAGATGGGCGTGCGCCATGGCGCGCTCGATTCCCAATTCCTCCGCCAGCCGGATCAGCACTTCGACATTGCCAACGTCGAGCCCGCGCTCGAAATAGGCCGTGAACAGCACTTCCACGGCCTCGTGCTGGCGGCCCAAGGTGTGGGCGAGGCGCACCAGCCTGTGAGAGTTGGCGGAATTGGGCGTGCGTTTAATCTTGTCGAGCGCAAAGGCGATGCCCTCGCCGCGGCCGGTATAGGTCAAAGCCTCTGCAATGCGATCGAACTGGTGGCTGCCCCCGAATTTCCGCTCGAGATATTCGCGCCGGTCCACGCCGCCCGCCGGCAGATCGGGGTTGAGCAGGAACGAGCGGTAGCGCACTTCCGGCTTGAGGTTGGGGCGCATCTTGAGCGCCCGGTCGAACCGGCGCTTGCCGACGAAACACCAGGGGCAAACCGTGTCGAAAACGATGTCGATGCGCATGAAAGCTCGCCTCGCTTGAACCCATATTTAGGGACACATTAATTCCAGGCGGGCCGTCACAAAAGCACCGTTCCGCCGTTATCGCAACGTGCAATATCCCGTTCCTCCCGCAACGTCCCGCGGGAACACCCGAAAGCCTGAGGGGCACTTCGTGCGCGCGGCCATCGCCGTTCTGATATTGGCTCTCACGCCCGCGACAGCAGGGGCGTCGGCCACCTATCGGTGGCAAAGCGCGACGGGATCAGGCTGCTGCGCGGCCACACTTGAGGTCACCAGCGAGGCCTATGCCGCCGGTGCATTGTCCTTGCGGGTCGATTACAGCGGCCTGCCCAGGGCTCTGCCGCAAAGCCCCGTGATCCGCTTCGAATGGAGCGGCTACGGCAGCCACATTTCCTACAATCGGGAAGAAGTCCGCG
>CANJOI010000044.1 GCA_947475365.1 Fidelibacterota bacterium | reverse complement strand
GCCCAGTGGCTGTGCGACGTGGGACCGCTGTTCCACGTCAACCCGAAAGCGTTCACGCCGCCGCCGCAGGTGCAGTCGACGGTGGTGCAGCTGGTGCCGCGCAAGGAGCCGCTGGCGCCCGCGCGCCGTGCGACCCTGGAACGCGTCACGGCGGCGGCTTTTGGACAACGCCGTAAGATGCTGCGCCAGAGCCTGCTGCCGCTGGTAACCGGGACCGCGCTGATCGATGGAGAACGCATCTGCCGCGCGGCCGGCGTCGAGCCCACGGCGCGCGCGGAGACACTGTCGGTTCAGCAGTTCTGCGCGATTGCCAATGTCGTGGATGCGGGGAAGGCTTAGCCTTCGCCGCGCATGCCCGCGCGCGGGAAACGCGCGCACACTAAAAACAGCAGAAGTTACTGAGGCAGCGTTCTGGCCTATTGCTCGCCGCGCATGCCATTGACGAATTCGACCAGGCCGGTCTGCCGGTGGCGGCGCAGGCGCTCGGCGGTGAGGATCGCCTTCACGCGGGCCAGGCTCTCCTGCACATCATGGTTGATGATGGCGTAATCGTATTCCGGCCAATGGCTCATTTCGTCGGCGGCGCGGCCCATGCGCTTTTTGACCACATCTTCGGAATCCTGGGCGCGCTCCCGGAGACGCCGGGCGAGTTCCGTGAGCGACGGCGGCAGCACGAAGATGCTGACCAGGTCCTGGCGCGCGTTGGCGGCCAGCTGCTGGGTGCCCTGCCAGTCGATGTCGAACAGCACATCACGGCCGCGGCCCAGTTCGTTCTCCACATGGGACTTGGGCGTGCCGTAGTAGTTGTCAAACACACGCGCGTGCTCCAGCAGCGCCCGGTCGGCGACCATGGCGTGATAATGCGCCTCGCTGACGAAGAAGTAGTCCTTGCCGTCTATCTCGGCCGGTCGCGGCGGGCGCGTGGTCACCGAGATCGACATGCTGAGATTGGGTTCGGATTCCAGGAGCAGACGCGAGATCGTAGTCTTGCCGGCGCCCGAAGGCGAGGACAGCACCAGCATCAATCCGCGGCGGGCGATGGGGCCCCCTGCATTGGTAAAACTGCTCATTCGATATTCTGTATTTGCTCGCGGAACTGATCGATCACCGACTTGAGCCCAAGGCCCACGCGCGTGAGCGCCAGGTCGGAGGACTTGGAGCACAGGGTATTGGCCTCGCGGTTGAACTCCTGCGACAGGAAATCAAGGCGCCGGCCGCAGGGCTCGCCCTTGGCCAGGATCTCGCGGGCCTGGGCGACATGGGCGGTCAGGCGGTCGAGCTCCTCGCGCAGATCGTATTTCACCGCCAGCATCACGGTCTCCTGGGCGAGGCGATCGGGCGAGAGCGCCGGCACGTCCTTGGCCAGGTCCTGCACCTGTTGCAGCAAGCGCGCTTTCATGGCCTCCGGTTGCAAGGCCGCCAGCGTGCGGGCCTCGGCGCACAGGCTTTCAATCGTGGAGATCTGGTCGGCGACGATGACACCCAGTTTCGCACCCTCTTCGCGCCGCGCCTTGGCGAGGGCGGCCAGCGCGCTTTTGAGGCCGACGAGGAGAGCGGCATCGCGCGCGGTGACGGCGTCGGCGTCGAGCGGCGCCGCCGCTTCGCGGCTTTGGGCCAGGGCCATCAGGCCATCCAGGGCCGCCGGGGCAACGCCGGCGCCAGCCTTGCGCGCCGCGAGCGCGATCAGTCCGTCGAGAACGGCTTCGTCGACCACCGACTCGCGCGATGCGGTTTCGCTGCTGACCGTCAGGAGCAGGTTGAGCGAGCCGCGGGCGAACAGGTCCGCCGCGGCCTGCTTGGCGGGGATTTCCAGGCCTTCGAACCCATGCGGCGTGCGCATGCGCACTTCCAGGTTCTTGCCGTTGACGCTCTTGGCTTCCCAGGACCACGCCATGGGGGTCTTGCCCGCCAGGCGGCCTTCCGCCCGGGCAAACCCCGTCATACTGGTCACAATCACCGTCATTCGGCCCCCGCTGAGAGAGGCCTGTTATATCTGCGGTTTTCGCCGTTAGCTAGGAGGCAGGCATGCGGAAATCCGCGACAAAGCGGCGGAAGTCCTCCGGCGGCAGGGGCTTTGAGATGTAATAGCCCTGGATTTCATCGCAGCCCAGGCCCCGCAGGAACTCCAGCTGCGCCAGGGTTTCGACGCCTTCGGCCACCACGGTGAGCCCCATGCTCTGGCCGAGGCGCACCACCGCTTCGACAATCTTCTCGTCGTCGCGTTTGGCCCCGATCCCCTTCACGAAGGAGCCGTCGACTTTCAAACGGCAGACCGGAAAGGCCTGAAGATTGGAGAGCGATGAGTAGCCCGTGCCGAAGTCGTCCATGGACATGGAGATACCAGCAGCCGTCAGCCGATCGACATTCTGCTGCACACAGCCGGTACGCTCCATGGCCACGGTCTCGGTGATCTCGATATCGAGCATCTTGGCGGACAGGCCGGACCGCGCCAGGGTGGTCGCGACCTTGTTGAAAAGATCCTTCTGCCGGAACTGGACGCCCGACACGTTGAACCCGAGCCGTAATTCCGGCAGGCCCTGCACCTGCCAGATCATGTGCTGGCGGCAGATCTCCTCGATGATCCAGTCGCCGATAGGCAGGATCAGGCTGGACGCTTCCGCGATCGGGATGAATTCGCCGGGCGAGATCAAACCGCGCGCGGGGTGATTCCAGCGGATCAGGGCCTCGGCGCCGACGATTTGACCGCTGGCGAGGTCCAGTTGCGGCTGGTAGGCCAGCCAGAGCTGGTTGCCCTCGACCGCATGACGCAAATCGGCCTCGAGCTGCACGCGCCGGCGGATATCGGCGTCCATCTCGCGGTCGAAATAGCGGAACGCATCGCGGCCTTCGGCCTTGGCCTGATACATGGCGAGTTCGGCGTGGCGCAACAGGGACGGCGGGTCGATATCATCCTTGGGAAATGCGGCGATGCCGATGGAGGCCGTAGCCTCGATCGTATGTCCGTCCACCACAAAGGGATCGCGGAAGGAGTTGAGGAAGCTGCGCACCGTGCGGCTGGCCGCGGCCATGTCGGTGACGTTTTCGAACAGGATGGCGAAATCGTCGCCGCCGAAGCGCGCCAGGGTGTCGCTGGACCGCATCAGGCCGGAAATGCGGCTCGCCACCGCCGCCAGAAACTTATCGCCGGTTTCATGACCCAGGGTGTTGTTGATGGCTTTGAAATTGTCGAGGTCGAGCACCATCACCGCCACCATGGCCTTGGCGCGGCTGGCGCGCTCGATGGCGGCCTTGGCCCGGTGCATGAACACATTGCGGTTGGGCAGCCCGGTGACGCCGTCGTATTCGGTGAGCCGGATCAGCTCGCCTTCGGTCTTGAGCCGCGCGGAGATATCTTCCTGGATGGCGACGAAATGCGAGAGGCGCCCGGTGATGTCGGTGATCGGCGTCACGGTCTGCTCGGCGGTGTAGCTGGTGCCGTCCTTGCGCAGGTTGACGATGCGGCCCTTCCAGGTTTCGCCGGCGATCAGCCTGGTCCACAAGTCGGCGTGCGCGGCATCGTCCGGTGACGGCGGCGCCAGGATCGCCACCGGCTGGCCGCAGAGTTCGTCGGGCCCATAGCCGGTCATGGCGGTGAACGCCGAGTTGGCCCAGGAGATCACCCCGCCCTTCTCGATAATGTAGATGCCGTTGGCGGCAGCCTCGAGCGCCTTGGCCTGCATCTCGATGCGCGCCTCGGCCGACCGCCGCGCGCTGACGTCGTGCAGCGACACCAGGGTGGCGCCGCGGCCTTGCCAGGAGATCGAACGGGTATGCATGTCCACGAACACTGGTTCGCCGCCGGTGACAATCTCCACCGCGGCCGCGTCTTCGGCCTGCGTCACCGGTAATCCAAAGGGGCTCCCGGTCAGGGTCTCGCGCGATGACTGCAGCAGCGTCGCGGCGGCGGGATTGCAGTAGACAATGCGTCCGTCGTCATTGGCTACCACCAGGAGCCCATCGACCGCCTGCTCGACCATGTGACGATAGGGCTGATCGCCAAAGCGCGGACTGGTCGGCGGCGGCAGGCCGGGCCGACCCCCGATCCGCGTCGCGCGCCGGAGGCCGAAGACATCGCTGGTGCTCTCGCCGCTGAATGCCATTGTGGTGCCCCTCTCGTGCCGTCTCGTTGCCGCGCCCTGATCCCCATCAGGTCCGCCACCTCCGGGCTCCCCAACCCGGCAAAAACAAACGCCATACAAAGACACTTGTTTTTAGTAGCGATAATTTTGTATCGAAACTATCTGCGGACGGCGAAGCTCGCGCAAGAGAAGAGTTTGTTCCCAGGGCTACTAAACCGAGGGTAAAAGACAATCCGTTGGGAATGCAGGGAAAATGAAACGAATCCTGGTGATCGACGACGACGGCGCGGTGCGCGACTCCTTCATCGCCGCCCTGGATTACCGGGATTATGCGCCCGTGGGCGCGGCCTCGGGCCAAGCTGGGATCGAATCGGCCGGCGCCGTGAAGCCGGACCTCGTGTTCCTCGACTTGAATATGCCCGGCCTGTCGGGCGTGGAAACACTGGCGGCCTTGCGCGGGCTCTATCCGGAGCTGCCGGTCTATCTGGTCACCGGCTTCTATGGTGAGTTCCTGGAGCCGCTGAAAGATCTGCGCGGCCGGGGTGTGCTGTTCGAACTGGCGCGCAAGCCGCTGACCGTCGCGGAAATCCGCGCCATCGCCGAGGGTGTGCTGGCGTGCCATGACATCGAGCCGGCGCCCAGAACCTACGCGCCGCCCCTCTCGCAGGCGGCCCGCTGACCATGAGTGCATCAGGGGCCTCATCCCATGAGCCGGCGGGCGTCCACCTGCGGCTTTATGTCACGGGCCGCACACCCGCGGCGCTGGAAGCCATCGCCGCCGCGCGCGATCTCGAGCATCAGTTGGTCAAGGACTTCGGCGCCGCGCGGATCGATGTGATCGATGTGCTCGACGATCCCGGCGCGGCCTTGCGGGACGGCATCTACGCGACGCCCACCATCATGCGGCTCAAGCCCGGTCCGGTCCGGCGCATTTTTGGACGGCTGACCGCCGGATTGTCCCTGCGCGATGAGCTTCAGATCGATGACGTGAACTCAAGCGCCGTCGCTGGCTAAGGTGCTCCAGAACAGCGCGGCCACCGCGATCCCCATGACGGCGGCGCTGAGCCATCCCAGAACCTTGATCCAAGGCGGCAACCCGAAACGCTTGCCGGCCTCGGCGCCGGTCACCACCAGCATCATGGCGATCATGATCGGCACGGCGACGACGCCGTTGATCACCGCGGCCCAGAACAACATGGTGATGGGACTGATGCTGCTCGACGCCAGCGCGACGCCGCCCAAGGTGGCCGCGCCCACGATGCCGTAAAAGCCGAGCGCGCGGCTGGCGGGCAGTTCCAGACTTCCGCGCATCCCAAACGCTTCCGCGACGCCGTAGGCCGCCGAGCCCGCGAGCACCGGCACCGCCAGCAGGCCGGTGCCGATGATGCCGAGCGCGAACAGGATGAAGGTAAAATCCCCGGCAATGGGCCTCAGCGCCTCGGCGGCCTGGGCGGCGCTGTCCAGCTTGGTGATCCCTTGCGCATGCAATGTGGCCGCGGTCGTGATCATGATGAACAGGGCGATAAAGTTGGAAAACGCCATGCCGCTCCAGGTGTCGAAGGAGATGCGGCCGAAGACGTTGCCCACAGCGGCGTGCGCGCGTTTCACCAGCCGCGCGTCCTCCGCCTCTTGGGACGCTTGCCAGAAGAACAGATAGGGGCTGATGGTGGTGCCGAAGATCGCCACCACCGTCAGCAGCATATCCTTGTCGACGGTGAGGCTGGGAACCGCGAGGCCTTTCAGCACCGCGAACCAGGACACATCCACGCTCAAGGCCGCCGCCACATAGATCAGCAGCACCAGCGCGGCGAGCTTCAGATAGCCGGCGTAGCGGTGATAAGGGATCAAGACCTCGGCTGTGAGGCAGGCGACGCCGAAGCCCGCGGCGAAGTACAACCGGTTGCCGCCGGCGATCAGGGTCATGGCGTCGCCCATGGCGGCGAGGTCGGCGGCGATGTTCACTGTATTGGCGACGACCAGCAGCACCACCAGCCCTAGCAGCACCGGGCGCGGCAGCCGTTCGGCGATATTGGGCGTGAGCCCCTTTCCGGTCTTGGCGCCGATCAGCGCGGAGATGATTTGAATCGCCGCCATCAGCGGGAAGGTCAGGAACAGGGTCCAGCCCAGGCCGTAACCGAACTGGGCGCCCGCCTGGGAGTAAGTGGCGATGCCGCTGGGATCGTCATCGGCGGCGCCGGTGATCAGTCCCGGCCCAAGGGCGCCCCAAAATCGCCGGAGCGGCCCCTGCTTTTTGTCCTGCTCCGCCTTGGAGATGCCCGTCATCCGCGCGCGGCGTTCCTTTTCCTAGCCCTGGCGTCACGGACAAGATTGAGGCACTCAACGCCGATGGAAAAGGCGATGGCGAAGTAGAGATAGCCGCGTTCAATATGGAAGTGCGCGGCGTCCGCCACCAGTACGAAGCCCACAAGGATCAGGAAGGAGAGCGCCAGCATCTTCACGGTCGGATGGGTGTTGATGAAGCCTGATACCGGCCCGGCCGCGAACATCATGACAAAAATCGCGACGAAGATCGCGGCGATCATGACGGGCAGATTGTTGGTCATGCCGACAGCGGTGATGATGGAATCGAGCGAGAACACCAGGTCGAGCACCATGATCTGCGCGATCACGGAGGCGTAAGAGGCGGTGCGCCTTTCGCCGCCGCCTTCATCGTGACCTTCGACACTGGCATGGATTTCCTGCACACCTTTGTAAAGTAGGTACAACCCGCCCAAACCCAAGACGATATCGCGGCCGCTGACGGCGAATTCCATGACCGTGAACAGCGGCTTGGTGAGGGCGGCGATCCACGACAACAGCAGCAACAGGCCGACGCGCAAGAACAGCGCCATGATCAGGCCGATCCTGCGGGCGCTGGCTTGCTGTTCCGCCGGCAGACGTGCCGAGGTAATCGCCAGGAACACCAGATTGTCGATGCCCAGCACGATCTCCAGCACGGTCAGTGTCAGGAAAGCGGCCCAGGTTTGGGGATCGAGAAGATATTCGAGCATTGCTGCGGCTGATCCGGTGTTTGGAAAGACTGGCGTCAGACTAGTGCATTTTCCCGCAACGGGGGATCACGAAGCGGCAACCTATCAGTGTTTGTTCAGCTTCCGCCAAGCGGCGACGTTGCGGTTATGCTGCTCGAGCGTGGTCGCGAAGACGTGGCCGCCGCTGCCGTCGGCCACGAAATAAAGCTCGTCCGATGCCGCCGGCGACAGCACGGCCGCGATAGCCGCCCGGCCGGGATTGCAGATGGGGCCAGCCGGCAGGCCATCAATGACATAGGTGTTGTAAGGAGTCGCCTGGTCGAGATCGGCGCGGGTGATGGCGCGGTCGAGGGCGCCGGTCTTGGGCGCGAGGCCATAGATCACCGTGGGGTCCGACTGCAGCCGGATGCCCTTGCGCAGGCGATTGATGAACACCGCGGCGACGCGGGGGCGCTCGGCGGCGATGCCGGTTTCCTTCTCCACAACGCTCGCCAGCACCAGGGCTTGCTCGGGGCTATCGAGCGGCAGGTTCGGCGCACGCGCGTCCCAGAGTTCCTTCAGCACCGCGGCGCGGGCGGTCTTCATACGCGCGACCAAAGTCTCACGCGTGTCGCCCCATTCATAGCGGTAGGTCTCCGGCAGGATCGCGCCTTCCGGGGGCGCATCCTTAATGTCGCCGGTCATGCCGGGCGCGGCGCCGAGGATGGACATGGCCTCGCCGGCGGTCAGGCCCTCGGGGATCGTGACAAACCGCGCCACCACGTCATGCCGCACCAGTTTATCGATGGCGGCCGTGACGGTGACGCCGGGCTCGAAGCGATACTCGCCCGGTTTCAGCGCGCGCGCCTTGCCCGAACGGCGCGCTTCCAGTTCCAGCACCAGCGGATAGCGGACCACGCCCAGCCCGGCGAGCACGCGCGCGATCGCCGGCGTACCCGATCCCGGCTGGATGATGATGGTGGTGGCGACCAGCAAAGGCCCGGGCGCGTTTACTTCCCGGTCGAACCACACGTAAGCCCCGACAGCGAGGCCGGCGGCGACCACCACAAGCCCGAGGAACCAGAAAAACAGCCGGGCCATGATGCTCTGGCGCTTACGGGGCGGGGCCGATGACCACGGCGGCGTTGGTGCCGCCGAAACCGAAGGAGTTGGACAGCGCGTAGCGGATCTTCCGCTCCTTGGCCTTGTGCGGCACCAGATCGATGTCACACCCCTCAGACGGATCATCCAGGTTCAAGGTCGGCGGCGCGATGCTGTCGCGGAGCGCGAGCAGGGTATAGATCGCCTCGACCGCGCCAGCGGCGCCGAGCAGGTGGCCGATCGCCGACTTGGTGGATGACATGGAGAGCTTATAGGCCTGGTCGCCGAACAGGCGTTTCACCGCCTTGAGTTCGATTTCGTCGCCGAGCGGGGTCGAGGTGCCGTGGGCGTTGACGTAATCAATCTGGTCGGCGTTGAGGCCCGCGTCCTTCAGGGCCGCGCGCATGGCGCGGAACCCGCCCGAGCCGTCTTCCGCCGGCGCGGTGAGATGGTAGGCGTCGCCGGAGAGGCCGTAGCCCATGATCTCGGCATAGATTTTCGCGCCGCGCCTCTTGGCGTGCTCGTAATCCTCGAGCACCAGGACGCCCGCGCCTTCGCCCATGACGAACCCGTCGCGGCCCTTGTCCCATGGGCGCGAGGCTTTCTCGGGCGTGTCGTTGTAGCTGGTGGAGAGCGCCTTCATGGCGGCGAACCCGGCGATGCCCAGGCGGCACAACGCGGATTCAGCGCCGCCCGCGACCATGACGTCGGCGTCGCCGTATTTGATCAGGCGCGCCGCATCGCCAATGGCATGGGCGCCGGTGGCGCAGGCCGTGACCGGCGCGTGGTTGGGGCCCTTGAAGCCGTGACGGATGGAGACCTGGCCGGACGCGAGATTGATGAGGCTGGCCGGAATGAAGAACGGGCTGACGCGCCGGGGCCCTTGGGCTTCGAGTGTCTTGGAGGTGTCGTCGATGGTCTCGAGGCCGCCGATGCCGGAGCCGATCATCACCCCGGTACGTTCGCGCGCTTCGTCGGTGGGCGGCACCCAGCCGGAGTCCTTGATGGCTTCTTCAGCCGCGGACATCGCAAAGACGATAAAGTCGTCCATGCGCCGGCGCTCCTTGGGGGAGACCACGGCGTCGGCGATGAAACGCAGCGGATGATCCTCGGCGGTCGGCACGGCGCCGCCGACACGGCACGGCAGGTCGTCGACCTTGAACTTGGTGATGGTGCCGAGGCCGGATTTTCCGGCGATCAGGGAGTTCCAATTGCCGGTGACGCCAACGCCGAGCGGCGTGGTCAACCCAATGCCGGTGACGACAATGCGCTTGTTTTCAAAGGCCATGGTCGCGCCTATTTCCGTTCAGATGGCTACAGTAACGGGGTTAGCCAGAAATGATCATGGGACCCGGTCGAATGCCCAAGGCCCCATGACGCATATTCCAAGTGTGGTCATGCGGCCTGTTGGACAGACCCGGCATGGCCAAAAAACTATTTGCTGGCGTTCGCCTGAATGAAGGCGATCGCGTCCTTCACGGTCAGGATCTTTTCCGCCGCGTCATCGGGGATTTCGACGCCGAATTCCTCTTCGAACGCCATGACCAGCTCGACGGTGTCCAAGCTGTCGGCGCCCAGGTCGTCGATAAAGCTCGCGTTGTCGGTGACCTTGGCTTCTTCCACGCCCAGGTGCTCAACGACAATCTTTTTCACGCGGTCGGCGACGTCGCTCATTCGTCATTCCTCAATTTTTTGCGGCTGTTGGTATCGCATATGTTGGCTCGGCGGCTGTCGGCTCGGTGGATTGGGCCGTTCCAGGCCCCATCAGACAACCACTTTGCGTTCCAGGGGGGTCCCCGGGGAGGCTGTCAGTAGCATATAACATTTTTCTTGGCTAGGGCGGACGCCCCCGCCCTTAACACGCGATTTCGCGTGTTAAATCATGGCCATGCCGCCATTCACATGCAGGGTCTGGCCGGTCACGTAACTGGCTTCCGTGCTGGCGAGGTAGACCGCGCCGGCGGCTATGTCCGCGCCTTCGCCGATCCGCCCCACCGGGATGCCGTCCAGGAATCGGGCTTTCTGCTCTTCCGTGAGCTTGTCGCTGATGGCCGAGGCGATCAAGCCGGGGGCGATGGCGTTAACCGTAATGCCGCGGCTGCCGACTTCCTGGGCCAGCGACTTGGTGAGCCCGATCAGCCCGGCTTTGGCCGCCACATAGTTGGCCTGGCCGGGGTTGCCGGTAACGCCCACCACCGAGGAGAT
The DNA here is from genome assembly GCA_947475365.1 of Fidelibacterota bacterium. Classification (GTDB taxonomy): domain Bacteria; phylum Pseudomonadota; class Alphaproteobacteria; order Rhodospirillales; family Rhodospirillaceae; genus SHVO01. The sequence continues at coordinate 6,962 of CANJOI010000044.1, read as the reverse complement.
ATTGATGATACGCCCGAAGCGGCGCTTCATCATGCCCTTCACGGCGGCGCGCGACAGCTTGAAGGCGACGCCCAGGTTAAGGCCGATCACCTGCCAGAAGTCTTCGTCCTTCATGCGCATGATCAGGCCGTCGCGGGTGACACCGGCGTTGTTGACCAGGATGTCGAGCTTACCCATGGCCGCTTCCGCCTCGGGCACCAGCTTCTCCACCGCGTCATCCTGCGCAAGATCGGCGACGACAATATGCGTACGCTCCTTGAGGTCGGCGGCGAGCGCTTCGAGCGCTTCGCGCCGGGTGCCGGACAACGCCACGACCGCGCCTTGCGCATGCAGGCCGCGGGCGATGGCGCCCCCGATGGCGCCCGAAGCGCCGGTGACCAGAGCGGTTTTACCGGTGAGATCAAACATGGGAATTCCTAAGCTTTAGCCGCGAATGCTTCGATATCCTGCGGGGTCTGCAGGCTGACGCCCGTGAGATCGCCGTCGATGCGTTTGGTCAGCCCGGTCAGGACTTTTCCGGCGCCGGCTTCGATCAACATGGTGACGCCGGCTTCCTTCATCAGGTGCACGCTTTCACGCCAGCGCACCATGCCGGTGACCTGTTCCACCAGCAGCCGCTTGATCTCCTCGGGGTCGATGACGGTGGCGGCGGTGACATTGGCGATCACCGGCACGACCGGCGCCTTGATGGTCACGGCGGCGAGCGCCTCGGCCATCACATCGGCGGCGGGTTTCATGAGCGGGCAATGGAACGGCGCGCTCACCGGCAACAACATGGCCCGTTTCGCGCCGTGGTCCTTGGCGATCACCGTGGCACGCTCGACGGCGGCTTTATGTCCGGAGACCACCGCCTGGCCCGGGCCGTTGTCATTGGCGACGGTGCAGATTTCACCGTTGGCCGAGGCTTCCGTGGCAATCTTCACCGCCTGGTCCGCGTCGAGACCGAGCAGCGCCGCCATGGCGCCCTCGCCCACCGGCACGGCTTTCTGCATGGCCTGGCCGCGGGTCTTCAGAAGGCGCGCCGCGTCGGACAGCGTGAGCGAGCCCGCGGCCGCCAGCGCCGAATACTCACCCAGCGAATGGCCCGCCACATAGCGGGCGGTGTTGCGGATGGTGATCTTGCCTTGCGTCTCCAGCACCTTGATCACCGCGAGGCTCACGGCCATCAGCGCCGGCTGGGCGTTTTCGGTGAGGGTGAGTTCGTCGCCCGGCCCCTCGAACATGATCTTGGAGAGGTTCTGCTTCAGGGCCTCGTCGACTTCCTGGAAGATCTCACGGGCCGCGGAAAAGGCGGCAGCCAGATCTTTGCCCATGCCCACGGCCTGGGAACCTTGCCCCGGAAAAACATACGCCCAACTCATTTTATCCCTGTCCTCCCCTGACAGTGCTTCGGGGGCGAGAGGTGCCCGCCCGGGGGTCCAATGTCAAGAAATCGCGCCCGCGGCAATCTGGCACCGGGGCTATAATTTACGACAAAGTATTGATTTAATTAAATATAAGTGCTTTAAAAATGACCCAGACCGGAGTCGCGATATATGGCTGAACGCCTTGCCGGCCCGGAACTAATGTGTATATTCCGCGCCCTTACATAGCTCCTTGCCGGCGGCAACCCGCCGGCTATGCCGGGCGGCCGATGGTCGGACGTTCCCGGACGAGATAAGCCATAAGGAGAGTTGCTACATGCCTCTTTACGAGAGCGTGGTTATCGCGCGTCAGGACATCGCCACCACCCAGGTGGACTCCCTCGCCGATGAACTCACAAACATTCTGGCCGAAGGCGGCGGCAAGGTTACCAAGCGTGAAAGCTGGGGCCTGCGTTCGCTCACCTACCGCATCAAGAAGAACCGCAAGGGCCACTACGTGCTCTTCAACATCGACGCCCCGCCGGCGGCGATCAATGAATACGAGCGCCGCATGCGCATCAATGAAGACGTGCTGCGGTATCTGACCGTGCGCGTCGAAGTGCATGAAGAAGGCCAGTCGGCGGTTCTCGCCAACAAAGACCGTCCCGACACCGGCCGCGGCGGCTTCTTCGGCTCCGGCCGTGGTGACCGTGGCGGCTTCGGCGGCGGCCGCGATCGTGGCGACCGCGATGGCGGCGGCGGCGGTGGCCGCTTCAGCTCCGGCCGTCGTCCGCGTGAAGAAACCTCTGGTGGAGAAGCCTAATGCCCGCGCCTGGCCGTAAACCTTTCTTCCGCCGCCGCAAGACCTGCCCGTTCACGGGCGCGAATGCGCCGAAGATCGACTACAAGGACGTGAAGCTGCTGCAGCGCTACATCTCTGAGCGCGGCAAGATCGTGCCGAGCCGCATCACCGCCGTGTCCACCAAGAAGCAGCGCGAACTGGCCGTGGCCATCAAGCGCGCCCGCTTCCTGGGCCTGCTGCCTTACGTCGTCGCGGTCTAAGGAGACCAGACGAGAACCGGAATGAACCGTCCAAGCACCCTTGCCGTCGGCGCTGGCGCCCTCGGCGGGGCGCTGCTGGTGGCCTTCTTCAAAGGGTCCATCCTGGGCGTTTTATTCGGTGCGATGTTGTCGCCGTTGCCGCTGGCGATGGCCGCCCTGGGGTTGGGGCCGATGTTCCTCCCCGTGGCGGTGGTCAGCGGTGCGGTGACGGTGACGGTGCTCACCGGTTCGTTCGTGCTGGCCGCGCTCTATCTCGTGGTCGATGCGGCGCCGGTGGCGGTGATAACCCGGTTCGTGCGGCCACCTCTTAACCAGGGGGCCCAGGAAGGCGGACCATCGGGCGAGGCGCTCGGCAAGGCGATCGCGGTCATGGCCGTGGGCGCCGTGGCCTTGGTGGCCGCCGGTCTTCTGGGCATGTCCCAGGAAGCCGGCGACGGAACCATCGAGACCGTGTTGCGCGGGCGCCTGGACGAAATGCTCGCGGCGGCTCCGGCCGTCACGGGCGGTGGTGTTGATTTGGCGGCCGCGCGCGCGGACATCGTGCGCAAGATCGCGGGCATCCTGCCCGGGGCCGCCGCCTGGAACTGGTCCTTGCGCGCGCTGGTGAGCGCGGTGCTCGGGCAACTGATGCTGAAGCGTATGGGGATCGCGTTGATCGAAACGCCCCTCTACAAGCGCTTCACGGCGCCGCTCTGGTCGCTGCTCCTGTTCGGGGCCGCGGCGGTCGCGGCGGTAACGATTGAGGGCGACGCCGGGTTCATTGCCGGCAATGCGGCGGTCGCGTTGTGTTTGGTTCCGGTGTTGCAAGGCCTGGCGGTGGCGCACACCGTCGCCGGCCGGTTGAGTTACCCGCGCGTAGCCTTGGCGGTGTTTTATGTGTGTGCTTTGAGGTTTCCGGCCGTCGCGCTGATCGTGCTGGTGACCGTTGGTATGGTGGAACATTTTTTCGCGCTGCGCAGCCGCATCGAAGCTCAGCAGCCAGGAGGACAGTGATGGACGTGATTTTGTTGGAACGTATCGAGCGTTTGGGCCAGATGGGCGACGTGGTGCAGGTGCGCCCGGGTTTCGCCCGCAATTTCCTTTTCCCGCAGAAGAAGGCGCTGCGCGCCAATAAGGACAACAAGGCGTTCTTCGAATCCAAGCGCGCCGAACTCGAAGCGCTGAACATCAAGCGCCGCGACGAGTCCCAGGTTCTGGCCAAGAAGATGGACGGCACCAAGCTGATCATCGTCCGCCAGGCCGGCGAAGGCGGCCAGCTGTACGGTTCGGTCACCGCCCGCGACATCGGTGACGCCTTGATCGAGAAGAGTTACGCCGTCGACCGCGCCTCGGTGATGCTGAACAACCCGGTCAAGACCCTGGGCACCTTCAAAACCTCGGTCCGCCTGCACCCGGAAGTGAAGGTCGACGTGGAATTCACCGTCGCCCGTTCGGTGGAAGAAGCCAACCTGCAGGCCGCGGCCGCCCTCCTGGAGCGCGCCGAAGACGCCGAGAAGCTGCTGGGCACGGAAGCGCCCGAAGCGGAAGAGAGCGTGGAAGACGAAGCCGCCGAATAGGCGTAAGTCTCTCCGCCATGACGTGTTTCCCGGCGCGGCCTTGCATAAAGGCCGCGCCGGTTTCGTTTTAAGACCTACCGAACGGCGGTTCGCGCCTTATATTCCGCGGATACTTGTTTTGACGCATGTCCGGACGGAAAACCGGTTCCCCCTTTTCCTGGACATGCTTTAGGAGTTTCCCCATGTCCGACACCCCGGCTCCCGCCGCTCTCCCCCAGATCCCCGTCACCGTGCTCACCGGCTACCTGGGCGCGGGCAAGACCACGCTGCTCAACCGGGTGCTGACCGAGAACCACGGCAAGAAATACGCCGTGATCGTCAACGAGTTCGGCGAGATCGGCATCGACAACGACCTGGTGGTGGGCGCCGACGAGGAAGTGTTCGAGATGAACAACGGCTGCATCTGCTGCACCGTGCGCGGCGACCTGATCCGCATCATCGGCGGCCTCATCAAGCGCAAGGACAAGTTCGACGCCATCCTGGTGGAAACCACCGGATTGGCGGACCCGGCCCCGGTGGCCCAGACCTTCTTCACCGACGATGACGTCAAGAAGCGCACGCGCCTCGACAGTATCGTCACCGTGGTGGACGCCAAGCATGTGGGCCTGCGTCTCGAGGACGCCGATGAAGCCGAGGAGCAGATCGCCTTCGCCGACGTCATCCTGTTGAACAAGACCGACCTGGTAAGCAAGGAGGAGCTGGCCAAGATTGAGGCGCGCATCCGCACCATCAATCCCTTCGCCAAGGTCCACCACACGGTGCGCAGCAATATCGACCTCGACCAGATCCTCGACCGCGGGTCGTTCGACCTGAACCGCATCATCGGCCTCGACCCGGATTTCCTGGAAGGCGGCCACGACCATCACCACCACCACGGGCACCATGAAAAAGAGGGGGCGAACCCTCTGCATGACGAAGAAATCCGCAGCCTGTCGGTCATGCTCGACAAGCCGGTTGACCCCGCCAAGTTCAGCGACTGGATCTCCGGCCTGCTCCTGGCAGAGGGCCAGAACATTCTGCGCTCCAAGGGCATCCTGAACATGGCCAAGTCCGACCAGCGCTATGTCTTCCAGGCCGTGCACATGGTTTCGGAAGGCAGCTTCACCGGCCCCTGGCCCACCAAGGACAAGCGCAAGAGCCGCCTGGTGTTCATCGGCCGCAAACTCAACGAGGCCGCGCTCCGCGACGGCTTCGCCGCCTGCGCCGCTTAGGGACCTGACCCGTGGCCGAAAAGGGGGAGACCGCCGGCAAACGGCGCGCCAAGGTCGTCACGCGCAAATACGACGCCTATGTCGTGGCCGCCCATGTCAACGGGCGGCTGTTCGGCGTGGGTTTCGGTGACGGCAACGTGCGCCTGGTGGACAGCGAGAATATCGACGCAGATCCCACCACGGTTGAAGCGCACAACGGAGCGGTGCTGAGCCTCGCGCCGGATATCAATCCCGGCTTCTTCCTCTCGGGCGGGGACGACGGCAAGGTGATGCGCGTAGGCCCGCCGGCGGTGTCGGAGGTGATCGCCGAGGAAAAAGGCCGCTGGATCGACCACGTCACGACCCACGCCGACTCCGGCACGCGGGTCTACTCCGTGGGCAAGGACGCCACCATCCTGAACAAGAAGGGCGTGCGGAAGCTGAAGCACCCCACCGGGGTCGGCGGCCTCGCCATCAATCCCAAAGGCAAACGTCTCGCGGTCAGTCACTACAACGGTGTGAGTCTCTGGTGGCTGGGCGCCGAGGGCAACGCCACCGTCCTGGAGTGGAAGGGCTCGCACCTCGATCTCGCCTGGTCGCCCGACGGCGACTACGTCATTTCCATCATGCAGGAGAACTCCCTGCACGGCTGGCGGCTGTCGGACAATGAACACATGCGCATGACCGGCTATGGCGCGAAGGTGCGCTCCATGGCGTTTACGCGGCGCGGTCATTTTCTCGCCACCGGCGGGGCGGACGCGATTATCTGCTGGCCGTTCACCGGCGGCGGGCCCATGGGCCGCGCACCTTTGGAATTCGGCTATGCCGGCGGCGCGCCGGTGACGGCGGTGGCGTCAAACCCCAGGCACGACGTGCTGGCGGCGGGCTTCGAGGACGGCACGGTGCTGATCGGCCAGCCGGGCCCGGCGACCCCGGCCCTGATCGTCATGGGCAATCCATCGGCGCAGAACTGCGCCGTCACGGCCATGGTGTGGAACACCGACGGCGACCGCCTGCTCGCCGGCTGTGAGGACGGCACCCTGCACGTCGCGGATTTCCGGCTTTAGCGCGTGTCCAGGAAAAGTGGGTTCCGGTTTTCCGTCCGGACGCGCGCCAAAATTTAGGACGCTGTAAACAGGATGCCCAGCATCACCACGCCGACAACGATCCGGTAGATCGCGAAGGCGCTGAAGTCGTGGCCGGAGATGTAGCGCAAGAGCCAGCGCACGGCCGCCAGCGCGACGATGAACGACACCACAAAGCCCACCGCGATCACCGCCGCGCCATCCAGGCTCAAGGTGTCGCGGTTCTTGTAGACGTCGTAGACCGTCGCCGCGAACATGGTCGGGATGGCGAGGAAGAACGAGAATTCCGCCGCCGTCTTCCGGTCCACGCCCAGGAGCAAGGCGCCCATGATGGTGGCGCCGGAGCGCGACACGCCGGGGATCAGCGCCAGGCACTGGAACGCGCCGATGGACAGCGCCCGCAGCGGCTTCATGGTTTCGGTGCTGTGCACCGTTGCCGTGCGCGGCCTGCGCTCAATGATCAAAATCGCGATGCCGCCGACGATCAGGCTCACCGACACCACCCAGGGCGAGAACAGCACCTGTTTAATGAAATCATGGGCCGCGACACCCACCAGGGCGGCCGGGATGAACGCCAGCGCCACATTAAGGGTCAGGCGCTGGGCCGCCGGCTCGCGCGGAAGGCCCAGCAGCGTGCGCCACAGAAGATCGCGGTAGACCCACACCACCGACAGGATCGCGCCCAACTGGATCACGATTTCGAATAACTTCCCGGGCGGCCCCTCG
>CANJOI010000043.1 GCA_947475365.1 Fidelibacterota bacterium | reverse complement strand
GGCCGCGGCGATGGCCACGTTTCTCACGTCCGGCAAGGGTCCGATAAGCGAGGGTAAAGAGAAATTCGATGGCGTCCTTGCCCAATACCTGCCGGGATACCGGTCGGGCGATGCGGCGAAAGCGATCGCGGATTGCCTTCGCGCGAAGCTGATAGAGGCTGGCGCCCAGCCCTCCCGCGGGTACGCACTGCGCTACCGCCACGAGTTCCTGTCATACGTGCGTCCGGACGTGCTCAAGGACAAGTTCGCCATGGGCCGCGACGAGTTTACGGAGTGCGTCCGCCTTGCGCACGGCCTGACCGGCAACCCGAGACTGCCCAGGATCGATACCCTGGACGAAAGCCTGTTTATGCTGAGCCCTGCTTAAGAAAGTCGGCGAACTCTTCGCGCATCACACCGGCCTCCACCATATCGATTTCGGCGCCCTCCCACAGGGATTGGCGCCGCCGGCGCCCCTCTTCGCGCATCCCCGAATGACGCATCACCGCCAGCATCCCATGGTTGTTGGCCAGCGTGCCGGCCGTCACTTTGCGTAAGTTCTGATCGAGCAGCAGAAAGCGGCAGGCGGCGAGCCATGCGTCGGTGCCAAATCCCCGGCCCCAGGACGCGTGCTCGCCGACCAGGATGCCCACGTCGGCGACGCCATTGGCGGTATCGACATAGGCGTTGATATTGCCGATATGCCCGAGGCTCGCGTCGTTGGCGACGATCGCCCAGAAATAGTGCGGTGATCCCTCGAACGACGCGGCGTAGCTGCGGCAAGACGCCAAGTCGTGCTTGCGGTGGCGCTGTTCGCTGTGGCGCACCACGGCCGGGTCGCTCAGCCATCCGACATAGCGTTCGGTGAGGTGCCGTTCCGCGAACGGCTCCAGGCGGCACTTCGTGCCCGAAAGGATTGGTGATTGCGCCACTGTCGAGGTTCCGGTTTGCCGAGGTTTGGACGGTAGACTATGTTAGATGCACGCGGCCGGTCCACTCGGTTCGTCAACAGACCCTTGCGAGCGACTCTTGAACAATCAAGCCAAGCCAATGGACGTTTTCGACCCGGAGTTCTTGCGCCGGATGCAGGATTTCGAAGGATTCTGGCTGTATCTGCTCAAGGGCGCGCTCGATAAGCCGGCACGGGATGCCCTGGGGCGCTCTTCCGCCGCGTTCGTCGCACGCAGTGTCGGTCCCAAGGTTTTTAGCGGCGGACAAATGACCTTCGATGAGCGTGACCGGCCCGCCATCAAGGCGCTGCAAAAAATAGGCTATGCGCCGGTTCCGAACGTCTTCACGGATGCCGAGATCGAGGAAATCCATCGCTATTTCCAGGGCGTGCCCGGCGCGCTCTCGGGCGGCGGCGCGGATGGACATGTTCTGCTGAAGGACGTGCCGCCGAATGCTGGATTCATTCATTTCCACGCCGCCACCGCCTGTGCGTGTCCCCCCATCTACCGCTTGCTGCATGACGAGCGCCTGATCAGCCTCGTCAGCGCCTATCTCGGCGCGCCGGCCAGCATCGGCCTGTGCACCGCATGGTGGTCGTATCCGGCGCCTGGCGGGGCCGAAGGCATGCAGATGTTCCACCACGATCGCGGCGATTTCAGATCGTGCAATCTGTTCGTCTACCTCACCAATGTCACCGAGGGCAGCGGCCCCCACGCCTTTGTCGAACGCACCCACGAGATGGACGTGCTCCTGCCGGTGATCTCGCAGCGGTTCGGCGCCCAGCCGGAGATCTTCCAGCGGTTCTGGCAATGGATGGAGCAGCATCGAAAAACCGATGCCGAGGTGCTTCACCTTTTTCCACAGAGCGAAGTCAAAGTGTTCACCGGCCCCAAGGGCACCAGTTTCTTGGAGGACACGCGCGGCCTGCACAAAGGCACACGCCCCCAGACCGCGCCGCGCTTCGTGTTCGAGATTTTCTTTTCCGTGCTTCCGAAGTTTAACGAACACATCGTGCCGCAGCGCAGGTCGGAACTGAAGTTGCCGGCCGGGCTGGAAACCGACACCGCCAAGCTTTCTCCGCTGGTGCGTTACGCCACCAGGCAGATCCTCGTTTAACGCAGGTCTTACGAGAAGTTGTCGTGGAACGTCGTCACTACCCGGTCGGCGAATTCCGGCAGCACGTGGCGCTTGTCTTCCTGAAACACCGGCCACGGCATAATCGTCGCCATCTCATAGGACGGGAAATAGGTGACGCGCTCGGCGTATTCACGGCAGATCTGCCCGGCTACAGCGCGCAGGATCGACTTGCTCTCCATATTGGCGGAGCCAATGTCAGTGCCCGAATAGGTCAATTCGAGCGGCACCGGCGATACCGTTAGCACCACATTCTTTTCCGGGTGCTTAGAGAACAGCAAATCCAGCGTGGCTTTGACGTTGAGGTAATTCTCGACAAAGGTGCTTTGCCGGAACGTCGCGAGGCCTTCGCCGCCGCCGTAACCGGTGGCCGGCGGCCGGCAAAGATAGCGTCCGGTCTTGTTGTGGCGCCAGACTTCCGTGAGTCCCAGCGTAATGACGATCAGGTCGCTCTCAGCGATTCCCTCGCGCATGACAACGTCAACTTTGTCGGCAAGATCCTTCAGCAGCGGCAAGCTCTTGGCGAAGTTCAGTTTGCGGGTCGGATCCTGATAGACCACCTCGGCCTGGGCCATTTTGTTGATCATCGCATTGCGGACTTCCCAGAAGCCGGCCTCACGGTCGGTCCAGACGCCGAGCGCGGCCTCGAATTCCTGCCGGATGACGAAGGTGTCGTAATGGGGTGTCATGTCGCGCGCAGGGATCTTGTCGAAAATCTGCTGGGTCGGATCAAACTTCACGTCGAGATAACGCGGATAGACCGCGAAACCGCGACGCGACATGGCCGCGCGGATCTCCTGGGCGAAACAACTGCCCATGGTGAAGATCTTGGCGCCGGGGGGAATCAACTTGCGCTGCGAGATCTTAAGGTGAGGCGCTTTGCAAAAGTCCCGCCAAGCTTTCATGTTGAGCTTGGCGGTGGTGAAAGTCTGAGCGTCCATGCGGCGATCCCGTGAAAAAAATCTAAACGCAGTCTACCACTTTTGGCGGCGCCGGGCCGCAAAGGTCGGTTAGTTACGGCCAAGCACGCGGACGAGCGCGTCGGTCACGCGCGCGATGTCGGCGTCCGCCATGGCTGGAAACAAGGGCAGGCTAAGGCAGCGGCTGTAGTAGGCTTCGGCGCCCGGGAGCGTGCGGCGGCCATAAAGCCGCTGGTAGTAAGGCTGCAGATGCACCGGAAAGTAGTGGACCTGCGTGCCGATGCCCAAGGCCGCCAGCGCGCGCATGACGGTGGCGCGGTCCTTGCCGGCGGCCGCAAAGTCGATCTGCACGGCATAGAGGTGCCAGCCCACGGCGCCGCCCGTGCGGCCGATCGGCTGCACCAGGGGCGCCAGGGGCTTCAGCGCCGTGTCATACAGGGCCACCAGCTCCTGACGCCGGTGCAGGAATTGCGGCAGTTTCTTCAGCTGGCTCAAGCCCAGGGCGCAGTGGATGTCGCTCGCGCGGAAATTCCACCCGATCTCGTTCATCTCGTAGAACCAGGGATTGGGCGTGCCGTCCGGCGCCAACGCGAACTCGGGGATCGAGGACTCCAGCGGGTTGCGTTCCATGCCATGGCCGCGCAGGCGGCGCATGGTGGCGGCCATGACCGGATCGTTGGTGGTGACCGCGCCGCCTTCGCCCATGGCCACGGTCTTGACCGGGTGGAAAGAAAAACACGCCGCCACCGCGTCGCGGCAGGCGCCGACAGGAACGGTATCATTGCCGGGATAGGTGGTTCCGAGCGCGTGACAGGCGTCTTCCACCAGTGAGATCCCATGCTGGGCCGCCACGTCGCGCAGGCCCCGCATGTCGCAGGCCTGGCCGTTCAAGTGCACTGGGATCGCGGCCTTGACGCGGCCAGCGCCGCCGCGCGTCAGCGCTTCGCGGAAGGTTTCGGGCGTCATCAGGCCGGTGGCGGCATCCACATCGGCGAACACGACGTCGGCGCCCACGTAGCGCGCGCAATTGGCGGTGGCGAGGAAGGTAAGGCTCGGCACCACCACTTGGTCGCCTGGCTTAAGGGCGAGTCCAAGGACCGCCAGATGCAGTGCCGTGGTGCCCGATGAGCACGCCACCGCCTCGGCGGCACCGGTCACATCCGCCAGCGCGCGCTCGAACTGATCCACGGCGGGACCGCCGGTCAGGGCGTTGGACTTCAACACCGCGGCCACGGCGGCCACGTCGTCGTCGTCGATGACGTGGCGCCCATAGGGAAGCATCGGAGGATTGGTCATGTGCGGTTCACAGTTTCAGCCAGGGAGCGTCGGCAGGAGAGACATGGGCAAGGGCCGCAATAAACATGGCCAGGATGCCGGCGGCAAGGCCGGGGCCCAGTGGCATCTCGCCGCGCCACAGGGCCTTGCGGCGGATCAGGCTGAGCGCGGCCACGCCGGCCAGCGTTAGGAAGCCGCCCGCGGCCATAATGTAGGGAAGCGCCAGCGGCCCCAACCAGAGGCCGCCGACCGCCACCAGTTTCACGTCGCCGAAGCCCATGGCCTCACGGCCTTTGAGGCGGCTGACCAGCCAGCGCAGGGCCCAGAACACGGCTCCGTTCAACGCGGCCCCAGCCAGCGCCAAACCCCAGCTGATGCCAATAGGCGACCCGGCGATGGCGATCCCGAGACCGGCAACGGCCAAGCCCACCTGGAGGGGGTCGGGCAGGTAGCCCGTGCGCAAATCCACCACCGACAGCCAGACCAGCCCGGCGGCGAGAACGACAAGACAGCTCAGCGACCAGGGATCCATGAATTGGGAATGCGTGAGAACGGGCGAAAGGCCCTGAGGTGTAAACGCCACATTATGCGGCCAGCCACCTCGGGCGGAACCCCCAGAGTGCCGCCGCGCGGATTAAATGCTTGCCACGCTAACGGGGCTCAAGGTCTTGAGCCTCAAGAGCTTTTGCAAGTCCTGGGTTCATGGTAGATACTTCTCCCAGCTGCGGCCTCGTGGCGCCCGTTCGCGCGGACGGAGTCTTTCGCGGGTGTAGTTCAATGGTAGAACGAAAGCTTCCCAAGCTTTAGGCGAGGGTTCGATTCCCTTCACCCGCTCCAATTCCCGGTCTTCGGCGAGCCCGCGCTTTTTGCTTTTGCGGCCTTCGGCCGCGGGGGGTCGAGTGCCTTTACCAGTGCCATGCCGCGATCCGGCATGCCGTCGAGTTAAGTGCTATTTCTGTGTCTGACGCTCCCCAAGCTCCCGTATCCACACCCGTCCCGGCTGGGCCGCGGAATACGCATTTCGATTTCCAGGCCAAGGTGTTCCAGGCGCCCGGCGCGTGCTTCATGATCAAGGGCCAGGACAAGCAGCCCATGTTCGTGGTTGAGATGGGCGGCGGCCAGGGCATCATCTCGCTCAAGGATCTGCGCGAGACCTTCCATATCGCAGCCGGCAGCCGGGACGACAAGCTGATAGACCGTGCCGCCGCCGGGCTGCACTACGTGCCGGACATCAAACCGGGCGATGAGATTCCCAACGAGCTGTTGGACGGATCGGCGTCCTGGACGGTCGCGCGCCGCCACAAGCAGATCGCGCGCGACAAGTTGCAAGTCCAGCTCCTGTCGTGGATGTCGGGCAAGCCGGTGAGCTATGCCAGCCCGGAGGATCTCAAGAAAATCCTGGAGTCTGAGGACAGCAAGAAGACGCTCAAGGACGCCTTCGGCAAAGCCGCGGCGGCCATGGGCTACCAGACCGGCGAATCCGAACGGGTGCTGGACCGCATAGAAGCCCTCGCGCGCGAGCTCTGCTACATCGAGGCGCTGCGCGAGCGCGCCCACGAAGTAACCAAGGTCCAGCACAACCTGGAGACCCTGACCAAGGTCTACGCCGGCGACGCGCGCGCTTCGGCGGAAATCGGCCGTATGAAGATACTGATCGTCAACGGCGTCCATGAGGTGCGCGATGTGCTCGACAAGGTCGACGCCGAAACCGCCGATGTGCTGGGCGCGCTAAAATCGATCGATGCGGTGGTCAAGTCCGTGCGTAAGGCCCGCGACCAACTGCACCACATCCTGATGGAATGGGACCCGGTCCTGGCGAAGTGGCAGAACCTGGATATGGTCCGCAGCCAAGACATCGACCAAGCCATGGCCACCACCTACCATTTCCTGGCGCAACGGTTCGCCACCGGGAAGAGTATGATCGCGAGCAGGCCGAAGGCGCCAAAACCCTACACCGGGCTTCGATTGCCTTAGTGTCCCAAGCCCGCGAGCGCGTCGCGCAGGGCCTCGGGGCCGAAGGGTTTGCTTAATACCATGGACGCGCCGGCCGCATTCGCGCGCGCCCGCAGGGATGGTGTCGCCTCACCGCTGACAAGAATGAACGGCAAAGCTCTGAGCCGCGCGTCGTTGCGGACTTCCTTCAGCAAAGCGAGTCCGTCCATTGGTTCCATCTGCCAATCGGAAATGACCAGGGTGATCTCGCCGCTGCGGAGCCAATCGAGCGCTTCGGCGCCGTCGGCGCATTCGATCACCGCATCGAACCCCAATTTACCCAGGGCTTGGCGCAGCGCGGTGCGCATGCTTTCGAGGTCATCCACCACCAGGATTTTTGCTTGCGCCAAGCTGTTCTCCCGCACCGAGGACGGCAGCCTAAAGCAGGAAGGGCGCCCCCGCCATGACAGGCGCGTGAGTTAGCGGATGAGGTGTGTCACGAGGTCGTGAAGGAATTGGGTGCCAAGGGCCACTTGATCCTTGGTGATGAATTCATCGGGCTGATGCGCCTGGCTGATGGACCCCGGCCCGCAGATGACAGTCGCGAGACCTTCGCGCTGGAATTGTCCTGCCTCGGCGGCGAAGGCCACCGCACGCGTGACGTTGTCGCCGGTCAGGAGGCGCGCGAGTTCCTCGGCCGGCGAGTCGCGCTCGACTTTCAAGGCTGGCGTGCCGGCGCGCGGAATGGTCTCGATGGCGCACCCCGGCGCGATCTTGCGGATGCGCGGCAGGACGACTTCGTCGCAATGGCGCCGGAAGCGCGCGATGTAGGCGTCGGGGTCGTCCCCCGGCAGCGCGCGCACGTCCCATTGAAACGTGCAGTGCCCGGCCATGATGTTGATGGCGGTGCCGCCGGTGATGTGGTTGACGGTGAGCGTGGTGTGGTCGGGCTCAAACAAGGTGTCGAAGGGCCCTTTGACGGACGCTTCCGCCGACAGGCTCTGCACGAATTGGATCAACTCGGCCGCCACCATCACCGCGCTGACGCCCCGGTGTGTTTGGGACGAATGGGATTCATGGCCGGTGACGACGGTGCGCACACCGGTGATGCCTTTGTGGGCGCTCACGACTTTCATGTCGGTGGGTTCGCCCACGATCACGGCTTTGGGCGCCGGCAAGTTGTCGTTGAGGAATTTGATCAGCGATGGCGCGCCCAAGCACCCAACTTCTTCGTCGTAGGAAAAGGCGAGATGGATGGGGGTCTTGAGCGGCGCCTTGGCCAGTGTGTCGAGTGCGCCCAGGATGATGGCGAGGAAACACTTCATATCGGCGGTGCCGCGCCCGTAAAGGCGGCCTTCGCGCTCCACCACTTTGAACGGATCGCTGGTCCACGCCTGGTCGTCGATTGGCACCACGTCGGTATGTCCGGACAACACCACGCCGCCCGCGATCATGGGGCCGATGGTCGCGAGCAAGTTGGCCTTGCTGCGGTCGTCGTTGTAGACCAGCCGGCTTTCGATGCCGTGACGGCTCAAGAGGTCGCGCACGTAGTCGATGAAAGCCAGGTTGGAATTGCGCGACACGGTGTCGAACGCCACCAGCTTCTCGAGCATCGCGATGGATGCCGCAGTACGTGTATCGGCCATGGTCACTCCGCCGCTCGCCAGGTGGTTTTGCCGGCGCGGTCCTCGATCACCACGCCCAGGGCGGCAATCTGGTCGCGGATGCGGTCGGCGCCCGCGAAATCCTTGGCGGCCCGCGCGGCGGCCCGCGCCGCGATCAGGCGTTCCACCTCGGCAGAGTCGATAGCCTTGTTGGCGCCCACCGCCGCGAACCAATCCTGAGGCGAACGCTGCAGCACGCCCAGCAAGGCGCCGGCGGCGATCAACTCGCCTTTGAGTTTGGCTTTGGCGGGGCCTGTGGCCTGGTTAAGCGCGCCGGCGAGGCTCGCGATCTCGGCCATGGCCTTCGGTGTATTGAGGTCGTCGCTCAGCGCTTCGACAACGCCCGCCGGTGCGGCGGCAGCTTCAGCGGGCACGTCGCCGGCCTGTTCGAGCGCCGTGTAAAGACGGGTCAAGGTCCGCTTAGCCTGCGTCAGGGTGTCGTCTGACCAATCCAGCGGCTGGCGGTAGTGGGCCGACAGCAGCGCCCAACGGATCGCCTCGCCCGGCGCCTGGTCCAGCAGCTCATGCACACGCACGATATTGCCGAGCGACTTGGACATCTTCTCCTTGTCCATGGTCAGGAAACCGTTGTGCATCCAGTATTTCACATACAGCTTGCCGCCATGCGCGCAGGTGCTTTGCGCCAGTTCGTTTTCGTGGTGCGGGAAAATCAGGTCGTGACCACCGCCATGGATGTCGATGCTGTTGCCGAGATGCGTCTCGATCATGCTCGAGCATTCGATATGCCAGCCCGGACGGCCGCGGCCCCACGGGCTGTCCCATCCCGGAAGGTCGGGAGTCGAGGGTTTCCACAGTACGAAATCCGCGGGGTCTTTCTTATAGGGCGCGACTTCCACACGGGCGCCGGCGATCATATCCTCGCGCGCACGCCCCGACAGCTTGCCGTAGTCCGCGTACGACGGCACATGGAACAGCACATGCCCCTCAGCGGCGTAAGCATGGCCGCCCGCGATCAGCTCCTGGATCATGGCGATCATCTGCGGGATATGCTGCGTGGCGTGCGGCTCTATGGTCGGCGGCAGCGTGTTCAGCGCCGCCATTTCCTCGCAGTAGATGCGGGTGTACTTGCCGGTGATCTCGGAAATATCGACTCCGCCGGCCTGGGCCGCGGCGTTGATCTTGTCGTCCACGTCGGTGATGTTGCGCGCGTAGATCACCTTCGGGTATTCGCGCGCGAGCAGGCGGTAGACGGTGTCGAACACCACCACCGGGCGTGCATTGCCGATGTGAACGTAGTTGTAGACGGTCGGCCCGCAGACATACATGGTGACGCGGGCGGGATCGATCGGTGTGAAGAGCTCCTTGCGGCGGCTCAAGGTATTGTAGAGATGCAACGGCATGCCCCGGTGATAGCGCATCGGCCAAGGGATTGCAAAATGGCGCCCCCGCTATGACACCCAGAGAGAATAAAGCGGGTGCCTTATTGGACGCGGCCGTCGCCCGGCATCAGGCGGGCGATCTGGCCGGGGCTGAAGTGCTGTATCGCCATGTGCTGGAAGGCGATCCGGGGAACCTGGCGGCCCACGTCAATCTCGGCATCCTCAATTTGGGGCGCGGCCATACGGCGGCGGCCTTGGCCGGCGCGGACGCCGCGCTGGCGCGCGACGATACCCACGCGCGGGCATGGAACCTCAAAGGCCTGGCGTTGGTAGGAGGCGGCGACCCGCGCGCGGCCCTGACTTGCTACGACCGCGCGCTGGCGTGCGACCCGTCCTCCGCCGACGCCGCCGCCAACCGCGCCGCGGTCCTGCTTGATCTGGAAGATGCTGCGGGCGCCGCCGACGCCTGCCGGGCGGTGCTGCGGACACGCCCCGACGCCCCCTGTCACTGCATTCTCGGACTGGCCCTATTCCATCAGAACCTGCCCACCGAAGCCGTGGCGGAATTCGATGCAGCGTTGACGCTCGCCCCGGGCATGACCGAGGCGCACAACGGCCGCGCCAACGCCCTGCGGCGGTTAGGCCGCCTGGAGGAGGCGATCCTTGGCTACACGCAGGCCATCGCCTGCAATCCGGGCGCCGCCGACGCCTACAACAATCGCGCCGTTGCCTGGCAATACTTGCGCCGGATTCCGGAAGCGCTCGCCGACTACGACGCGGCGCTCGCGCGCGCGCCAGCCCACACCGAGGCGCGTTGGAATCGGGGCTTGGTACGGCTGCTCGCGGGTGACTATGAACGGGGGTTCCAGGACTATGAGGAGCGCTGGCGCTCCGCGGTGATGCGCCGGCATGCGCGCGCGTTTTCCGTGCCGCAGTGGCGGGGCGAGGACGTTGCCGGCAAGACCATCCTGATCCACGCCGAACAGGGACTTGGCGACGCTCTGCAGTTCTGCCGCTATGTGCCTTTAGTGGCGGCGCGCGGCGCACGGGTGGTGTTGGAGGTGCATAAGCCCTTACGCCGCCTTCTCACCCGGCTCCCAGGCGCGGCCGTCGTGATAACCTCCGACGATCCGCCGCCGGCCATCGACCTGCATTGCCCGATGCTCAGTCTGCCGGCCGCGTTCAAAACCACCGTGGACACCATACCGGCGGCGGTCCCGTACCTTGCGCCCGATCCGGACGTGGCCGCCGCATGGCGCACGAAGCTGGGGCCGCGGCGTCGTCCGAGGGTCGGCGTGGTCTGGGCGGGGCGTCCCGACAATCAGAACGACATCAATCGCAGCATGCCGGTGGAGACGCTCGCGCCGTGGCTGGCCGCGGGCGTGGAATTCCATTGTCTGCAAAAGCAGGTGTCGGCGCAGGACCGCGCCTGGGCTGAAGCGCGCGGCGTGATCTTTCACGACCAGGCGCTTGCCGATTTCGCCGATACCGCCGCATTGGCCGCGTCCATGGACGTGGTGATCTCGGTCTGCACGTCGGTGGCGCATCTCGCTGGAGCGCTGGGACTACCGACCTGGATCGCTTTGTGCTTCGCGGCGGATTGGCGATGGCTGCTGCACCGTGCGGATAGCCCGTGGTATCCGACCGCACGCCTGTTTCGTCAGCCCGCGCGGGACAACTGGGCCGCGGTCGCTGAAGAAGTCGCCGCGGAGCTGCGCAAACTCAAATAAGCAGCGGAGCTGCGCAAACTCAAATAGGCAGCGGAGCTGCGCGAACTCGAATAGGCCGTGGTCTAGTTGGGCGAAGGCTGTTGCTGCGGGATTCGCACGTTGCGGCTGCGCAGGCCCGGACCGCCCACAGGCGTCGGCGGCAGCCATACCTTGCGCTCCCAACTCGCCGCGCGCTTCTCGCCCGCGGCTTTGTCGGCGGCCGGGATCTTCGCGCGCGTGGCGGCGAGGGCCTGCGGATCGTAAGGCGCGAACCCGACGCGCGCCTTGCCGGCATTGGTGTCATAGAGCGCCAGCCAATAAGCGGCCTCCGCGAGATTGCGCAAGGCCTGCGGGCCGTTGGCGTGGGCATCGGCCAGGATCGCCTGGGCTTCCGGGAAGCCCGCATCGGCGGCCCGGTGCAACCAGGTGAGCCCCTCGAGATAGTCGGAGGAAAGATCGCTGTTGCCCGCAAGCTTGAGCTGGCAGTCGCCCAACGCTGTCTGTGCGTTCTCATAGCCGGGGCCGATATTGGCGGGCCCGCGCAGCTTGAGGACCGCCGCCTTGCAATCGCCCTTGGCCTTGAGATCCACGCCTTCGCTGTAAGCCGCATTGGCGTCCACGCCGGGGCGGATCAACGAGCCGCGGCCGTCGGGTCCGCCGATGAGAAGCGCGCCGTCCGGCGGCGTATCACGATCGCCGCGTCCGCCGCCGCACCCGGCGAGCGCCGCCGCCAGCAGGCCCGCGCCGATGATTACGCCGAGGACCCGTGCTTTCATCCTAGAACCGGAAGCGCGCGGTCACGCCCGCGATATGCGAGACATAGCCTTTGGCGGCTTCGATGTCGTAGTCGAGGCTGATGGACGAATAGCTGTCCTTGCCGGCGATGCCGAAGCCCATCTTGAAACGGTTGGGTTCACGCGGGTTGCCGACGTTGACGAAGGTGGGGCTGCCGGAGGCGAACGACGCGTTGAGCGCGACCGCGCCCTTGGTGAATTCGCGGGTGTAGTCGGCGCGGAATTCCGCTTCGATATAGGAATCGAAATAGATCGGGAAGTTGCGGTCGAAGCTGAAGCCGACCGAGCCGCGGGTCGAGGCATCGGGGTTTTTCTCGCCGACCACCAGGTTCACCGCCGCGCCGCCGCCGGTTTCCGTGTAGTTGTTCTCGTGCATCTTCAGGTAGGACCCGCGCAGATACGGGGTGATGCTGTAATCGTCCCAGCGGGCGATGTAGCCGGCTTCGATGCCGCCGCCGTACTGGTAGCCTTTCCAGTAGCCGTTGGCGATGCGCTTGGTGGTATCGATGGTGACGTGGCGCGCCTGGTTGTAGCTGTTGAGGCCGCCGCCAGCCATGCCCTGGACATAGGCATTGCCGAAATCGCTGCGCGCGTAGAGGTAGCCCAAGGTCGAGTAGAACTGAGTCGGCGAGATGCGCGACACGCCGAGGTCGGCCGAATGCCAGGTTTCGGTAAAGGCGAAGCCGACGTTGGTGCGGTCACCGACCGGCATATCCGAACCGAAGGCGATGCCGAGGCCCCAGGCGTCGAAACCCTGCTGCTCGCCCTGTGCGCTTTGCTGCGAGTAATCGCCGATCGCCTGGGCCCAGAAGCTGGAGGTATCGCCCGAGGCGTGGGCGGGATTGCCGTTCTTGGCCACGCCCACCAGGCGGCGGCGGATCTGGCCGGACGCCATGTCTTGGGTGTTGAGCGCCACCTGCTGGGTGGCGCCGGAGGTGTCGGGCAGCAACTGGCGCAGCGCGCGGGCGAAGGTTTCCTTCGATCCTTGCGCGGAAATCGCGGTGGCTACCGCGGTGTCCTTGTTCACCGGTGTCGCCAGCAGCCCGTAGACCGTGGTGGCGTTGGGTCCGAGACCTAACTCGGCGGCGGTCTTGGGTCGCACGATTAAGGTCAGCGACGTAGCGGTCGAGGTGAACTGTGTGCTGTTGAGGAACGATGCCGGCGCGGTGGCGAACTGGCTCAAGGGCACGCCCGAGCCGGAGGTGAGTGAGCCCGCCTGGATCAGGCTATAGGTCTGGGGCGTGGTCAGGATGCCGGTGAAGGCGGCGGTGACCGTGGACCCGGCCGCGAAATTCACCGCGCCCGTGGCCTTCAGCACGGTGCCAGCCGGGGCAATGGCGGGCAGGTCGAACTTGAGCGCGGAGCCGGACGAGAACGTGGCGGTGCTGGCGTTAAAGGGCTCGCTGCCGACCAGCGTGATCTTGGATTGGTTGACGGTCAGCGCGGTCGCGCCGGTGCCGCTGGACACACCCTGGGTGATCTCCGAGCCGTTGCTCAAGGTCAGGGAGTGGGTGCCGTTCCCCAGGTACAGCTTGTCGGAGATGATGCCTTTGTCGAGGCTGACGGTGTTGTTGCCCGACTTGGATGCGCCGTTTTGCAGCAGCACGCTGCCGCTGATGGTGCTGTTGGATATGACGACCGACGTGTTGCCGCCGCCCAGGTAGACATCACCGAAGATCGAGCCGCTGTTGGAGAAGCTGAGGCCGGTGGTGTTGGCGGAAAGATCGACCGCCACCGATTTGCCGGTGGAGCCTGAAGGAACGCCGGCGGTGATCGAACCTGTGTTGACGAAGGTCTTGATCGTGCCCGACTTGTCCAGGATGCCGTAGGAGCTGCCCGTCGGGCCGCTGCTGGAAGCGGTCAGGTTGCGGGCGTTGGTGAAGGAGTCGAGGCGGCCCAGCTGGTCGATGACGACGCCGTAAGCGTTGCCGCCCTTGGTGCCGATGAAACCGGTGATGCTGTTGGCGGTGGAATCGCCGGTGGTGACGATGATGTCGCCGTCGTTCTGGAGCCGCGACACCACGCCGTAATCGCCGATGTGGATGCCGACGGCGTTGGCGTCGACCGCCGTCACGTCGATGGTGCCGCCCTCGTTGCGGAAACCGCCGGAGAGCGTGGTGGTGTAGGTGCGTCCGCCGCTGACAAGGCCCGCGATCTCGATGCCCAGGGCGCTGGTGCCGTTGGAGGAACCGCTGGCGGAAATATTGCCTTGCGACACGACCGAATAATCGCCGTTGGCGCTATTGGCGCCGATGATGATGTTGGCCGCCACCGCCGGGCCGCCTTGCCCGAAACGCAAGGCCGGCGCGGGGCCGACGATGCTGATGCTCGAGTCAGCCGTGGTCTGGTTGGTGACGATGGTGGAATCCAGCGCTTCCTGCGCGGTGGTGTACTTGTTGCCCGCCAGGATCACGCCGCCGGTGACGTTGCCGGCCACCCACAGGCCGCCGCCCGCGTTGATAGCCGTGGTCGTGACCAGATCGATGCCGTTGGCGGCGTAGGTCACCTGCGGGCCGCTGCCCGCGAGCAGGGCGCCGGTGTGATTGAGCACACCGGTGATGCCGCCGCCGAAGTATGCGCCGATCGCGCCGCTGCCGCCGGCCGCGATCACGCCGCCGGTGGTGACAGTGCCGGTGATGTTGGCTGTGGTGAGGATGCCGTAGGAGCCGTCACCCAGGGCGTTGATCGTGCCGAGGTTGGTGAAATCACCCACCATGGTGCCGCGGATCGCGACGACGCTGGCCTTGTTGCCGCCGGCGACCAGCGAGCCTTGGGAGGTATTGCTGATCGAGCCGGTGAAAGTGCCGAGGCCGGAGATGTAGACCACCGAGTTGTTGATGCTGTTGGCGTAATCGGCGTTGGTGGTATCCAGCCCGACGGCGGTGATGACGTTGTTGTTGATGAAGCCGCCCGTGATGTTGCGCGCGGTGGTCTGGCCCAGATCCACGAAAATGCTGCGCGCGTTGGCGGCGATCGAGGAGGCGATCGAGCCGTTGTTGGTGGCGGTGTTGCTGCTGTCGATGGTGATCGCGGTCGGCGTGCTCACCACGATCGACCCTGCGGTATCCACGGTGATGTTGCCGGAACCGGTGCCGTTACCGGTCGAGGTGGCGACCGGGGCGGTGGTGGCGGTGCTGATGGTCAGGTCGGCGGCCGCAGCCGGGGTGACAACCGGGAAAGCGGCGGCGAGCACCGCCAGATAGCGCAATGTACCGTAACTGATCCGCCCGCTCATCCAGCCGTCCCCTCAATCCTTCGTAGCGTCCGCAGTGTTCGCGATCGCAAAAATTCCGCCAGCGCCGGGGAGGTTAACCCCCGAACGATCCAGCCTAAAAACCGGCGCGCACCCTAAACCAGACGCGCCCCCCTGTCCCAAGGCATTTTCTGCTGAAAGGCCGCGATTTTAGCGGCCAAACCCCCGTAGGAAAGGCCACCCATTAACGTTGCCGATTGCGGCGGTGTTATGATGGGAGAAAAGCACGCGGGGGCGGCCGCCAAGCCTTTCTAAGAGCAACCAAAAGTTGAATTCATCATACAACATTGCATTGACGATCTGTTGACCAATTTTGAGGACACTCCAGGGTAAGAAACGGGGGCGGCCTCAACCGCTCCAGGTAACGTGGGCGGCTTCGAGAGCGGGAAACCCGCGGCCGGGACGAGGAAATCATGACCCAGGCGCGTAACATCTTTGTGGCCTTCGAACTGCTCCGCCCCGAGCGCGGCGAGGATCGCATTCAGGAAGCGGTCGAATCCTTTGGATGCGTCTGGGCGCGCATCAACCGCAATGTGTTCTATCTCCACGGCGAGCTCGACGCGGCCTCCGTCGGCCAAAAAGTCTGGGCCGCCATGAGCATGGACGACAAGCTGGTGGTCGTGGACGCGAGCAAGAACGACGCCCGCTGGTACAATATCAAACCGGAAGTCTCGCAGTTCCTGGTCAACAACTGGCACGCCTGAGGCGCGGCTTTCGTCCGCCAATACGCTTCGCGCTTTGACTTGCCGCCGCCCGGTCGGCGATCATGGCGGGCGGAGGAGCGGCATGAAGAACGGGTGGATGGCGGCTGCGGCGTTCATCGCATCTCTGGCGGTGATCCCGGCCGTACATGCTCAATCCTTCGAAACCGAACCCAATAATACCCAGGCCGCCGCCAATACGCTGACGCTCGGCGCGGCGACGCGCGCACAGACCTCAACCTCGACCGACGAGGACTGGTTCAGGATCGACGTGACCTCGCCCGGCGCCATGACGGTTACCCTGGCCAAGGTTTCCAACAATGACTATGCGCCGACGGCGCAGTTCCTGGACAGCCAGGGCACGCTGCTCGCGGCCGGAAATGGCCTGCAAGGCGGCGGCTTTGGCGCCAGCGCGGAGAGCTTCACCGTGGGGGTTGCCGCCGGAACCTATTACCTGCACCTGACCCCCTACGTGCCGAGCCCCGGCGTCAAATCGGACGGCATCGGCAGCTACACCGTGACAGCAACTCTCTTGGCGCTGTCCGCGCAATTTGAAACCGAGCCCAATCAGACCGCGCAGCAAGCGACCGTGCACACCGCGGGCAAGCAGCTGCGGGGCCAGATGTCCACGGCCGCGGAGGAGGACTGGTACAAACTGACGGTGACCGAAGCCGGCGCCATATCGATCAAGCTATCGAAAGTGGATTTCCTCGACAGCCTGCCTGGGTCGCAGTTGCGCGACGCCCAGGGCAATGTCGTCGCAAGCTCGGTGGCGCGGGAGGCCGGCGGCTTCGGTGAAACAGAAACCACCTATCAAGCCGGCGTTTCAGCGGGCGCCTATTATCTGCGCCTGACGCCGTACATCTCTTCCAATACCCGGTACCGAACCGGCAATTATTCGGTCGACATCACGTATCCCGGCCCTGCGCCGGCCCCCGCCGACGTCACGGTGGTCTCTCCCATTTTCACCGCTTCGACGCTTTCGTACCTCCGGCTGATCAACGGGGTGCAAGGCGCGGAGACCACCACCATCTCGGTTGTCGGCTCTCCTTCAGGGCGCACGTATGGAACCGCCCGCATAGCCGTGCCGGAGAGGGCGTCGCTCCAGTATTCGATATTCGACATCCTGAGCGCCGCCGGCGCCGGCGCGTTAAATGGCGGCGATGACCGCTATGTCCTCTATCTGCAAAGTCAGCCGGTCAACGGCCTCAAAAACGGCTTCCAGCATGTGCTCTACAATCAGAACAACGGCTTTTTCGAGAACGCCAGCGCCTGCACCTTCGCCGTGGGCGGTGACTACACACTCGGCAACCGCAGGCTGGTCAACCTCCACACCTCCGCCCTGGGGGCCTATCCCAGCGAGGTCCACGTCCACAATCCGGGCGCGGCCGCGGCCACGTACAGCGTGTTGATGACGGACGCGCTCACCGGCGTCAGTGTCGGGACCGTCATGATCACGGTGCCCGCGAATGCGTCGCGCGTGTTTCCCATGAGCTATTTCCAGGCCGCGCTCAATTGGGCGCCTTCGTCCACACAACAGCACGTCAATCTCTCTTTCTCCGCGGCAGCGGGCGCGGAGTTCAAGGCAGCGCTGAGCAGCTTTGTGTACAATCAGGCCCTCGGCACCTACGTCAACATGACGCAGGCCTGCGTCATCAACTAGCCGGCTTACTGATACTGGCCGAGGTCGAGGGTGCCGGACTGGCTGTCGCCTTCGGGCGCCGCCGGCGTCATGGCCATCTTGAACGCCTGCGTGATTTTCCGAATCAGGTCGATCTCACTGGAGGTCGGGTACTCGTAGTGCTCGGCGATGGCGTTGACGTTCTGGGCGAGGCTCACGCACAGCGACGAGAGCTGAATGTCCTTGAGGCGCTCGGCTAGCGCTGCCGCGTCCTTCAGCACATCGCCCAGCATCAGCAGATCGTTCTGAACATCTTCGGTGATGGCGCCGGTGTCATAGGCGATCACCAGGCGTTCGCAGACCTCGCCCAGACGGAAACTCTGGGAG
>CANJOI010000042.1 GCA_947475365.1 Fidelibacterota bacterium | reverse complement strand
CACCGAATTCATTTACGACAAGGAGACCTTGGGTGCGGGCTCCGTCGGCAACGTGACGCTGTGGCCGGATCGTGCCCAGAGCATCATGGCCATCAACGATCCCGGCAATTTCCAGATTCGTTTCGCGCGCCGCACCGATGGCGCGGTGCTGGGGGTGATGGGGCATTACGGTACTTTTGCCGGGCAACTCCACCTCAATCACCAGGTGGAATTCGACTCAGAGGGCAATCTCTACACCTCGGAAGACAGCCGCGTGCAGAAGTTCGTGCCGAGTTTCCGCCCCGCCAAGTAGCAACCCGCGCGGCTCTTACCGGCGCAGGGGTGAGTCGCAGACTTTCACGCCGGAATATTTCTCAGCCGCGTATTCCAGAGCCCGCTGCCGGGCGGTGGGGCCCAGGAAACCTGTGACCTCCTCGCAACTGGTGCGTGAGATGACAGCGCGCACCACCCACCCGGAATGCTCAGCCGGATAAACCAGGGCGAGTGCCGCCACCCGTTCTAGCTCGCCGGTGTCGCCGAGCAGGACTTTCGCGTGTTTGGTCTGGTCTTCAAGTGTGTTCATAACCATACAACGGGCCAATTTTGGCAAACCCGTGTCACGGCCGGGACATTCGCGTCACAGACCCCGGCTGTCCTCTTTGATCATGGCGGCGCCTTTCTCGGCGATCATATAGGTCGGCGCATTGGTGTTGCCGGACACGATGGTGGGCATAATCGACGCGTCGATCACGCGTAAACGCCCAAGCCCATGCACCCGCAGGCGCTCGTCCACCACCGCCAGGCGATCCTGGCCCATTTTGGCGGTGCCCACGGGGTGGAAAATCGTGGTCCCGATCACGCCCGCCCCGCGCACCAAGTCTTCATCGGATTGCAGCGCGGGGCCGGGCGTCAGTTCCGCCGGTGCATGCGGTGCGAACGCTTGTGACGCCATGATCCTGCGGGCGAGGCGGATCGCGTCCACCGCCACCTGCTGGTCGCGCGCGGCGCTCAGGTAATTGAGGGTGAGGGTGGGATCAGCGCCGGGATCGGCTCCGGCGATATGCACCGTGCCCCGGCTCTCGGGCCGCAGGTTGCACACACTCGCGGTGACACCGGGGAACCTATGCAGCGGCGTACCGAAACGGTCCAGCGACAGCGGCTGGCAGTGGAATTGCAGATTGGGCGTCGCCTGCGCGGGATCGGACTTGGCGAAGGCGCCCAGTTGGCTGGGGGCCATGGTCATGGGCCCGCGCCGCCGGAAGAAATAGTCCAGCCCGATGCGCGCCTTGCCGGAGAGTGTCGCCGCCAACTCGTTGAGAGTGAGGGCGTCCTGGATGCGATAGATCAGGCGGAGTTGCAGATGATCCTGCAGGTTCTCGCCGACGCCGGGCAGCTCATGGCTGACCGGGATGCCGTGACGCGCGAGGATGTCGCCGCGTCCGATCCCCGACAGCTCCAGGATCTGCGGCGTGCCGATGGCGCCTGCCGCCAGGACGACCTCGCCGCGTGCGCGCACGAACGTCTCTTGTCCCCGGCAGTCGAACCGCACGCCGGTCGCCATGCCGTTTTCCACCGTCACCGCGCGTGTGCGGGCGTGAGTGAGCACGCGCAAATTCTGGCGATGGAGCGCGGGCTTCAGGAAGGCGCGCGAAGAACTCATGCGTGTGCCGCGCCGCTGCGTGACCATGAAGTAACCGACGCCGGAATTGTCGCCGCGGTTGAAGTCGGGCGTGCGCGGGATGCCCTGTTCCACGCAGGCCTCGCGGAACACGTCCAGGATCGGCCAGTGCAGACGCTGGCGTTCCACGCGCAAAGGGCCGCCCGCGCCGTGGTGTTGGCCGGCGCCGCCAAAGAAATCCTCATGCGCCTTGAAGTACGGCAGCACGTCGTCCCAGCTCCAGCCGGTATTGCCGGCCTGGCGCCAGCCATCGTAGTCGGCGCTCTGGCCGCGCATATAGATCATGGCGTTGATGGAGGACGAGCCGCCCAGCACCTTGCCACGCGGATAATCGATGGCGCGCCCGCCGAGGCCCGGTTCGGCGGCGGTCTTGAAGCGCCAGTCGATGTGCTTATGGCCGATACAATAGAGATAGCCGACCGGAATGGCGATCCAGGGCGAGTTATCCTCGCCGCCGGCTTCCAGGAGCAGCACCCGGACAGCGGGATCGGCGGAGAGACGGTTGGCCAGCAGACAGCCGGCGCTGCCCGCGCCTACAATGACGTAGTCATATTCGCCCGCATCGACCATCATATTGTCGATCATCATATTTTGTCCGGTCATCACTCTTACACCACCTGCCGCATGAACCCCAAAGCCGTCCTGCACGATTTATTCGACACCGCTGTCGCCGCCGCGCAAGCGGGGCAGACGCTGGCGCGGCATTTGCCGCCGCCGCCAAAAGGGCGCCGCATCGTGCTGGGCGCGGGCAAGGCGGCGGGGGCCATGGCGGAAGCGGTGGAACGTGTGTGGACGGGGCCGTTGGAAGGCCTGGTAATCGTTCCCGACGGTTACGGCCGCCCGTGCCGGTCCATCAACGTCGTGGAAGCCTCCCATCCCGTGCCAGATGCACGCGGCCTTGCGGCGGCACGCGCGATCCTGGCCTTGGCCGAAAGCGCAGGGCCCGATGACCTGGCGCTGTGCCTGATTTCGGGCGGCGCATCGTCGCTCATGGTGGCGCCGGCGCCGGGTGTGGGCCTCACGGAAAAACGCGACATCACGCGCGCGCTCCTGAGATCCGGGGCCTCCATCGCCGAGATGAATTGCGTGCGCAAGCATCTGTCCGCGGTCAAGGGCGGCCGGCTCGCGGCGGCCTGCGCGCCCGCGCGGGTCCACACTTTGATCATTTCCGATGTGGTCGGGGACGATCCGGCGGTGATCGCTTCAGGTCCGACGGTCGCCGATCCGTCCACATGCGCCGAGGCGCGCGAAGTGCTCGCGCGCTATGGCATCTCTGTGCCGGCGGCGATTGCCGCGGCCTTGAGCGCGGGAACGTTCGAGACGCCCAAAACCCTGCCGGGAGCGACGGTGGAGATTATTGCCCGCCCGCGCCATTCCCTTGCCGCCGCCGCGGCCAGGGCGCGCGCGCTGGGCCTCGCGGTGCATGATCTCGGTGACGCGCGCGCCGGCGAAGCGCGTGATGAGGCACGCACACAAGCAAACCTTGTGCGTGACATCCGCGCCGGGCGCGGCCCGGTACAAGGGCCGTGCGTGATTCTCTCGGGTGGTGAGTTGACCGTAACGGTGCGCGGTGAGGGGAAGGGCGGTCCGAATACCGAGTTCGCCTTGGCGTTCGCGCGCGAAACCGAAGACCTCGCCGACTTCTGGCTGCTGTCGGCGGATACCGACGGGGCGGATGGTGCGTCGGGCGCCGCCGGTGCGCTGGTGGAGCCGGGGATCATGAAACAGGCGCGTGCGGAAGGCTTCGACCCGGACAAGGCGCTGGCGGAGAATGACTCAGCGCCCTATTTCGCCGCGCGCGGCGCCCTGGTCAATCCAGGACCCACTTTCACCAACGTCAACGACTTCCGGGCCGTGCTGATCCTGTGAAGCCTACGGCTTGATCAAATGCCCTGAAGCCTAAGGCTTCATCAAATGCCAAGTGCCTTCTTCGTTGTCGCCGATGGGCGCGCCGACCACGTCGTGGAAGCGCAGGTAGACCGGGTGGCCCTTGTAAGCCCACTGGCGGCGGCCGTCTTCGCGCTGGATGATGATCCAGCGGCCGACAGGCTTGTCGTCGGCGCCTTCCACCTGGAGCGGCGGGCGCGCGCCGGAGCAGGTGTCGCCGCACTCGGACTTGCCGCTGCCGGGTTTATCCAGGTCGTAGAAGTAGAGCGGCATCAGGCTCGGGAACTTGCGGTATTCCCATTCGCCGTTGGAGTTCTTCGACAGCGCCACATTGCCCGGATAGGCCAGTTCAGGCGGCACGCTGTCCTGGGCATTGGCGGTGGCGGCAAGGACCGCCAGTCCGGCCATGGCGATAAAAGCTTTCAGGTTCATATCAGGCCTCCCGGCTAGTCCATCTTGCGTAAAGTGATGCTCTTCCGGGCGCGTTCGATCAAGTCCTTCTCGACCGGCGCCCAGGCGTCCGTGATTTTACCATCCTTGAGAAGTTGGGCGGATGTAAGGCCTTCGGGCATTTCTTCCGCATAAATGATCATCAATTCCTTGCGTTTCAATTCGTCCGGGATGTGCACAAACCGCACGTTCATCATCTCGGCGGGCGCGGTGTAGCCCTTGGCGACGAGCAGGTTGCGCATGTGCTCGCTATCGGATCCCGGGCGGCCGGTGTCATTGGTCGGGCCGAAGCGCGCACGCACGAAGAACGAAAGACCGTCCAGGTCGGCGGTCGCGCCGGTATAGGTGTATTTGGAGTCCGGCTTTTCGGGCAGCACGGCTTCGAACTGGATCCACCAAAACCGCTTGATGGTCTTCTGCGCATCGGCCTCGACGAACAGATGCAGTTCGGCGTCGGCGATGCCGTAGAGGATCCAGCGATCCGCGCCCAGGTAGACCGCCTCGTCCGGCACGCCGATGTGCAGCGGCGGATCGTGTTGCGTGCTGAGCGTGGTATTGCGCACGGTGCGTTCCGGGCGCAGGTCCTGTGCGAGCGCCGGCGCACTGAATATCAGGAGCGCCGCGAGGATGAGTCTCATGGGGTCTCCACGGGGATCACATCGAACGCGAAGGAGATGCGCGCCCTGTCGGTCTGCAAGGGGCGCGTGTTGTGCCAGAAGAACGATGGAAAGGTGACCAGAAGGCCTTCCTCGGGCCGCAGCTGCGTTATGGGCATGGCGGTGGTCTTGCGGTTCCAGCGTTCGTCGCCGCGGCCGAATTCGATCCAGCCGGCGCGCGCGGGATCGGCTTCCGAAATCTCGGGCGGGACTTCGATGTAGTAGACGCCGGAGAGCCAGCCGTGCGGATGGAAGTGCGGCGCCTGGAAGCCCTTTTCCTTGAGGATCACGCCCCAGGAATAGAGCCGGAAATCCCCGGGCGCGGACTGGTGGAACGGATGCGTGGGATCGGCGCGTGCCGCATCCGCGCGCCGGCGCACCGCATCGGAGAGCGCGGCGTTGAGCGCCTGCAGCGCGGGCGTGTGCGCGAAGCCCATGTCGTCGGTCTGGTAGCCGAACCGCGTGGTGTTGCGCTGATAGGCGAGGGTGGGCTCGCGCGCGATCTCGTCGGCGAGCGCGCGGTGGAATGCGGCGCGGTTGGCATAGGCGGCGGGTACGGGCAGCGTCTCACGCCCGAGCAGGGTCATGTCCGACAGCGCCGCGAGATCGCGGGCATATCCCAATTCACCGAGCGCGATATGCTTATAGGCCAGCGAGGTCGTATGGCCCGGCCTTGCCGCCAGTAGCGTGTCCGC
This sequence comes from Fidelibacterota bacterium, assembly GCA_947475365.1. GTDB lineage: Bacteria > Pseudomonadota > Alphaproteobacteria > Rhodospirillales > Rhodospirillaceae > SHVO01. The sequence goes on along the minus strand of CANJOI010000042.1, from coordinate 12,351 downwards.
GTGGCTCAGGACGTCCTTGTACTTGCGTGCTTCCAGCAGCGCGGAAAAAAGGTTGTTGGCCGGTCCGAAATCCTCGGGGTCGAAGGCGTAGGCCTGGCGGTAGGCGTTGGCGGCTTCCACCGGACGCTGCAGGCGCTGATAGCTGAGGCCCAGCAGGAACCACGCACCCATGCGGCCGTCCTTCGCCGCGGCTTTCAGCGGCGCGATGGCGTCCTGCGTGCGCTCGTTGGCAAGCAAGGCCGCGGCATGGATGATAGCGGCATAGGAGGAGCCCGTCGCCAGGGTGTGCGCCTGACTGGAGAGCGTCAGCGCGTGGGCCGCGGCGCCTGTCCCGAGGGCGAGGCGCGCTTGGCCAGTCAGAACATGGGCGCCGAACTCGGGCGCGGTGATGCCCGCGAGCAGCCGGTGCGCCTCATCGAATTGCAGGTGGTTGATATGCAGGTCCGTGCGTTTCAGCGCCGCCGTCGCCCACTCTTCGCCGGTTTTTCCCGCGGTCAGCGCGAGAGGCCAGTAGGCGCGCATCTGCTTTTTGGGGCGGAGCAGGGCCACATGGTCGTAGAGCGCGGCGGCCTCGGATTCGCGGTCCGACACGGCCCATCCAAACGCCACGGACAGGATTTCCGGCGGCAAAGCGCCGGTCAGGCCGGCTGACGCGAGGAGGGAGGCCGTATCCAAGGCGGGGGTCACGGTGCTGTGAGAACCAGGGTTAATTCTGCCGGGGTCCTCCCTTTGGAGCAATAGTTCCTTTAAAAACAATTGGTTGAATGGGGGTTTGGCGGTTAAATCGCGCCTGTATATTAGAAATATTCCAAAAACATACCCCTAAACGTATGTATCTGGCAGGAAGCTGACTCCCAAAACTCCGAGAACGCTTCCGCAAGGTGGGGTATATTAAGATGTAATGACTGCGTGAGCGGACTGTCCGGGAGGGGGCGGGCCGCCGGTGGCGCACCGATCGCGTCTCCGGCTGGTTGCGGCCACTTTCGAATGGACGGCGCACGCAAAGGAGTTAGGGAGAGTTTCGTTGAAGCTGGTGTTCAAATGTTCCGTTGCATCTTCGTTGCTGGCCACGGTCGCCGCCGTGGCGCTGGCGAGCTGTTCGCAGGCTGAGCGCGTGGCAAAGGCGCCTGCCGCGTCCAAGGTCGCGTCAGTGCAAGTCGCTGACTACCAGGGCACTGTCGCGCGCGTGCGCCGCATGACGCCCGAGCAGTATCACAACACCGTCGCCTATATCTTCGGATCGGATATCGACGTGGGTTCGCCGTTCGCGCCACTGCGCCGCACCGATGGGCTGCTCGCCTCCGGCGCGGCCTCGGTGGGGGTGACCACGGGCGAACTGCAGCAGCTGCAGCGCAGCGCGTCCTCGATCGCCTCCCAGGTCATCGACAAGGGCAGCCTCGACCAGCACACGCCGTCGCGGAGGGATTTCCTGATCCCCTGCAAACCGGTGGACGAAACCGCGCCCGACGACGTCTGCGCCACCAAGTTCGTCAAGGAAATCGGCCGTCTGCTGTATCGCCGTCCGCTGGCGGACGCGCGCGTCGCGGAGTTCGTGGCCGGCGCGCATAAGGGCGCCGCCGACCTCAAGAACTTCTACACCGGTCTTGCCGGCGTCGTGGAAGGCATGCTGCTCGATCCCAAGGTGCTGATGATCGCGGATTTGACCGAGCAGGATCCCGCGCATCCCGGAAAGCTTCGTCTCGACGCCTATTCGCTGGCCTCGCGCCTGGCATTCTTCCTGTGGGATGCCGCGCCGGACGATCAGTTGATCAAGGACGCGGAGAAGGGGCTTCTGTTCACCGCCAAGGGCCGCGCCCAAGTGGTTGACCGCATGCTGGCGTCCCCGCGCATCGAACAGGGCACGCGCGCCTTCTTCGACGACATGTTCGGCTTCGAGGATTTCGGCAACCTGGCCAAGGACGCGTCGGTCTATCCGATGATGACCGGCGCCACCATCAAGGATGCGCGCGAACAGACCCTGCGCACCGTTGTCGATCACCTGCTGACGCGCGGCGACGACTACCGTGCGCTTTACACCACGCGCAAAACTTTCATGTCGCCGACGCTGGCGACGGTCTATCAGATCCCGACCAAGCCGGGCTGGGTGCCCTATGAATTCCCGGCCGATAGCCCGCGCATCGGCCTCCTGACCCAGATCAGCTATCTCTCGCTGCACGCGCATCCGGCGCGCTCGTCGCCGACCTATCGCGGCAAAGCGCTGCGCGAACGCCTGCTGTGCCAGAAGGTCCCGCTGCCGCCGGCCAACGTGGATTTCTCGATCCTCGAGAACCCCAATCCCCTTCTCAAGACCGCCCGTCAGCGGCTTGAGGCGCACCGCGCCAATCCGGTCTGCGCCGGCTGCCACAAGATCACCGATCCCATGGGCCTCGCGCTGGAGAACTTCGACGGCGCCGGCCGCTTCCGCGCCTCCGAGAAGGGCGCGGATATCGATGCCTCCGGCAGCCTGGACGGCAAGGAGTTCCACGATGTCATCGGCCTCGGCCAGGCGATGCACGATCATCCGCAGCTCACGTCGTGCCTCGTGCGCCGGGTTTACAGCTACGCCACCGGCGGACCGCTCACGTCCACCGACGACAAGGCCATCACCGCGCTCAACGCGGCCTTCGGCCAGTCGGGTTACCGCTACAAGGCGCTGTTGCGCATGATCGCCACCAGCGACGCGTTCTATGAAATCGTCGAGCCGACCACTGATTCAAAGACTGGTGAGAAGAAGGCGGCAGCTCTGTCGTCTGACTCCGCCGCCGTCTCCAAGTAGTCCCAGGGAGGATTAGTAAAATGAAAGACATCACTCGCCGCCGTGTCCTGCGTGGCGTGGTTGACGGCTCCAAAGTCGCCGTCGCCCTGCCGTTCCTCAACGTGTTCCTGAACGGCAACGGTAATGCGCTCGCCGACGGCGCCGCGCTGCCGGTGCGCTTCGGCACCTGGGCCTGGGGCCTGGGCATGAACGAGAAGATCTTCGTGCCGAAGACCAAGGGCGCGAACTGGGAGCTGCCTGAGGAAATCGAATCCCTCAAGGGCGTGAAGCAGCACATCAACCTGTACACGCGCTTCAACGGCTTCCGCGACGCTGCGCCGAACCTCTGCCACAAGACCGGCTGGGTCAACAGCCGCGCCGGCATGGCGCCCATGAACCAGACCGACTATCCCGGCGAGACCATCGACATCACCATCGCCAAGAAAATCGCGGGTCCGACGCGGTTCTCGGTGCTCACCACCACCGCCACCGGCAACATCCGCGACAGCTTCTCTTACGAAAACGCCAACTCCATGAGCATCGCGGACTACTCGCCGCTGCTGTTCTACACCAAGCTGTTCGGCGAAGACTTCCAGGATCCGAACGCGAAGGAGTTCAAGCCGAACCCGCGCGTGATGGTGCGCAAGAGCGTGCTGTCGGGCATCATGGACAGCGCCAAGGACCTGCAGGGCCATGTGGGGTCCGAGGATAAGCAGCGCCTCGACCAGTACTTCACCGGCCTGCGTGAACTGGAGCGCCAGTTCGACCAGCAGCTCACCAAGCCCGAGCCGCGCGCCGCCTGCGTCGTCGGCAAGGCGTCCAAGGATGAACCGCAAGCGGGTCTCGATTACACCCTGGTCGGCAAACGCCACCAGATGATGACCGATCTGCTCGTGATGGCCATCACCTGCGACCAGAGCCGCGTGTTCAACATGGCCTACTCGCAGTCGGCCGCCGCCACGTCCAAGCCGGGCTACGATAAGCCGCACCACACCGCCAGCCATGAAGAGCCGGTGGACTTCGACCTCGGCTACCAGCCGCAGGTGTCGTGGTTCATCCGCCGTTCCATGGAAAGCTGGGCCTACTTCGTCGACGCCTTCGCCAAGCAGAAGGAAGGCGACGGCCACCTGATCGACAACGTGCTGATCTACGCCACCACCGACCAGTCGCTGGCGCGTATCCACTCCATCGACAACCAGCCGATGTTCACCGCGGGCCGCGCCGGCGGCAAGATCAAGACCGGCCTGCACCTCGACGGCGGCGGCAGCCCGGGCACGCGCCTCGGCCTCACCGCCATGAAGGTGTTCGGTCTCGACGTGTCCTCGTGGGGCACGCAGTCCAACGGCACCAACAAAGAGATCGGGGAGATCATTGCATGAGCAAGCGGCCCATGAGCAAGCGGGGCATGAGCTCACGCCTCCTGATCGGCGTTGCCGGAGTGGCGGCGCTTACGGCATTCGCCGCGCCGAAGCTTCAGGCCGCCGAGACCATCGCGCGCGCGGTGATTCCGGCCGAACGCGAGGAAGCCCAGAAGGTGCCGATGCCGCCGGTGTTCCATGTGGAATACACCGAGATCGACGGTCCGGTATTCGCCGATGCCAACGGCAAGACCCTGTACTTCTGGCCCAACACCACCATGCGCAACGGTGTCACCGGCGATCCCAAGAACCAGTCCATGTGCACCGACACGGTGCAGACCAAGACCGCGGGACTGATGAGCCCATATCCGCCGGGGCTGGAACTGCCGGAACTCAAAACCCGCAAGAGCTGCCTCGACATGTGGCCCGCGGTCTATGCCGCCGACGACGCCAAGCCGGTCGGCGCCTTCACCGTCATTACCCGCAAGGACGGCAAGAAGCAGTGGGCCTATGACCAGCACGCGCTCTACACCTCGGACCAGGACAAGGTGCCGGGTGATGTGAACGGCGCGTCCACCAAGGGCGGCCAGGGCGATGGCCCGGCGGCGCGCGATGTGGCGCAGGTTCCGTCGGCGGTGCCGCCGGGGTTCCTGGTGCGCACATCGGCGGAAGGCCGCATGCTGCTCAACGACAAGAACTACTCGGTCTACATGTGGGATCGCGATGGCGCCAACAAGTCCGCCTGTGACGAAACCTGCACGCGCACCTGGGCGCCGGTGTTGGCCTCGGTCGCCGCCCAGCCGCAGGGCGAGTGGACGATCTTCGAGCGTTCGCCGGGCGTGCGTCAGTGGGCGTTCCGCAAGAAGCCGCTCTACACCTACGCGCTCGACGCCGAGACCCGCAGCCAGCAGGGCAGCGATATCCCCGGCTGGCACAATGTCTATGTGCAGAAGGCGCCGGCGTTCCCGAAGGAGTTCACCCATCAGGACTCTGAGACTGGTGTTGTGCTCGCCGACGCCAAGGGCAAGACCATCTACACCTATAACTGCGCCGATGACTCGGTGGACCAGCTGTCCTGCGATTCCATGGACAGCCCCCAGAGCTACCGCCTCGCCATCTGCGGCGGCGGCAAGGTGGACCGCTGCCTGCGCGACTGGCCCTATGTGGTCGCCGCGAAGGATGCCAAGAGCACCAGCCGCACCTGGCAGGTGGTCGAAGTTGATCCGCAGACCGGTCACGCCGCCGAGCCCGGCAAGGGCCTCAAGGTGTGGGCTTATCAGGGCCAGCCGGTCTACACGCATGTCCTCGACAAGAAGCCGGGCGACATGCTCGGCAACGGCAACGGCGAATTTGGCGGCAGCCGCAACGGCTTCCGCGCTTTTGTTCTGCGCGACGACTTTTTCGGTGGACGCTAACCGCGACGATTAGGGAGAGATTCAATGAAGAACCTCGTTCAAAAGACGGCCTTCGCCGCGGTGGTGATGGGTGGTTTCGGCCTGACGGCCGGCACGACGGCCATGGCGGATGAAGCCGCCCCCGGCCTTCAGAACCGCACCATTGGTTATGTGCTGACCAGCGCCAACTGGGGTCTCTACCAGACTCCGGACGGCAAACAGGAATGCCCGGACGGTTTCAACGAAGGCCCGCGCGAGCAATTCAAGGCGCTGTATCCGAACCTCGGCACCGTCGACGGCACCCAGCTAGAGCGCGAAAGCGCCTCGCGCTATCCGCTCGATAAGGAAGACAAGTTTCCCTACCACGATGTGAAGGGAAAGATCGGCATCGGCCTCAACCTCGACGGCAAGGTCGGCGAGAATGACTTCACCTCCACCGACGGCGAGAAGGGGATCGACAACAACCTCTACCGCGCCATCGGCTGCACACGGCTGTTCCGCGCGCCGGACGGCACCTACGCCAACTTCACCGACCTCTGGGTCCGTGAGATGAACTTTCACCGCGTGCTGGTGGAGCTCACCAACGTTGACAGCCTGACCAACGATCCGCAGGTGGATGTCACCATCTACCGCGGCAAGGACAAGCTGATGACCGACGCCACCGGCGCCAACATCATGCCGGGCGGCTCCAACCGCGTGGACTACCGTTTCGGCAAGAACTTCATCAGCCATATGAAGGGCAAGATCGAGAACGGCGTGCTCACGACCGAGGCCGCTGACGTGCATTGGCCGTGGGCTGTGTTCCTCGGCCGGCCGGGCGCGTATGACTTCAAGGGCGCGCGCTTCAAGCTGGCGCTCACCGGCGAGAAGGCCCAAGGGCTCATGGGCGGCTACTCGGACATCAACACCTGGTACATGCAGCTGGTGCGGTCCTGGTCGACCCACCACTCCAGCTACGGCGGCTTGTCGCAGCCCTCGTTCTACCGGGCCCTGCATCGTCTGGCCGACGGCTACCCCGATGCGGACGGCAAGATGACGGGCATCTCCTCGGTGCTGAATATCAAGATGGTGCAGATCTTCATCGAGCACGAAGGTCAAAAAGTGGCGGAGGCCGAGAAGGCGCAGGCTCCGGCGCGGCACTAAGCCTCAATCGGCATGCGGAGGAAAAAGGGCGCCGTCAGGCGCCCTTTTTTTGTCCGCGCTCAGAAATGGGGTAAAAGAAAGTTATGAGAAAGCTTCATGATAAAATATCCCCCAAGCTTACGTGCAGCTTTCCAAAAACATTGAATTTGTCATATTTTTCAACAGCATCGGTAACATGCAGTTGTTCTCTAAACCCATTCATGTGATGAATTCCGCGCACAATGTGCGAACGAAAACGGGCGCGGATGCCGGCCTGATCGACGCGGGGAAACGTCGATTGAAAAAGCCGGCGTGCGTGGGATGAGGAGGACGTTTCGGTTCGGCTGGTGATGTTTCCGGCCGGTCCATGCCCTTTTTTCATCGTCCCGTTCGGGCCGCCATGCCGTGCCGGCGCTCATGCCGCTCACATCGAATGGGGAGATTCCATGCGTACGACAAATGCGGCTTCGCGCCGCTCCAGATTCATGACATCCGTCAGCGCTCTTGCCTTGGTGACGGCCTCCGTCGCCGGTGTGAACGCCGCCCGCGCACAGACCGCCGCCGCGCAAGTCGCCGCGACGCAGACCGCGCAAACGCCGGTCGAAGAAATCGTCGTGACCGGTTCGCGCGTCATCAGCAACGGCTATGAAGCGCCGACGCCCGTCACCGTCATGACCGAAGCGGCCATCGCCCAGGCCAACCAGCCCAACATCGCCGATTTCGTCGGCCAGTTGCCCGCCTTCGGCGGCGACAACGAAGGCTCGCACTCGGGCGGCAACTCGATCTCGACCGGCAAACAGGGCCAGAGCCAGCTCAACCTGCGCAGCCTTGGCCTGTCGCGCACCCTGGTGCTGCTCGACGGCCACCGCTTCGTGTCGTCGGATCCCAACGGCGCGGTCAACATCAACTATTTCCCAACCAACCTGGTCAACCGCGTCGATGTCGTGACCGGCGGCGCCTCGGCGGCCTATGGTTCGGACGCGCTTTCGGGCGTGGTGAACTTCGTGCTCGACAAGACTTTCGTCGGTGTCAAAGGCGCGGTGTCGGGCGGCGTTCGCACGTCCGGCGATGATCGCACCAGCAACATCTCGCTGGCCTTCGGTACCCGCTTTGCCGGCGATCGCGGCCACATCCTGATCAGCGCCGAATACGCCAACGATCCGGGCGTGTTCAACTGGGACAACAGCCCGTGGCACAAGACGCCGGTCCACATCATCGCCAACCCGGCCTATGCCGTGGTGGGCGGCGTCGGCAACGGCCAGCCGGCCTTCCTGGTGCGCCAGAACACGGCGACCATCCTTTACGCCCCGGGCGGTATCATCACCTCCAATCCGGCCGGCAACCCCGGCACGGCCAACGCTTTGAAGGGCATCGCCTTCGACAACACCGGCACGCCGTTCAACTATCAGTACGGCAGCCTGACCAACTCGCAGTACACCCAGGGCGGCATGTTCGCCTACTCGGATGAGACGCAGATCAACCAGTCGCTGACTGACCATCTGTTCCGCGATAGCGCCTTCGTCCGCGTGTCGTATGACGTGACCGACGACATCAACGTCTTCGCGCAGTTCATCCACGGCTATACCAGTGAATGGGCGCGGTCCAAGGCCAATGACGCCACCAACATGGTGATCAAAACCGGCAACCCGTTCATCCCCGCGTCGGTGCAGGCGCAGATGACGGCGCTGAACCTCACCAGCTTCAACATGGGGTCATTCAACGAAGACATCCCGCCGCTGTCGTCGCGCTTCTATACGCGCGCCTGGAACACCTCGGGCGGCGCGTCGGGTAAGTTCGAAGCCGCGGGCACGACTTGGAACTGGGATATCGATTTCTCGCACGGCTTCACCAAGACGTCGAACAACGTCTCCGTCTTCGATACATCGATCTTCCCGCTGGCGTACGACGCGGTGCGCGGAGCCAACGGTTCCATCGTCTGCCGTTCGCAGGCCACCAACCCCACCTGCGTGCCCTACAATCCGTTCGGCATCGGCGTGAACAGCCAGGCGGCGATCAACTACGTCGCCTCGACCTCGATCCAATACCAGAACACCAAGGAAGACGTTCAGGAAGCCAACATCACCGGCAAGCCATTTGAAGATTGGGCAGGCCCTGTCGGCGTGGCCTTCGGTGTCGCTCACCGCTACGAAAGCGTTTACGGCATTGTGAACCCGATCGCGCAGCTCAGCCGTGCGACCGCAGCCAACTACAAACCTAACATTGGCCATTATGACGTGACGGAAGGTTACGGCGAAATCGAAATGCCGCTGGCCAAGAATGTAGCCTGGGCTGAAGCGCTCGACCTCAACGCCGCGGTCCGCGCCACCAGCTATTCGACGTCAGGCTACGTTACCACCTGGAAGGTAGGCGCCACCTACCAACCGCTCGACGACCTGCGGTTCCGCGCCTCCCGGTCGCGGGATATCCGCGCGCCCAACCTGCAGGAACTGTACGCGGGTGGATCTGGTGGTCAATCGCCTGGGACGATCAACCCTTTTGCCGGCGGTGTGACCTTCCCGACCTTCCTCAACAACACAATCGGCAACCCGAACCTGCAGCCCGAAAAGGCCGACACTACCGGTTTTGGGGTGGTCTTGACGCCGAAATTCTTCCCCGGCTTTCAGGCCTCGGTGGACTACTATCAAATCAACATCAAAGGCGCGATCACCTCGGTTGGCGCGCAGGAAACCATCAACCGCTGCTACGTCAACCAGGCGTTCTACTGTAACCAGATTTTCTCCAACACCACCGGCACTGTAGCGACCCCGGCGGATCTGGCGGCGGGCCGTGTTGCTGTAACCAACGCGCTGCCGTTCAACTTGGCGACGCAGAAACAGCAGGGCCAGGATATCGACATCACCTATCAGACCAACCTGTCCGCCATCAACGCGGACTGGGACGGTGGCGTCATGCTGCATGGCTTGGTGGCGCACGTCACCTACCAGAAGAACGACGACGCCTATAACCCGGTGCAGAATCAGGCCGGCAACAACTCCAGCACCGGTCCGGTGAAGTGGCGTTTCTTCCTGCAGGAAGTCTACACCAACGATCCGCTGACGCTGACGTTCACCGAACGCGGCATCAGCCACGGCACCTATGGTCCGTTCTATCTGGCCTGCAGCTCCAGTTGCCCGACGTCGACACCCAACAAGCAGACCCTGGACGGCGATTACATCCCCGGCCAGTGGCTGTATGACTTTGGCATCACCTACAAGTTCATGCACAAGGATACGGCGATGGCGGATGCCGAAACGTTCCTCACCATCCAGAACGTCTTCAACACCCAGCCGCCGCCGGTGGGCAGCACCAGCTACTGGTATATGTCGACCAACCCGTTCCTCTACGACACCTTTGGCCGCGTCTTCCGGGCGGGCATCCGCTTCAAGATGTAGCGACGTACGAAACCAAGAGCGAAAGGGGGGCCTAAAGCCCCCCTTTCTTTTTGCGGAATCGTCAGCGCCTATGCTGCATTGCACCCAGGCCAAGGCCCCTATGCTGCAGGAAAGTCACACTAATTTGCTGATTGTGGTTACTTGCTGAATTCTTTCGGGATGCCGTTGTTTCGCAAAGCTTTCGTCGGCAAACTGCCGCCGCACGAAAGCGTAAGCGAACGGACAGGTTGACGGCTCGGACGGGGGCGGAGGTTCCCGGCCGCGGGAAGCTGCTCCGCCTCAATGCACGTCATTGAATCCACCTTCGCGATGCGCGGGATCGTGCCGGCGTTTCGCCGTTCACATCGAAGGGGGGATACCTCAATGCGTTATACACTCGCGGCGTCACGCCGCTCCGGCTTCATGATTTCGGTCAGTTCGTTCGCGCTGGTGACGGCCTCTTTGGCCGGCCAACAGTCGGCCCAGGCGCAGACGCCGCAGACAGCTCAAGCGCCGGCGGTGGAAGAAATCGTCGTCACCGGTAGCCGCGTCGTGCGCGACGGCTATGAAGCGCCCACGCCCGTGACCGTCATCGGTCTCGAGCAGATGGAAGCTCAGCCGATGCAGCACATCTCCGACTTCGTGAACCGCCTGCCGGCCTTCGGCGGCGCGCAGACCACGACATCGGGCGGCAACGAAATCTCCACCGGCCGTCAGTCCCAAAACAACCTGAACCTGCGCTCGCTGGACTCCTACCGCACGCTGGTGCTGCTCGACGGCAACCGCGTCGTGACCGGCGACGTCAACGGTTCGGTCAACGCCTCCGATCTTCCCACGCCGCTGATCAAGCGCGTTGACGTGGTGACCGGCGGCGCCTCGGCCGCTTACGGCTCCGACGCCGTGGCCGGCGTGGTGAACTTCATCCTCGACAAGGAATTCACCGGCATAAAGGGCGAAGTGCAGGGCGGCATCACCAACTACGGCGATGATCCCAGCTACAAGCTGAGCCTGACCTACGGCACCCCGTTCGCGGGCGGCCGCGGCCACATCCTGTTCTCGGGCGAACACGCCTGGAACAAGGGCATTTACGGCGCCGGCAAGTCGCGTGCCGATTTCTGGAGCTATGACACCGGCCACTTGGTGGAAAACCCGCTGTGGGGCGCCGTTGCCAATGCCGCTACTGGCGTATCGCCGACCAATCCGCGCTGGCTGGTGGCCCGCGGGGCCGCGACCCTGCTCGCGACGCCGGGCGGCATCATCACCTCCGGCCCGTTGAAAGGCACCGCCTTCAATCCGGATGGCACGCCGCGCCCGTACACCTACGGTTCGATTACCAACGCCCAGTTCACCATCGGCGGCGACTGGAAGTACTCGGACGCCACCTACTACAACCAGACGCTCTCCAATAAGGTCTCGCGTCAGGCGTTCTTCCTGCGCACCAGCTACGACGTGACCGACGACGTCACGGCGTATATCGACCTCATGAACACGTCGAGCTACGGCTTCGCCCGCTCGAAGCTGGACGATAAGCTCGGCAACATCACCATCAAGGCCGATAACCCGTACATGAATCCGGCCATCGCGGCGCAGGTGACAGCGCTGAAGCTGACCGGCTTCACCATGGGCAGCTTCCTGCTCGACATCCCGTACATCACCACCGACAACTACCGCAACTTGTGGAGCTACGCCGGCGGCCTCAATGGCAAGCTCGAAGCCTTCGGCACCAACTGGAACTGGGACATGCACGCCCAGTACGGCTTGGTGCGCTCCGACCTGAACGGCCGTGTGGTCAACAACACCAACTTCGCGCTCGCGGTTGACTCGGTGCGTGATGCCAGCGGCAAGATCGTCTGCCGTTCCACGCTCACCGCGCCGACCAACGGCTGCGTGCCGTTCAATCCGTTCGGCTCGGGCGTCAACGATTCCTCGGCGATCAAATACGTCAAGCAGACCGCCGTGCTCTACCAGCGCAACACGGAATCGACCTTCTCGGTCGGCGTGTCGGGCGGCGAGCCGTTCAACACATGGTCGGGTCCGGTCTCGGTGTCGTCGGGCTTCGAATGGCGCCGCGAAGCGGTGACCATGGGCGATATCGCCAGCTACTGCCCGCTCTGCCTCACCAGCTCCTACACCGCCGGCAACTACAAGGGCACGCTCGGCTCCTACAGCGTGGCTGAAGGCTACGTCGAGGTCGTGGCGCCCTTGGCCAAGGACACCGTGTGGGCCAAGTCGCTGGACCTGAACGCGGCGGTGCGCGCCACCGGTTATTCGACCTCGGGTTACGTCACCACCTGGAAGGCGGGTCTGACCTACAACCCGATCGATGAACTGCGTATCCGCGCGACCCAGAT
>CANJOI010000041.1 GCA_947475365.1 Fidelibacterota bacterium | reverse complement strand
TCCAGGCTTCCGGCCATGGTGCTGGTCCAAGGAAGGTCTTTGAGCCGCGCCAGCGCCGCCACCAGCACCGCATGGTCCTTGCGCGGGGTGACTGTCGCCACGGTCAGCAACGACGGCGGGGTGCTTCCCGTCGCGCGCGGGCGCCGGTCCGTGCCTGGAATGGCCACGGTGATGCGTTCGCGGCTTACGCTGTAGCCGGTGGTCAGGACGTCAGCGGTGTGAGGGCTGGTGACGATGATCCCGCGCGCGAAGCGCAACGCCGCGCGCTCGGTGGCCGCGAAAGCGGCACTGTCCGCAGGCGCGAGGCCCGTCTCCAGCGCCAGCGGGTGATGCACCAGAGCGACGATATCGAGGGGAAGCCCGGCGAGCACACGCTCCGGGAACGCGCCGAAGGCCAAGCCATCGATTAATGTGCACGCGCGCGCCGGCAACGCGGCCAGAATGCGCCGGGTCTCGGCGAGATCATCGGCCGAAGGACGCGGGAAACCGCCGGGCAGCCGCACCGCGTGTACGGTCCAGCCTTGGGCGCGGAGAGCCTGGGTCAGACGCTTGGCGTAGATATAGCCGCCGGTGACGGTCTCCGGATCGCCGGGGACCGCGAACCAGACCTCAGGCAAGTTTCAGCTCGGATTCGTAAGAGGCACGCGCCGCATGAGATTCGTGCAGCATCACCTTGAGGCGCGTGAGGCCTTTGGCCGACGGGCCGAGGCGCCCGGCGCGGGCAGCGGTCTGGATCTTCTCGAAGATCCAGCGGGCGACGGCTTCGGTGGTGGAACGCTTGCCCTGGAAGTCGGGGTGGTCGTCGAGGTTGCTGAAGTTGAGGCCGCCGAGGACCTCCTTCACCACATCGGAAGCCAAGCCGATGTCCACGACGATGTCGTTCTCGTCCAGCTCCGGGCGCATGAAGCAGATATCCGCCACATAGGTGGCGCCGTGCAGCTTCTGCGCCGGGCCGAACACTTCGCCCTTCAGGCTGTGGGCGATCATCACGTGGTCGCGGACTTCAACGGTGTACATAAAAACTCCGGTTCAAGGATAGCGGATCACGGTCATGAGGCCGGTGTTGTCCGCGATGATCTCCGCCATGTGCCCCGGCGCGTCGGCAAAAGCAAGCTCGCCGGTGATCAGCATGTCAAACACAGGGTCCGTCAGCAGGTCCATGGCGGTCTCCAGGCGGCGGGCATAGCTCCAGCGCGGCCTGTGGCCGGCCGACACCATGCCCACCTGCGAGGAGATCAGTTGCAGGCGCCGGGCGTGGAACGCGCCGCCCAGGGGAACCGCGGGCGCTTTGTCGCCGTACCAGCTGGCTTCGACAACTTTGGCTTCGAGGCCGGCGCACTGAAGCGCCAACGTCAGGCCGGCCTCGGAGGCACTGGTGTGAATGACGACATCCTGGTCAGCGGGCGCGTCGGCCGGCAGGCAGAACGCGGCGCCCAAGGTGCGCGCGGGTGTTTCGCGGGCGGGGTCCAGGTCCGCCACCGTGCATTCCGTGCCGGCGATGCGCGCGCACAGGCCGGCGATCAGCAACCCAAGCACGCCGCCGCCGATGATGAGCACCCGGTCGCCGGGTGCGACGCCCGCGTCCCAGACGGTATTGAGCGCGGTTTCCATATTGGCGGTGAGCGCCGCGCGCCGCGCCGGCAGGCCTTTCGGCAGGCGGTGCACCTCGGCCAGCGCCGCCGCGGCAAAGGTCTGGTGAGGGTGCAGCAGGAAGACGCTTTTGCCTTCCAGGTTCTTTGGCCCTTGCTCCACCTCGCCCACCAGGGCGTAGCCGTATTTCACCGGAAACGGAAAGTCGCCGTCCTGGCGCGGGCAACGCATGCGCGCGTGTTCGCTCAAAGGCACCTTGCCGCTCAGCACCAAACGTTCTGTGCCCCGGCTGATGCCGGAATAGAGCGCGCGCAGGCGCACCTCGCCGGAGCCGAGGGTCTCACCGCGGATCGCCACCTGGCCGGGGCCGGTGTACCAGAGCGCTTGCGTTTGGGTCATGAGGTTGTGCGCCGCGCGGCGCTTAAAGGATTCTATTAAACCAGAGCAACGACAGGCCGGCCGCCAGGATCGCGAACACCGCAGCCGCCGCGCAGAAGAAGGCGGTGATCTCGGTCTTCTTGGTCTCCATGATCAGCTGGCTGTTGAGACCCTTATAGATGGTTTTCAGGTCGTTGGCGGTGCTGGCGCGGAAATAAGAGCCGTGGGTGGTGTCGGCGATCTTTTGCAGGGCTTCTTCGTCCAATTGGACGCGCGACGACCGGCCGCCGAAATTGACCACCGTGCCCTCGGGCGAGCCCAGTCCCACGGTGAAGATGCGCACGCCGCGTTCGGCGGCCTTCTTGGCGGCCTCGACCGGGTCGGGCCCTGTGGTGGCTTGGCCGTCGGTGAGCAGAATCACGACGGCATTGCCGTTGCTGCCGGCTGGCACCGGGGTGAACGGCGTTTTCTCTTCCTTCTTGGGGCCGCCGTCGCCGCCCAGCGGCATGCCGCCCAAGCCGCCCGCTCCACCGGCCCCGCGTCCGCCACCCATATTCATGCCGTTGGCGCCGCCGAAGCCGCCGCGCCCGCCGATATCGAAATCTCCGTCGGGGAACAGGGTCTTCAGAGATACCAGAATCCCGCTGCCGACGGCGGTGGCGCGCTGGGTGGCCAGGCGGTCGATGGCGGCGAACAGGTCTTCACGCACAAAGGTCGGCGCCTGAACCAGCAGCGCCGAGGCGGCGAAAGCCACCACGCCGATGCGCACGTCGCGCGGCTGTTCTTCGATGAAAGACTTCGCCGCGGCCTTGGCGGCCTGCAGGCGGTCGGGCTGCAGGTCGGTGGCCAGCATCGAGCCCGAGACATCCATGGCCATGATCACGGTGGAACGCTGCGACGGCAGAGTGATCACCGCCGCCGGCCGGGCGACCGCGGCGATCATCAAGGTCAGCGCGATCAGGAACAGGAGGGGCGGTACGTGGCGGCGGAAGGTGGCACCCGCGCCCATGGCCTGGCGCACCATCGAGAGGTTGGCGTAGCGCAGCGCCAGCTTCTTCTTGCGCCGGAGCAGGATGAGGTAAAGCGCCACCAGCAGCGGCACCACCGCCAGCAGCCACAGCATGTCCATCCAGAAGAAACTGATCACGCCCATTTCTGGCCCGCTCCCGCAAGGCCGGGTTTCGCGGCCAGTCCGCCGCCGGTCAGCTGGCTGCGTTTCCGGCGCAGGTCCGCGAAGCGGTACATGGCGTCGGCGAGGTCATCGTCGGTGGACAGTTCCAGGGCATCGACGCCCGCTTCGCCGAATGCCGTACGGATATCGTTCTCGCGCTGTTCCGCCGCCGCCATGAAACGTTTGCGGAAACCCTTGTCATGGGTGTCGACATAGAGCTGCTCGCCGGTCTCCGCGTCTTGCATCAGGAACAGCCCCAGATCCGGCAGGGTCTGCTCGAGCGGGTCGAACAGGCGGAGCGCCAGCACTTCATGCCGCCGGGCGAGGTGGTTCAAGGGCCGCTCCCAGCCGGGCGCGGTAATGAAATCCGAGATCACAAACACCAGCGCGCGGCGCGGGATGACATGCAGGGCGGCTTCCAGAAGCTCGCGCAGGTTGGTGGGCTGGGCGTTGGCCATCTCAGGCCGCGCCTCGAGCGCGCTCATGATGTGCAGGACGTGGTCGCGCCCGCCGCGCGCCGGGATCACATGATCGACCTTGCCGCCGTAAAACATGGCCCCCACGCGATTGCCGTGGCGCGTGAGCATGCGCGACAGCACCGCCACGGATTCGATCAGGACGTGGCGCTTCTTGCGCTCCTGTGAGCCGAAGTCCACCGAGGGCGACAGGTCCAGCAGGAACCAGGCGGTGACCTCGCGGTCCTCGTTGTACTGGCGCACATGCGGCACCCCGGAACGTGCGGTGACGTTCCAGTCGATGTGGCGCACATCGTCGTTGGGCTGGTATTCGCGCAAGCCCGCGAGATCCATGCCGAAGCCGCGGAACAGGGTGCGGTAGTTGCCGTGCAACAGCCCGTCGAGACGGCGGATCACCGTCCATTCCAGCCGTCTCAGCAGAACATCCGGCCGGACGGGGCGGACCGGTGTCGCCACCGGCGCGGGTTTTTTAGGTCTCTTGAACATCACGTTTCAAACTATTCGGCTGGCGCCGCCACCTTCACATGGGTCTCGAGCGGCTTATCCGGCGGCGTAACGTGGCTCATGATTCGGGCGACAATCTGGTCGGTGGTGACGCCCTCGGCCATGGCTTCGTACGACAGCACCAGGCGGTGGCGCAGGACGTCCGGCACCAGGTCGATCAGGTCCTGGGGCAGGGCGTAATCCCTTCCCCGCAGGAAAGCGAGCGCGCGGGCGCCTTCCACCAGGTGAATGCTGGCGCGGGGGGACGCGCCGTATTGCAGGTAGCGCGCGAGGTCGGCGATGCCGGCGCGGTCCGGGTCGCGCGTCGCGTTCACCAGCTTGACCGCGTATTGGATCAGCGCGGGGTCGACATACCCGTTACGGCACTCGCGCTGCAGGGCTACCAGCTGATCGGTCGTGGCGACGGCCGCGACCGCCGTGGCGACGCCGGTGACGCGCTCGACGATCACGAACTCTTCTTCTTCGGTCGGATAGCCCACGATCACCTTCATCATGAAGCGATCGACCTGGGCTTCCGGCAGCGGATAGGTGCCTTCGGTCTCAATGGGGTTCTGGGTGGCCATCACCAGGAACGGCTGCGGCACCTTATGCGTCTCGCCGGCAATGGTGACCTGATGCTCCTGCATGACTTCCAGCAGCGCGCTCTGCACCTTGGCGGGCGCGCGGTTGATTTCGTCGGCGAGCAGCAGGTTGGTGAACACCGGGCCGAGCGAGGTGGTGAACTCGCCGGTCTTCTGGTTGTAGATGCGCGTGCCGACAAGATCCGCCGGCACCAGGTCGGGCGTGAACTGGATGCGCTTGAAGTTACCGCGCAAGGTCTTGGCCAGTGTGTTGACCGTCAGCGTCTTTGCCAGGCCGGGCACGCCTTCCACCAGCAGATGCCCATCGGCGAGGATCGCGATCAGGACGCGTTCGAGAAACCGGTCCTGACCGACGATGACCTTTTTCACTTCATAGAGCACCCGCTCCATCAACGACGCGACCGGAGCTGCTGAGCTGGGCGAAAGTTTATCGCTCATGACCTGATCTTCCTTGCAAACGGGCGGGTGGAACGAGGGGTGCCTTAGAACGGGGAAAGCCCGGCGGCCGCGGCGGCGTTCTCAATCGGCACGGCGAAGCCGATGCCGATAAACACGCGCTGGCTGGTGGGATTGAGGATGGCGGTGACGATACCCACGACTTCACCGTCGGCGGTTACCAGGGGACCCCCTGAGTTGCCGGGATTGGCGGCGGCGTCGAACTGGATGAGGTTGGTGAGGTTGCTTTTGCCGTCGGCGCTCTGGTAGTTGCGGCGCAGGCCGGAAATGATGCCGTCGGACACCGATACGCCGATGCCGAACGGATTACCCACCGCGATGACCTCGTCGCCGGGCCGCAGCTTGGCGGTCGATTTCAAGGTCGCGGGCTGGATGTCATCGGGCAGGGTCGCGGGCTTGAGCACCGCCAAGTCGTTCTCGGGCTGCACCGAGATCACCTCGGCGTCGGACTTCGTGCCGTCCATATATTCAACGCCCACTTTGTCGGCGCCCGCCACCACGTGCAGATTGGTGAGGATGGTGCCTTTCTCGTCGATGATCACCCCGGTGCCGACGCCCTTGACCGACAGTTCGTCGGAATCCTTTTCCTTTTCAAGCTGGCTGACCCGCACCACCGAGGGACGGATCACGGCGTAGGCCTGGCTGGCCTTGTTGGGCGGCTCGGGGATGTGCTCCAGGGTCGAACGCACCGCGAGGTCGATGTCGTGCTGGGTGAAGTTGCGCGCGCCGGGCACGAAGGCCTGGAACAGCACCAGCGCCAGGATCGCCACGGCCGCGCTGGCGAGCAGGCCAAACCACTTTTCGCGCCGTTTGTAGAAGCCCTTGGCCCGCGTGACGCCGCGCGAGAAGCGTGAGGGCGGCGCCGGCGGCAATTCCGGCTCGGCCATCCCCGCCACCTCGGCGAGGCGCACGGGGCCGGGGCGGCCGGAGCGGTCGCCGCGGGATGAGCTATAGAGCGCCTTCCTCTTCATTCCGCGCCTTCCCTTGAGACCAAAGCACCGGAAACGGGCAGCTTAAGGTGGCCGTCTTTCTCACGTCTCGGACGCAAGTATATGGTCCCCGCGCGGCCCAGGGCATCACTAATTATGCGCCGAAGGCCGGGGTTTTGATGGGTTTCCTGTCACCTTGCCCTTACCCCGGGCCGCCGTTACTGACACAGCGTGCCCAAGGCTTTCGCCCAGGCGACGACCTGGTTCAGCATGGTGTCGAGGGCTTTCTCCTGATGGGCGGCGGGCTTGGGCGTGTTGCCGTCAAAATCCGTATTCAGCGACAGCATTACCTGGCCTTGCACATCCGCCAGCTGGAGTTGCGCCAGGACCAGCCGGAGTTGTTCTGCCGCGCGGGCTCCTCCGATGGCGCCGTAGCTGACGATCCCGGCGGCCTTGTTGACCCATTCGGCATAGAGATAATCGATGGCGTTCTTGAGCGCCGCCGGCAGGCCGTGGTTGTACTCGGGGATCACGAACACAAAGGAGTCATAGGGCGCGATCTTCCGCGACCAGGCTTTGGTGTGCTCATGGGCGTACTTGCCGACGATGGCCGGCATGGGTTCGTCGAGCAACGGCAGATTGGCCTCGGCGATATCCACGATCTCGAAGGTGGCGTCAGTGCGCTTGGAGGCGTGCTCCAGCACCCATTTGGCGACGGCCTCGCCTTTGCGGCCGGGACGGGTGCTGCCAATGATGATAGCTATTTTCACGAGGGACCTCATTTTTGGGGGGTGACGAAACCGTAGGACGTCCGCCCGGTTTCCCGCAAGGCAAGATGCGCTATAAACGCTTGAAGAGGCTGATTTTGCCGTCGATTGTCATAAGCAGCGTATGCGACCGGCGGCTTCGGCAGATCACGCGCTGGGTGGCATGGACGGCAACCGCCTGGGCGGGCGCCGCGCCATTCCCAAAGTCTTGAGGCGGAAGCCGCGGAATGGAACCGATACAGGCGGAAATCGCTGCGCTGCTTGACGCGTTCAGCAAGGGGCGGATGGCGGAAGCGGAGCAGCGCGCCGCGGAGATGACGCGCGCCCATCCCGGCGTGGGATTCGGCTGGCGCGCCCTGGGCATCATTCTCGCGCAGCAAGGCCGGGCGCGCGAAGCGCTGATTCCGATGCAGCGCACCGCCGCGTTCTTCCCGGAGGATGCCGAAACGCACAACAACCTGGGCGCGGTGCTCCAACGTCTCGAACATTTCGCCGACGCCGAAGCCTGCTTCCGCCGCGCTGTCGCCCTCAAGCCCGGCTACGCCGAGGCATACAACAATCTCGGCACGGCGCTCATGAAGCAGGGCCGGCTTGCCGAAGCCGAGTCTGCCTTCCGCCAGGCCATCGCCTACAGCCCTGGTTATGCCGAACCGCACAATAACCTGGGGATCTTGCTGCGCGATATGTGCCGGATTGACGAATCGGTGGCCAGCTTCCGCGCGGCCCTCGCCCTCAACCCCGATAACGCCAAGCTGCATCAAAATCTGATCTTCACCATGGATTTCGGGGATTTCGACGCGGCCTTCCTGCAGGCCGAACGCAAGCGCTGGGCCGCGCGGTTCGCGCCCGCGCAGCCCAGAACCGCGCGGTTCGCGAATCTTCCCGACCCCGAGCGCCCCTTGCGCATCGGCTACGTTTCCGCCGATTTCAAGTTCCACTCTTCCGCCGTGGTGTTCGGCGCGATGCTGACCGGCTTCGACGCCGGCAATTTCGCGGTGTTTGCTTACAGCAACACGCCGGTGGCCGATGATGTCACGGCCATATTCCAGAACGCCGTCACGGTGTGGCGGCCCGTTGTCGGGCTTTCGGATGATGCGGTCGTGGACCTGATCGAGGCTGACGCCATCGACATTCTGGTGGACCTGTCGGGTCACAGTCTCGGCAACCGGCTCAAGGTCTTCGCGCGACGGCCCGCGCCGATCCAGATCACGGCCTGGGGGTATCACACCGGCACCGGCTTGGACGCCATCGACGTCTTCTTCTCGGACCCGGTCCTGATACCCGAGAACGAGAAGGGCCTGTATGCGGAGCGGCAAGTGCGATACCTGCCCAACGCCATGTCCGTGTTTTGGCCTATACCTCTGCCGGACGTG
Source organism: Fidelibacterota bacterium (assembly GCA_947475365.1). Classification (GTDB taxonomy): domain Bacteria; phylum Pseudomonadota; class Alphaproteobacteria; order Rhodospirillales; family Rhodospirillaceae; genus SHVO01. The sequence continues at coordinate 9,529 of CANJOI010000041.1, read as the reverse complement.
GGTCCGTTGCCGGCGTCTTCGGCGGGCGTGGTGACGTTCGGGTCGTTCAACCGCCTGGTCAAGGCGTCGGACCAGACCTTCGCGGCCTGGGCGCGGGTGCTGGGGGCTCTCCCGCACAGCAGATTCATGATGAAGACCCCCGAGCTCGACGAACCGTCCGCCCGCGATCGCGTATTGCGGCGGTTCGCCGAGGCCGGCATTGGGCCGGAGCGCCTCATCCTCAGGGGCAAGACGTCGTGGCGCGAGCACATGCTGGCGTTCAACGAGGTCGACATCGCGCTTGACCCGTTCCCCCAAAGCGGCGGGGTTACGACACTCGAAAGCCTGGCGATGGGCGTGCCCATGGTCACCCTGAAATGGCCGACCGTGAGCGGGCGCGCGTCCGCGTCGCTGCTGACCGCGCTCAACATGACCGACTGGATCGCCGCGACGCAGGATGAATATGCGGAAATCGCCGTGAGCAAGGCGAGGAACCTCCAGGAACTCGCGGCCGTGCGTCTGGGTTTGCGCGCGCGGATGGACGCTTCGGTCATCGGCCGCAAGGAGGCCTATGTCGCGACGGCGGAGCGGGAATTCAGGGCGCTATGGCGCGCGTGGTGCGCGGCCCAGCAGGGACGGGAAACCGCATCGTAAGGACAGCCACGTTTTCCTCAGGCCTACTTGGCCGGGCCATCCGTCTTGCCGGCCCGCAGTATTTCGGCGGCGCTCATGGCTTCTGTCACGCTGCGGGCTGAACCGTCCAGGGCGTTGGCGTCCGCCAATTGCTGATCGGATAGCTGGATCGTCCCGATCGTCGCCGCGGTGAGCAGGACGCTTCCCTTGCGATTGGGCAACGGGTGCGGGGCGAATGCGCAGGTCGCACTCACGCGCCGCTTGCCGCCGTAGGAGTTCACCGCATCGACGTCCATCACTGCCGTGCTGGTCACCGCGGCAGCTTGCTTGAAGTCCTTGGGCTTGGCGTCGAAGTCCACCATCTTCACCGAGGCCGGGCTGGTGGCGGTTTGCCGCGTGGCGGAGAGGCATAGTGCCACCCGTGGATCCGTTTCGGACTTGCCGCAAGCCACCAGGGCGAGCGGCAGGAGGAGGAGAGCTGAACGCATACGCATGAAAGGCCTGCCGATCTGCACCGCCGGAAGGACGCAGCCGCCCGGGTGCCCTTATTTTTGAGGAAAAGCGAGAGGTTGGCTAGGGGACTAGGATTCGAGCCCGCCGGGGATAGAATGCCTACACTACACGCAAAGTTGCCGCTGAGAACCCGAAGGCACGTTAAGAACGCGCATCATCCGCCGCACCGCTTAGAGGGAGATGAGAATGTCTGCACCCGTGAAGACACTCGCCGCCGGATTTGCCGGTCTGCTGGTCGCAGTTTGGCTGGCGCTGCCGGCCGCCGCCCAGACACCTCCCGCCGACGTCTTCACCGCGAAGTCCATTTCAACATGGGCGGATGCGGCTTTCGGCAAAGCCGTGGCCGAACATCGCGTTTCGGGCCTGGGGTTCACCGTCACCGACGCCGACAAGGTCATCTTCATCAAAGGCTACGGCTACCAGGACGTGGCGAGTCAGAAACCCTTTGACCCCAACGTCACCAAGACCCGCACCGCATCGACCACAAAGCAGTTCGTCGGCGTCGCGGTCGCGCAGCTTCTCGAGCGCGGTAAGATCACCTCGCTCGACGATCCCGTGAACAAATACCTGAAGCGGTTCCAGCTGCAGCCCAACAATGGCAAGCAGGTCACGATCTGGGATCTTCTCACCCATCGCGGCGGCTTCGCCGGCAACGGCGCCGATCTCAAGATCACGCCCGAGACCATCAAGGCGCCGCTGCCCGGCGAGCTCATCAAATCGCTGCTCCCGGCGTACGGCCGGCCCGCCGACACCGTCTCGGTCTATTGCAACATCTGCACCGCCATCGCCGGCTTCATGATCGAAGATGTCAGCGGCCAGGGCCTGCCGGATTATTTCCGCGACAACTTTTACAAGCCGCTCGGCATGACGAATACCGCGCTCGGTATCGACGCCACGCCGCCGGCCGACATGATCGCTCAGTATCAATTTGTTGAAAACGGCCCCGCGGTGCTGCGGCCTTATCCCACGCTGCCCCCGCACATGGCCGCGGCCGGCGCCACGACGTCCACCACCGCCGACTATACTAAGTGGCTGATGGCCAACCTGCAGGAAGGCGCGGGCCCGCTCGGCAAGGCGCTTCTGTCGGACAAGTCCTGGAAGCTCGCGCACACCCAGCACCGGCAAAACCAGGCCGGCGGCAGCGGCTTCGGCATGTTCTTCTTCACATATGACTATAACGGCGAGCCGGTGATGGAGCAGTACGGCAGCCTGGAGCACTATTCGATAATCTTCTGGCTGATGAACAAGAAGATCGGCATCTTCGTCACCATGGCCGGCGGAGGAAAGCCAGGCGAGGGGGCGAATATCCCCACCGGCGCCGGCCTCGCCAAAGTGTCAGGTCCGGTGCTGCCCGCAATGTCACACTCAGGCGCGCGCGCGCTCATCCTTGAACATTTCCTGGGCACGTTGCCCTTCGACCGCGCCATGAAGGTCGATCTCGCCAAGTACACGGGCGACTACCAGAACATCGCCCGCGATCCTGCTTCGACCCGGCCGGTCAGAACCTTGAAGGTCGCCGATAGCGACGACGGCGGGCTCACCATCGACGGGCGCGGTGTGTTCCGTCCTTCAGGCCCCAATACCTTCACACTCGACCGGCAGCTCGAGCCGGAGGCGGGTTTCGGCGTCAACAACCGGTACATCTTCGCCACCGACAGTTCCGGCAAGGTGACCGGCATGTTCGGCCACGTGAACGCCGGCGGCTACGAGAAGATGGCGGCCAAGTAGCGCCGCTGCGGCGTGGGTCCCTCGGACGCACCCGAGAACATTTTTCTAGGCACGTAGCGTTTAGAAAAGGGTGGCTGGGGGACTAGGATGTTCAGCCAGCCAAACGCATTGCAGCTAAATCAACACGGAATCGACTGATCCAAAGCGATGGTGGATCGTCGCGATGGATCGGTCAACGAGATTTGCCGCTGATATCCGCCCCCCAATTTGACAGCTCGCATCAAGCTGAGTTATTTTGGTGCCACTCATTTCTTGGTTGGGATGAACATTTCCCGCAGTCCAGCATATCTGGGCCTGCGGTGGTTCCCCCGTGTCACCAAGAGAAAGTCCCATGTCGAAAAAAGGTCAAAACTCCGCCCCTGCTGTGCCGGGCACCGCCCTGCTTGGGGTATCCGACTACGCGGGCTGGAAATCAGGGCAAATCACCCTTTCGGAAGTAGCGGCAAAATGCGGTGTATCAATTGCGGCGGTCAGCAAGCGCTTTAAGAAGCTCGCAGCCATTGCAGCCAAAGGCGATCCCGACGGGGATGTCCCCGCTAACGCTATTACGCTTGAGTCGTCTCAGAAGTGGGTGGAGACGGACCCCTCAAAGCCACTGCCGTCATTTTCTGATGCAGATGCCCGGAGGCTGGCGATTTCCTGCGCCTTCTCCACCTTAGTCCACGCGAATCATTTTCTGACCTCCAATACAGAGGTCTCTCCCAGCGTCCTCAAGGCGTCTGGCGTGGCGACGGGTGATGCCATTGACCTGCTTGTCAAACTGGGGGCGCTGGCCCTCCCTGAACCAGCCGAGAAGCCCCTACCTCGCCTCATCATCCGCACAATGACGGATGCAGAAGAGCACGAATTGAGAGAAGGCGGCGTTAAAGGGGAGGATGGCGATGAGTAGCGGGAAATGGTGGCCGGAACGGGCGCACTTACCTGAGCACCAAAAAATGATGCTCGAAATGTTTGAAGCCGAGCTAGTTCATTTTATAAATCCATTTGCGATTACGCTCACGTTCAAGAGCGGCTTGCGCCTCTATAGGAAGGACGGCGTAGGTCGCGTCTATACAGGGGAATATGTTAGGATAGACAGGGATCAAGCCGCTAAGACCCTTCGGCGCTTCCGCAGTCGATTGGCTCGGAAATGCCTCACACGAAGTGCAATTCGCGACGGACAACAAGTTCCAATGATAGCTGTATTGGAACAATCCGCAGATGGCCGCCCACACTACCACTTGGCAGCGGATATGCCCGGCCTAGACCTAGCGGCCACCAAACAACTGATATCGGACCTCTGGGAAAGAGAGCCTTTCGCCTATCGAGAAATTGATGTTCAGTCCGTCTACGGCGATGGCTGGCTCGGGTACATGCTAAAGTCGGTTTGCCCAACGGCTGATCGCTTTTTCTTCGGCATAGATTGGGAAAACTCCTCAATACTTGAGGCTCAGAGAGCGGCATAAAACTTTCTACGGCGTGATACCGCGCAATGTAGAAAGGCTGTAAGCCCAGCCTGATGCTCCCTTTTGCTAAACACTAGGCAGGTTCGCAGAGCCGCCTTGATTGGCGAACTTTGCCTGAATGAAGCCGCTGGCCGGTACATTGGCGAACTTTGCCTGAATGAAGCCGCTGGCCGGTACGGGGAGAACGGTCCTGGTCCGGCGGTGGACTTTCCAGCACCCGTGATAATATGACTGTCGTAGCGGTGGGGGTTGCCATGATCGAACGGAATGAGTCCTACAAAGGTTTCGTTATAAGTTGGATCGAACCCCCACTGACCAGTGCGAGTTGGACGGCCAATATCGCGTCAGAATCCCGGGAACTGCAGGATAAGATAGGCCCCAGCGCCGAAGTCATTGATGCCCCCACTCGCCACGAGATGGTCGCGGCGGCCAAACGCTTTATAGACAATCTGTAGAGCCACACTGTTAGCAATTATGAACTGGCGTGACGGCCTTTTTCGATTGTGGGTGCTAGTGTCTGTCATATGGGCAGTGATTGTACTGCTATGGCAGGTTCCGCATCTATTTTGGGCGGTCCAGTTTGAAGATGTGTTTGGTAACTCGTGGCTTCCTTGGTGGATGTCATTGACGTCATATATAGGGCCAGCGGACGCCTACCGCGCCTTTCCGCACGCAACCGATCTCTCTAGATACGATCCTTCTAAGGCCCTCATCGCCGCTAGATTTGGCGACATGCTAATAGCAATGGCGGCGGTTCCCGGTTTGCTATTGTTGGCTGGATTGGGCGTGCGTTGGGTCGTGAGTGGATTTCGCGCGGATACTGGCGCAAGAAATTCACGATTGTTAGACGACACAGTGGCGTTAAACGACACAGTGGCGGTAGGAGCTAATGCGCGGATCACTTGGTTTGATCCCAACGATAGCGAGCCAGGAAGGCCCATTTTGAGGGCCGGTAGCGTGGCTATTTCGCTCGTTCTCTTCGCGGCCGTGATCTGTCTTGGAATAGCTCCCCGCCACGGCATCCCAATGCTAGGCGCGATGGCCGTTACGGCAATCCTCGCGTTGGCTGTGGCTATGTACATTCCGGTAGCCCTCATCATGTGCATGATGTTTGGGCTTCCGACTTTCAGTATAACGCATGGGCTCATGCCCTGGACGAAGCGGAACTGGCGAACAATTGTGGGTATTACCTTGTTCATCGGTGCTGTCTTTGGCGCGATCAACAGCGTGCTTCGGCTCTGATCGCAGAGCCGGTTCCTCACGGAGCCACTGTGACGGGGTTCTTTCCTCTAAGCGTCAAGACTAGTGGTCCAGAGGAAAACTGGATTATCGATTTGAGAATCCCTGCCCCAACAGTGGCCATGCCGGGTGTGTTTCCGAAGACAAGGCTGGTGCCATTGACCGCCGTAATAACGTCCCCAACTAGAAGCCCAGCCTTTTGAGCTGCCCCGCCGGGCATGATCGTGCCGACTTCGACGCCCTCGGCTGAGTCCTTTATGCCAATTCCGATGGTACGTCCGATCGCTGGCGCGGGGGGGTCGCTTGCGACCGCTGGCGGCGTGACTAACGGGACACTGCCCTGTTGTGGAGGTGCTGCCGGTACGCTGGTACGACTAAAACCTTCGGGGAGGTATTCGCACTTCGTGCTGTCACCAAATTTCTCACTCAAGCCCACGGAGGAGATGGCCATACCACAGTTTAATAAGTCTATTTTGTTCTGCCACAGATCCGGCGCACGAACCTGATTGGTGCATTTCGCCTGGGTCATTAGCTGCATCAGCAGATTCTGCGCCTGAAGCTGATTGCTAATCTCTGCGACATACAAAGCGGACTGCGGGATTTTCGTATCCGCTGCGTTCAGCGCTTGCAGTAGGTAAATCTCGCGCGTGGCTGCGTCGAACTTGGCAGCTAGGGCGGTACAGCTATTTTCGCTTTGGGCTGCTGCTGGCGTAACAGCAAGGCTGGCGACCCCGACCAAGATCGCCACCACCGAACTCGCGCTCAAAGACTTATGCACTTGCCCCTCCCCATGTGCCCGGAAATTCACGCTCTCTCATCTATGAGCCTTCACAGAAAGGTGTAAAGGCGTCCCCCTGCCAGTCCACAAAGATGCTTGTATAAAGACCTAGACGTTCGTATAGTGTTTATACAGTCGAATGGGAGGCAGCCAATGCGGGCCATTGTTAGCTACATACGGGTATCCACCCAGAAACAGGGCCGGTCAGGTCTGGGCATTGAAGCCCAGAAGGCAGCGAACGAACGGTTTGCCAAGGACCAGGGTTTCCAGATCATTGGGCACGCCTCCGAGGGCCATTTCGTGGAAATCGAGACTGGCAAGGGCGACGATGCGCTAGAGCGGAGGCCGGTGCTCAAGGAGGCCCTACAGTACGCTCGCAAAAATAAGTGCGCGATCCTGGTAGCGAAGCTGGATCGGCTCTCCAGGGACGTTCATTTCGTCTCTGGGCTCATGTCTAACCGCGTGCCGTTCATCGTGGCCGAGCTTGGGCCGGACGTGGACCCTTTCATGCTGCATATCTATGCCGCGCTCAGCCAAAAGGAACGGGCGCTCATATCCCAACGGACCAAGGCGGCGCTGGCAGCGGCCAAGCGACGGGGAGTGAAGTTGGGGAACCCTTCTAACCTCAAGGCAGCCCAGGACAGCGGAGCTATCAAGAATGGTCACAAGGCCGATACGTTTGCCTGTGAGGTAAGGCCCCTGATTGAAGATATACGCCGGACCGGAGGCGGGTCTTTACGGGCGGTCGCCGGCGAGCTGAACCGCCGGGGAATAGCCACCGAGCGCGGTGGCGAGTGGCACGCCATGACGGTGAAAAATGTATTGGACCGATGCGAGCGGATGTCGGGAAATTCTTGAAGCATAAAAAAAGAGGCCCCCTAGGGATGTCGGACCCCCATGCGCTCATAAATCCGGCCAAAAAAATCGCTTAACCAGTTAAAGCCTGAACGAGGCAGGCCCCCTTCCGGGGGCAGGCGTGTTTTCAGCACCCCCATGTTACTATGACGGGGGGCTCCCATTTCCTTCTCCCTCTCCTCGGGTTCAAGCACCCCAAGTTTCTGGTACCTGTACTCGTGAAATGCGACCACATCATCGAAGTATTGACGCGCAAGGATTTCTAACTGGCCGGGGGTTAGCGATGAATCTTGTGATGCCATGAGAAACAGTCTGTCTGTGACGGTGGCGTAGTGTCTAGCAGTGCGTTGCGCCGACCGAAAGTCAGCCGCCTCTACTGCTTTTACGATTTCCACCTTTCCAAAACGGACCCTCAGACCAAGAGGGACGCGACGACGAAAGATGAAACGTCCTCGGGCAATCCTCAGATGTAGATTTCTAGCCATGTTCGACGTGACCTATGCCCGCGATGGACCGCCGGTGTGGACTCAAAGGTCCTTCTGGCGGTGGTCAGTCGAGAAAACGGCGGAATGCTTGGGCGTTGAGTGTTTCAACACGCCAAGGCGGCGCTGCTACCTTGTTGATGCTGCTAGGAGCAGGTGGCTGGGGGACTAGGATTCGAACCTAGACTAGCGGAGTCAGAGTCCGCGGTCCTACCGTTAGACGATCCCCCACCAGTGGTGGGCTTTCGCGGGAGTATATGGGGTGCATTACAACCCCGGAAGCCCGGTCTCACGGGCGCCCCGGAAAGCGGCGGCATACTTGTTTAAACCGCACCGGGATTCAAGGTTTTTGACGCACCCGCGGCACTCTTTATTAATGCGTGCGCGCCATTGGTCTTTACCGGGCTTTAAAGAAGCCGATAGCATGACCCTATGGATCATTCGGCGGCGCCCGTGCGCTTCGCCCAATAAGGCATGCTTTTCATGGCCGAAGGCCGCCCGCGCCAGCATTTGGATGATGGAGCACGGTCCTTCACGGCGGACGCCGGCGGGGTGTTTGCCGCCCTCGACCTCGGCACCAACAACTGCCGCATGCTGGTGGCCCGGCCCGACGCCGGGTCCGACGCCCACGGCGGCTTCCGCGTGGTTGATTCGTTCTCGCGCATTACCCGCCTGGGGGAAGGCGTCAGCGCCTCGGGGCGGTTGTCGGCCGACGCCATGGACCGCACCATCGACGCCCTCAAGCGCTGCGCCGAGAAAATGGAACGCCGCCGGGTCAGCGCCTCGCGCCAAGTGGCGACCGAAGCCTGCCGCCGCGCCGTCAACTGCGGCGAGTTCCTGGACCGCGTGAATCGCGAGACCGGCCTGTCGCTTGAGATCATCTCGGCGCAGGAGGAAGCGACCCTGGCCCTCAAGGGCTGCGCCGCGCTGCTCGACGCCTCCATTCCCTATGCGCTGATCTTCGATATCGGCGGCGGATCGACCGAAGTGATCTTCGTGCGCGTGGCGGGTCACCCGTCGCTGGTGGTGGAGGGGTGCATCTCCATGCCCATGGGCGTGGTGACGGTGGCCGAGGACTGCGGCGGCGGAGATCTCTGCCAGCGCACCTACAGCGCGGTGACCGACAAGGTCCAGAAGCTGCTGGAACCCTTCGACGCCGCCCACAAGATCACCGAGAAGATCAAAGCCGGCGTCACCCAGATGGTCGGCACCTCGGGCACCGTCACCACCTTGGGCGGCCTGCACCTGGGGTTGGAGCGCTACGACCGCGCGTCGGTGGATGGGCTGTCGCTGCCGTTCGAGGCCTTGTCCCAGGCCACCACCAAGCTGCGCTGCATGAACCTGCAGCAGCGCGCGGCCGAGCCGTGTATCGGCTGGCAGCGGGCGGATTTGATGCTCGCCGGCTGCGCTATTTTGGAGGCTATCTGCCGCATGTGGCCGGTGGGGTCCTTGCGCATCGCCGACCGGGGTTTGCGCGAGGGGTTGTTGATGGATCTGATCAACCCGGCCCAACTTTCGGTGGCGCCAGGACAGATGCATTGCGCTTCTGCCCTTGCGGACCGTTGACGCTCGCCTCTAAGAACTACCCATGGCATCGACTAAAGGACGTGGGGGCGGCTCCGGCGCCCGTGGCACGACGGCCCGCGGCACCAATCCGCGCGGCGAGGGGCGTGGCCTGCATGTGCGCGTCAAAACCGCGCGCGGGCGTACGGTCAGCTCCGCCCGATGGCTGCAACGCCAGTTGAACGATCCCTACGTCGCGAGAGCAAAAGCCGAGGGCATGCGCTCCCGCGCCGCCTATAAAATCATGGAGCTGGACGACAAGTTTCAGCTGCTGAAGAAGGGCGCGGCCATCGTCGATCTCGGCGCAGCACCCG
>CANJOI010000040.1 GCA_947475365.1 Fidelibacterota bacterium | reverse complement strand
GTGTGAGCCGGTCGCGGTATTCGTCCACATGGGCGAGGGTTCGCAGGTAATGGATGCCGGCGAGATCGGCGCCCGGCACCGCCAGCGTCCGCACGCGCCCGCCGGTGGCGAGCACCAGCTTGCCGTAGGGCACGCTCTCGCCAGTACTCAAGCGCACGAGGTGCGCCGCCCGGTCGAGGGCGGTGACGGTCTCGCCCAGGCGCAGCGTGATGTTTTGCGCGGCGTAGATTTCCGCGGGCCGCATGAACAGGCGGTCACGGTCCACCACGCCCTTGAGGAAGTCCTTGGAGAGCGGCGGGCGTTCGTAGGGTACGACAGGCTCGTCACCGATGATGGTGATGGCGCCGGGGAAGCCGTGCTGGCGCAGAGCAAGGGCGCATTGCGCGCCGGCCTGGCCGCCGCCCACGATCACTACCGGGGGGGTTACCACCGCGTCGCTCATATGACGATACGCCGCCGCTCAGCTTTCGCGGATGGAATCGCCCGCGACGATGCGGTCGATCTGATCCTGGGTAAGGCTGGCCCTTGGGTCGGTCTTCTCGGCGGGCGGGCGCGGGCTGCCCTTGCCGCGGCGCTCCTCGCCCTCGGACATGACCTCGGTGCGCCGGCGCCGGTCGGGGCCGAAATATCCGCCCACTTCCACGAACGGGCGCGGCCGTTCGATCACTTCCTTAATGCGCAGGATCAGGCTTTTGGCGTTGAAAGGTTTCGCCACATATTCCGTGACGCCGGAATTTCGCGCCAGGATAACCTTCTCGCGCCGGGTTTCGGACGTGATCATGATGATGGGCGTGAAGCGCAGGTTGCCCTTTTCGGCGCGCACGGCCTTGAGCAGCTCCAGCCCGCTCATGGGCTGGAACAGCCATTCGGTGATGACGATGTCCGGCGCCCAGCTGCGCATGATCGACAGGGCCTCGCCACCGTGGTGGGCCGCGTCGATGCGCTTGCAGCCCAGGGTCTCAAGAATATTCTTGATCACCCGGCGCATGTAGGCACGGTCATCGGCCACCAGAAAGCTGATGGGCTTCAGGTAATCTGAAGTCGCCGAAGCCATGGTCTTTTTTTGTCCCCGTTCCCCGGACCTCCGGGGATTCACCCAGGATCGTAGGGAACAAACTTTAAGCTATTATTTGTATTCAGGAAATTAACCCGGCGTTCAAGGATTTCCAAAGTGAAACCGACACCTACTGCCGCGCGGGCCGCCAGCCCGTCCCAGCGGCTCGCGGCGCCCCTTTCCTCATTTGCCCCCAGAACCTGGCAGAGAATGCTGTCCGGCCGGCGGTTGAACCTGATCGAGCCCTCCCCCCTGGACATCGAAATCGAGGACATTGCCCTGGGCCTTGCCCGCAATACCCGATGGAACGGCCAGACCCAGGGACCCCATGGCTGGAGTGTCGCCCAGCACTCCGACTTGGTGGTGGATATCGTCCGGCGCCTGAAGCCGCGTGCGTCCGCCAAGTTGCTGATGGCGGCCAAGCTCCACGACGCTTCGGAATATGTCACCCATGACCTGATCACACCGCTGAAAGCCGTGGTCGGCGACGTGTTCAAGGAAGTGGAGTTGCGCCTGACCCGGGCGATCCACATCCGGTTCGGTCTGCCGCCGGTGCTGGAAACCGCGGACAAGGCGCTGATCAAGCGTGCCGACCAGATCGCAGCGGCGACGGAGGCGGTGCAGCTTGCCGGTTTCACCGCCGCCGAATGCCGCGCCGTGCTCAATTTCAAGGAGCGCCCGCTCAAAGATGTTAAGCTCACGCCGCTGCCGGTGGCCGAGGCCGAGCGGAATTTCCTTGAGGGATTCCGCGTCTTGGAAGAAGCGATCCTGCTGCAGGCAAGGTAGGAAAAGAGATGATGAAGCTCAGCCGTTTTGCCGCGGGCATGTTCGCCTTCGCGGGGTTCTCAGGGCTGCTGGCGGTGGCGCTGGCCGCCTTTGCCGCGCATGCGCTCGCCGCCATCGCGCCGACCGGCGACCAGGCCGTGAGCTGGTTCCATGAAGCGACCGCGTTCCAGACCACGCATACGCTGGCGCTGGTGTTGATCACAGTGGTGGCGGAACGCGTGGCGCCCGGCAAAGGCCAGCGGGTTTTGCGGATCGCCGCGGGGTTCATGGTTGCGGCTGTGGTGCTGTTTCCGGGCGCGCTGTATTCCGTGTCCTTTGGCGGGCCGGTTTTCACGGCGCCCTACGGGGGCGTGGCCGCCATGGCGGGCTGGGCTTTGTTTGGGGTCGGCGCGTGGTTCGCGTCGCGGGAGTCACATATGGATTCTGAATCACACGGGGAGGATTGAGCTGATGGCGATCGACTATCTCGGGGTAGGCGGCGCGACCGTCGTGTCCATGATCATCGGCGCGTTGTGGTATTCGCCGATTATGTTCCTGAAGCCGTGGATGCTGGCGCAAGGCAAGGAATACCCCTGTCCGCCGCAGAAAGGCGGGGGGACAGCGATCCTCAACGCAGCCGCCATGAGCCTGATTTCCGCCCTGGCGCTGTCCGAGGTGTTCACCTGGCGTCAGGTGAGCAACCTGGAGGACGCGCTGGTCACGGCGCTGCTGATGGCGGTGGGTTTCGTGGTGTCGAACCAGCTGCTGCGCGACCGCTTCCACGGCGCCACGCCCATACTGTCGGTGATCAATGCCGCCAATACGGTGGTGACCTACCTCGCGATGGGTCTGGTGCTACAGCTTACCTAGCGCAGGGTCTTTAGCGGGCGCTGGCGTTTGACGCCGGCCTTACGGTTACAGGCGGGGCGCGATTTTGCGGGCCAGGGCTTCCTCGAAGGTGCGGCGCTCTTCGCGCTTTTTATCGGGCCAGAACACCGAGACTCCGAAGCTGCGGTCGCCTTTGCGCACCGCGACGCCGTCACCCCACCAGATCGCGTCGTCGGCGATCTTGAGCTGCACGGGTTTCTGATCGATCACGCCCTGTTTGGCCGCGTCGTAAAAGCCTTCCAGGAACTTCTTGGCTTCACCCGATCCCACCGGCCATTGCATGGCGTTGAGGATCGCGAAGGTGGCGCCGCCCATGGGCTTGTCCGGGTTGTCGGGTTTGTCGCTGATGACTTTCCAGAAGCAGGTGGATGAGTAGGCGCCCTTCACACCCGACGACTCGCTGATGTCGCCTTCGTCCTTGCGTTGCGCGGGCGTCACCTTGGCGCCGATGGCCGCCGCCACCTCGGCGTCGGTCAGCAGGCTGCAGGCGTTGATCGGCGCGGTCTTCTGCGGCCCTTGGGGCGCGTCGGCCGCCATGGCCGCGCCCGTGATGCACAGCGCCGCGATCAATGTTTTGCGAAAGGTCATCTTCAAGCTCCCAAAATATAAAGCAATTATACACGGCGCGACCGGCCGAGAAACACGCCTATTGCCGGTCAACTGTCGGTGAGATCGCGTATTTGAAGACGAATACTGCGGCAACCGCGGCCGTGAGCAGCCCCGCGGCGATGATCGGGATGCGAAAACCCAGGAGGCTGGCGAGGCTGCCCAGCGCCATGCCGCCCAGCGCCGGGCCAACCCGCGTCACCAAATACCAGAGACTGACCGTGCGCCCACGCATGGCTTCTTCGGAATTGAGCTGTGTCACGGTCAGCGAGCCGGACCCCACCACCACGCTGAACATGCCGTTGACCACCAGCACCGGCACCGCCGCCCAGAATGCCGGCATGCTCGCGAACAGCGCGACGAGAAGGCCGTTCACCACCATGGCCTTGACCATCAAGCGGTGGAGATCGTTGTGATGGGGGCGGCTGGCGAGATAAAGCCCGCCCATCAATGCGCCGACGCCCTGGGCCGAGGTCAGCATCGCCAAGCCTCCGGCGCCCTTGCCGAAGTTCTCGGCGGCGATTCCGGCCATGAGATCGGTGAGCGGCCACAGCAACGCGCTGACAAAGGTAATCAGCGGAATCAGCCAGTGCAGGGTGGGGTGGGCGAAGATATAGCGCCAGCCCTCGGCGAGATCGCTCCAGATACCGGCCCAGGGGTGGCGGTCGGTGCGCGGCACATGCGGCGGCAGCTTGAGGGATGCGAGCGCCGCGATCACACCGATGTAACTCACGGCGTTGACCAGAAAGGAATAACCCGCGCCGATGGAGGTGATGAGCAGGCCCGAGAACGCCGGCCCGATAATGCGCGCGATGTTGAAGGTCATGGAGGTGATCGCCACCGCGTTGCCCAGATTCTCCTTGGGCACGAGGGTGGGCACCAGCACCAGGCGCGCGCTTTGGATCAGCGGCTGGATCAATCCCGCGAACAGCTGTAGCGCGAATACCATCGTGGCGGTGACATGGCCGCTGATGCTGAGGCCTGCGAGGGCTAAGGCCTGGGCGGCCGCCAGGCATTGGCCCATCACCGCCATGCGCCGGCGGTCGAAGCGGTCCGACAGCACGCCGGTCAATGGTGCAATCACCAGCGCCGGCAGGAACTCGGCCATGGACACCGCGCCCAGCCAGGTTCCTGAGTGTGTCAGGTCCCATGTGAGCCAGCCGACCGCGACCCGCTGTACCCAGGTGCCGATGACCGACACCGAATTGGCGGCGGTGAACAGGGCGAAATTACCGCGCAGCGTGGCGCGGATCATCGAAAGGTCGGCAGCGAAAGGCATGCCACGCCACATTTACAGGAAGGGCGCCGCTTCGGCCAACAGGGATCGGGATATATATACCGGCAGCACTATTCCCTGTAGCTTGACGCCTCCAGAGCCGCGCCTCCTCAGTTGCGCAAGGGACCCCGTATGACCGAGAGCGTCAAGAAGCCCTGGTACCAGGAGATATTCTCCGTCGAGCCCCACGAGATCCGGGCCGTGGTGCTGAGCTTCCTCTATTATTTTTTCCTGCTCGGCAGCTATTACATCCTGCGGCCCGTGCGCGACGCCATGGCCACCAGCTACGGCTCCGACCCCACGTCGCTCAGCCAATTGTGGACCGCCACCTTCGCCGGCACGCTGGTGTTCGTGCCGCTGTTCGCCGCCGCATCGAACCGCATCAAGCTCCAGACGCTGCTGCCGTGGGTTTACGGTTTCATCGTTCTCACCCTTATCGGGTTCTATTTCCTGTTCGAGAGCGTCACCGAGGACCGTTGGGTCGCCGCCGGATTCTACGTCTGGGTGAGCGTGTTCAACATGATCATCACCTCGGTGTTCTGGAGCTTCATGGCCGACTTGTTCTCGCGCACCCAGGCCAAGCGCCTGTACGGCCTGGTGGCCGCCGGCGGCAGCGTCGGCGCGGTGGCGGGCCCGGCCATTACCGCCACGCTGGTGAAGGCGGTGGGCACCAATACGCTGCTGCTGATCTCAGCGGTGGGATTCGGCATCACCATCGTCACCGTCCTGCTGCTGATCCGGGAGAAGGAGCGCCTGCGCATCGCCGGCCATGACCCGCAGCGCACCCGCCTCGATCACACCTTGGCGGCGCATTCCTTCAAGGGCTTCTCCCTGGTGGCGCGTTCGCCCTACCTGCTCGGCATCGCCGGGTTCGTGCTGCTGATGACCTGGGTGTCGACGATTCTCTATTTCATGCAACAGGACCTGATCGCGCGGCTGTTCGAGACCCGCGAAGCGCGCACGCAGGCTTTCGCGATGGTGGACCTTGTCGTCAACGTGCTCACCATCGGTGTGCAGGTGTTCGGTACCGGGCGCCTGGTGGCGCGGTTCGGCGTGACCACGGGATTGATGCTCAACCCGCTCCTGATGATCGGCGGCTTCATCGGGGTTGCCCTGATGCCGGTGATGCTGTTGGCGGCGCAGGTGGTGCGCCGTGTGTCCGAGTACGGCATTGCGCGTCCGTCGCGCGAAATGCTGTTCACGGTGGTCGATCAGGAGAGCAAGTATAAAGCCAAGAGTGTCATCGACACCGTGGTCTACCGCGGCGGCGATTTCACAGTGGCCTGGGTGCAGGCGGGGCTGGCGTGGCTGGGCTGGGGCGTGGCGGGTGTCGCCGGATTCGGCATCGTGGTTTGCGCCGTGTGGGCGTGGATCGCGCTCAATCTCGGGCGGCGCTACGAGAACGTGACCGGCGACCGCAAGAGCACACTGGCCGAGGCCGCGGCCGAGTAGCCCGCTACTTCTCCTGCATCATGGCGCGGATGGCGCGCACGATCTGCTCGCGGGTCAGGGGGTCCCGCATGGCGCCGGTGAGCTTGTCGCGCAATTGCGCCACGCGGCGCTCGGCGGCCTTACCCGGCGCTTTTGGCGTCTTCGGTGCGGACTTATCGCTCTTTTTCTTGGCCATTTAACCCCGCCAGTCTTTCGGGGAGGGGTCGGTCATTGGCTCCACATAGGGGCCGCGATAGGGCTTCACCCGCGCGATCACACAGCAGAAGAACGCGTGGCTGACAGTGAACCAGAACAGCACAGGCCAGGGCGGGATACCTTTGAAGAACAAGGTCGCAAGAATCGTGAGGATGATGAACACGCCGATGGTGGTCAGCACGATCACGCGCCGGAGGTTCATAGCGCTACCGCGCGGCTCTTGAACGGGATCATCCATGCGGCGATGGTAATACGGAAGGAAAAGAGGGGATAGCCATGTTGCTCGACCGCGCCCGTGCCCAGCTGCTGGTGGTGGATGTCCAGGAAAGGCTTCTGCCCGCCATGCATGAGGGCGAGGCCATGGTGGACCGCTGCGCCGTGCTGATGCAGGCCGCGCACCGGTTGGGCATTCCGGTTCTGGTATCCGAACAGTATCGCAAGGGTTTGGGCGCCACGGTCGCACGGCTGGACAATGTGAAGGGGGATGCGACTGTCCTGGAGAAGATGCATTTCTCCTGCGCCGCCGATCCCGCCATGGCCGCCCATGTGGAGGGTCTGGCCCGGTCGGGGCGCACCCAACTGGTGATCTGCGGCATCGAAGCCCATGTCTGCGTGACCCAGAGCGCCCTGGGGTTCAAAGCCCTGGGCTTGCCGGTGACGGTGGTCACGGATGCGGTGACGTCACGCCGTCCCGACAGCGTGCGCACGGCCTTTGACCGTCTGTCGGCGGCGGGTGTCGTCCTGGCCAACACCGAGATGGCGGTATTCGAATGGCTGCATCAGGCGGGTACGGCGGAGTTCAAGGACCTCGCCAAGCTCATCAAATAGCGGGTCACGGCGGACTGGTGGTTCCCTGCTCGACCGGGGCCGGCGCCGGCGGCGGTTCGTCGTCCGGCACCGACATCATCACCATGATCAGGAAGCCGAGCGCCATGAGGAAGTACCAGAAGATACTCATGGTCCGGCGATCCGCGCGAACAGCGTAGACAGCACGTATCGCGCCGTCGGCGCCGGGGCGTAGTGTTCCACGGCCCAGGCGCGCCCGCTTTCAGCAATGCCTTCCCACTCCTTGGCGCGGTCCATGATGGCTTCGACCGATCCTTTGAGATTGTCGAGATCCAGGGGAACATAGTGCTCCCAGGCCTTGGGCATCACGGGCAGGGCAAAGCCGTATTTATCGAAATCCAGATGCACAGTGACGCATCCGGCCGCGAGGCCTTCCCAAAAGCGCCAGCTGTCCCAGCGCAGCACGAAGGCCTGGCCTTCCATATGAGGGAAGGTGTGTGTGGCGATCAGGTCCGGTGCGTTCTTGGCGAACCAGGGATTGTCGGTGATGGGATTGTAGAAGCCGCCGCCATAGGCCAGGCACAGGGTCGAGTCCAGCATCTCCGCGATATAAGCGCCGGGCGCCAGGACGCGCCGCTCCACCGGCATATGTTTTTCCAGGTGCGGCACGAAGGCGAGATCGAGCAGCGACCGCACGCTTTGGTTCAAAGTGGAGCGGAAGTTGCGCAAGGCCCGGCGCTTGCGCGCGGCGAACGCGGGCCGGGCGTCTGTCGCCGCTAAGAGGCTGTTGGCGAGGCCGAACGCCAGCGGCAGGCGCGCGCCGCCCTTGTTCAGGAGCCGGCTCTCGTGGGTGACGAACATGGGCGCAGCCGTGGGTGTCTCACAGAAAGTCGCGATGTCGCTCTGGTTGAGATAGAGCAGGCGCTTGAGGTCGATGCCCTCGAACGGCGCCGCGGCGTTGGTGTGGCTGATATCCACCACATAGCCGCTGAAGTCGCTGTAGGGGGCGGACACCATCGCCTTGGTGTCGACACCGGCCAAAGGCATGGAGACCGGGCGCGAGGTGAACTCCGCCGCCGATAGCTTGGAGGGGATTCCCAGCGCGGTCAGGCCCTCCACCAGGCAGCCCGCGTTATGGGTGAGTTTGCCGCCGAGGGCATGAAAGAATACGCCCCGGGAAAAAGCCGCGCGCAATGCGGCGTCGTCTACCTGGGCAGCGGGTGTGTTCATGCGCGCCATCCTAGAGCGCGCTGCAAGGAATTGCAGCCGCGATGACGCGGCGTGCCGTCAGTTCTCGAACGCCGGGCAGGTCACTTTGGTGCCGCCGATACCGCAGTAGCCCGCGGGATTCTTGGCGAGGTACTGCTGGTGATAGTCCTCGGCGTAATAGAACGTGGGCGCGTCCAGGATCTCGGTGGTGATGGGGGAAAAGCCCTTGGCCTTGAGCGCCCGGTCATAGGCGGCCTTGGAGGCCTCGGCGGCTTTGCGCTGCGCGGGGCTGAACACATAAACCCCGGAGCGGTATTGGGTACCGACGTCGTTGCCTTGGCGCATGCCCTGGGTGGGGTCGTGGGCTTCCCAAAAGGTCTTGAGCAACGCTTCGTAAGACACCTGCTTGGGATCGAACTGGATACGCACGACTTCGTTGTGCCCGGTGCCACCGGTGCAGACTTCTTTATATGTCGGGTTGGGCGTGAAGCCGCCGGCGTAGCCCACTTGCGTTGAATAGACGCCAGGGATTTTCCAGAACAGGCGCTCCGCCCCCCAGAAGCAGCCGAGGCCGACCATGGCGGTCTCGAGGTGCTCCGGAAACGGCGCGACGATGGTGTTGCCGTTGACGAAATGCTTTTCCGGCACCGGCATGGCCTCGCTGCGGCCCGGCAGCGCGTCCTTGGCCGTCGGGAGCTTGGTCTTGGTGAAGAACATGGGGCGCCTCCAAATCGTGTCCAGAAAAAGCGTTAGCCTACCGATGTTCAGCGGGGCTTCGCGTATTTATCGCCGAAGAAGTCACCCTTGTTCCAAGCGGGCCGGGCCGTGGCGTCGGCCAACTCACGGGTGATCGCGTAATTCAAGCGCGCGAACTTGGCGCCGACGTCATAGCGGATCGGCAGGTTCAGATCATCACTTGGCTTATGATAGTTGTTGGCCATGAAATCAGTGAAGGCCTTCTCGCCGCCGTTGGCGAAACCGGTCATCAGAAAGACCGCCGGAACGCCTTGCTGCACGAAACGATAGTGGTCCGAACGGGTGAATATCCCTTCGTCGGGCATTGGGTCGGGGGAAAGTCTCACGTTCATGCCCTCAGACACTTTGCGAACCGCCGGGCCGATGCTGGACCGGTCCGCGCCAAAGGCCACAACGTCGGTGAAGTCATAGGTCAGCACCGGCATGTCGAGGTCGACGTCGGCGGCGATGGCGCTGGCGGGCACGGTGGGGTTGCGTGCGAAATAGTCCGCACCCACCAGGCCTTTCTCCTCGGCGGTATCGATCAGGAACAGCACCGAGCGGCGCGGCGGCTTGCCGCTCGCGGCGAACAGCCGCGCAACCTCCAGCGTGATGGCCGTCCCCGACGCATTGTCCAGGGCCCCGTTGTTGATGGAGTCGCCATTGACCGGCGGGGTGATTCCGATGTGGTCGAGGTGCGCGGACAGGACAACGTACTGATCTTTCAGCGCGGGATCGGACCCGGGAATGACGCCGACAATATTTTCGCTCTCCACCGGCTTGATCTCGCTATGCAGCGTCGCGGACAGCGACTGCGCCAAAGGCAGAGCCGGAACGGCGCCGGCCTCGGACTCCGCGGCGGCCATGATGCTGGCGAGCGGAGTCTTGGCGCCGGCGAACAGCTTGGCCGCCCCGGCCAGGCTGATGGTTCCCACCGACGGCAGCGGAGAAGGAAGGAACGGCGCACCATCCGCGCCGCGCCAGGTCATTGCCCAGCTGGCGTACTGCCGGGCCGTGTTCGCGAAGGGCGCGAGCTTTTCCCGCGTCGGCGTGTTCACAAACAGAATCCCCACGGCGCCGTGGGCCAATGCCGCCGCGCGCTTACCGCGCGCATCGGTGTAATATGCCCGTTCCTCGGTCTGAAAGGACTTTGGCGCACCGATCAGCGCCACGGCGATCTTGCCGCGGACGTCCACGCCTTTGTAGTCGTCGCGCTTATGCTCCGGCGCCACGATTCCGAAACCCACGAAGACCAGGGGCGCGCTCAGTTGCGTTTGCCCCGCCGTGGGCTCGCCGCGCACCACGTAGTCCTCGCCGAACACCAGCGTCGTCACCTGCCCCGCGGGGTTCTTGAGCGCGAGGCTGCCTTGATCGGTGGCGCGGTAAGCGACCAACGGGACATGCTGGAAATAAGAAGCTTCGCCCGCGGCGCCTTGACGGTCGCCCTTGGGCGTCAGGCCCAACTGGGCCATCTGCGACGCGACATAGGCCGCGGCGATGTCGTAGCCCGGGGTCCCGGCCTCACGCCCCTGCAAGAGGTCGCTCGCCAGAAAGCTTATATGCGCGCGGATGTTCGCGGCGGACGGATCCGTGACTTGGGCCGAGGCCGCGCCGCCGATAACGGCCGCCAAGATCGCGCCGAAAAGAATTTCTTTGATCGCCATTCCGTCCCCCACGCATTGCATGGCGAAACTATTGCATGGATTTCGGCGCCGGAAAATCGGAGCAGGCTGCCGGGATGGCTCTTATGTGGGCTGCGTCCAGCTTAAGCGCAAGCCGCGCTAAACCGGGCCGGAAAGCCGGCTCAAGGGCGGCGGTTCCGGGGTCATCCCGTCCCAGCCGCCCCCCAGGGCCTGGGCCAGGGTCACCACCGCGTTGAAGCGGGTGAACTCTGACTGCACCATGGATTCCTCGGCCTGGAAGGCGGTGTTCTGGGCATTGAGCACGGTCTGGAAATCGACAATACCCGAGCGGTAGCGCAGTTCCGCGAGGCGATAGGCGGTCTCGGCCTGGTCGTAGGCCTCGCGGATGAAATCGTAGGAAAGATTGTTCTCGCGCACCGCCGTCAGCGCGGTCTCCACATCGCTGAAGGCCGCGAGCACGGCCTGGCGATAATTTTGCAGCACTTCGCGGTAGCGCCCGCGCGCCAGCTGCTCCTGCCCCTGCAGGCGCCCGCCGGCGAAGATGGTTTCCGCGGCCGAAGCGGCCACGCTGTAGAAGAACGTGCCGGAACTGAACAAGGTGTCCAACGCGGCCGAGGAGGAGCCGCCGTTGCCGGTGAGAGTGATGGAGGGGAACCGCGCGGCCCGCGCCGCGGCCACGTCGAAATTGGCGGCCTTCAAATCCGACTCCGCGCGCCGCAAGTCGGGACGGCGCACCAGCAGCGACGAGGGGATGCCGGCGCCGACCTTTGGCACGCTCACATCCGCCAGCGATTGCGCCTTGATGTCGAAGCCTTCCGGCGCGCGGCCCAGAAGGACCGCGAGGGCGTTCAACGACTGGCGCTCATTGAGGCGCGAGGTGGGCAGCGAAGCCTCCTGGCTCGCGAGCGCGCTGCGCTGCTGGGCCAGTTCCAGGTCCGAGAGCACGCCGGCGCGGCGCTGATTCTCGAGCACCTCGAGGATGGCGCGCACGTTCTGGATGCGCTTTTCCGCCAGCGCGCGGCGTTCGCGGAAAGACAAGGTTTGCAAATAGGTGGTGACCACATTGGAGACCAGTGTGATCGCCACGGTCTGCTGGTCGTAGATATTGGACAACAGCCGCGCCTGGGCGGCGCCCGCGTTGTCGCGGATCTGGCCGAACAGGTCCACCTGATAGGCCGCCTGGAGGCTGCCCTGGTAGGAGGTGGTGGTGGCCCCGCCGCCGCCAGAGGCTTCGCGGTAATTGCGCGTGGCCGAAACGCCGCCGCTCAACGACGGGAACAGGGCCGCGCGCGAGATCTTAGCCGAGGCTTCGGCCTGCAGCACGCGCTCCACCGCCGCCTTCAAAGTGTGGCTATTGGCGAAAGCTTCCGCGATCAGGTCATTGAGCTCGCTGCTCTGGAACTGGGTCCACCATTGGGCATCGGGCGCAGGCGTGTCCGCGCTCACCAGGGCGGCCTGGAATTCCGTCGCGGGCGCCGCCGCCAGGGCTTGCCAGGCCGGCGGGGTGTCGATTTTAGGCGGCGGATAGAAGGCGCAGGCGCTCAACAGCGCCGACGCCGCCACGCCGGACAGGGTTTTCAAGATCACGCTTTGGACAGCCGCACGCATTTCTATTCCCGTAAAGAGTCGCCGGAGTGTAAAACTCCGTTCCCCGCGATTCATCCCGGAAATTGCATCATTTTGTGTGCCTTCCCGCAATTTATTGGCCGCTGCACGCCGCAGGAATTCGCAAGCGTGCCCGTTTCGGGCAACGCGGTCTGTAACCTTGAGTAACGCGCTCCTCACAGACTCCGCCCGTCGCGTGGCGCTCACCGCGGGTTGCGCGGTTGGTGCGCTGGCGTTCCTGCTGGCTTTGGGCGCATCCTGGCTGGCGGGGCGTCTCGGTTTCAGCGCTTATTTCTTGTATGTCGCGGGGGGTGTCTTTGTCCTGGCCGCTTGCTTCATCCCGCGTCAGGCCGCGCGGTTCCATCAGGCGCCGCGCTTTGGTCTCGCCAATATCCTGACGTTGAGTCGTCTTGCGCTGACCTGCCTGCTGGCGGCTTTCATGGTCGAGGTGGTTCGTGGATATGACCCTGCGGATACGGCGGCCTGGGTGGTCGCCGCCATCGCCGCCATCGCGCTGGTATTGGACGGGCTCGACGGGTTCGCGGCGCGCCGGTCCGGCCTGGCATCGGCTTTCGGCGCGCGCTTTGACATGGAGGTGGACGCTTTCATGATCCTGGTGCTGTCGGTGGTCGCCTTTGCGCTCAACAAGGCCGGAGTCTGGGTGATCGCGAGTGGACTGTTGCGCTACGTCTATGTTCTCGCGGCCTCTGTGGCGCCCGCCCTATCGCGGCCGCTGGCGCCCGCGTGGCGGCGCAAGGCCATCGCCGTGATCCAGGGCGCGACACTGGCCGCGCTGCTAGCGCCTGTGGTTCAGCCGCCGGTAAGCACCGCCGCCGCCGTGATCGCGCTTCTGCTTCTGATCTATTCCTTCGGTGCCGACATCATGGCGCAGGTGCGCGGGTCATGAACGGCAAGCGCCCTATCGCCGCCATCGCGATCCTCTATGTGTTGTTCGCGTTGCCGGAGACGCCCGCGGCTTTCGATCTTCTCGGCCTTGCGCATGTCCCGTGGGAGCCGGTGATCCTGCTTCTGCTGCCGGGAGTCCTGCCGCCACGCGTCTGGGGCTGGGTGAAGCCGGTGCTCGTGGCGCTGCTGACCGTGGCCGTGGTGGTCAAGGTGGCGAATATCGGAACCTTGCAAGGCTTCGACCGGCCGTTCGCACCGCTCACGGATGTGCCCTTGATCCCGGTGGCGCTCGGCACCCTTGCCATGAACAGCGTGGTGATCGCGGGCGCGGCGGCAGCCGGCGCGGCGATTCTGACGGGCGCCATCGCGGCCTCGGCCTGGTGGGCGCTGACGGTCTTGGGCGCGTTTTCCCAGACCCGCCGGTGGACCACGTTCATCGGTGCGCTCATCGTGGCGACGCTCGCGTTCTCCCTCGTCACGGTCGGCGATCCGCCCGTTCCCGTGGCCAACGCCGCCACCACACTGCTGATGCGGACGCAAACCGAGACACTGATGGACGACCTGCGGGACTTGCAGCGTTTCAAGGTGACATTGCAGCAGCCGGAACCACCGCCGAAACCCCAAGCGCTGGCGTCGCTGCGGGGCATCGACGTGCTGGTGATTTTCATCGAATCCTATGGACGCAGCGCCCTCGATCGCGCGCCGTACAATCAAATTGTGCGCCCCGCCCTGGCGGACTCCACGCGGGCGTTGTCGTCCGCCGGCTTCCAGTCGCGGAGCGCCTGGCTCACATCGGCGACCTTCGGCGGGCAAAGCTGGCTGGCCCACAGCACCGTCTTGTCGGGCCTGCCGGTCACCAGCGATGCGCGCTACCAGGCGCTGGTCCACAGCAAGCGCTCCACGCTGGCGGCGGATTTCAAGGGCGCCGGCTGGCGCACGGCGGCGGTCATGGCTGAAATCACCGGGCCGTGGCCCGAGGGGCGCTTCTTCGGATTCGACGCCACCTATATCGCGCCGGAGCTGGGCTACGCCGGGCCGCCGTTCGGCTATATGACCATGTCGGACCAATATGTCCTGCACGCTTTCAATCAGCGGGAGTTCGCCAAACCTGATCGTCCGCCGCTGATGGCGGAGATCGCCCTGATCTCCAGCCACATCCCCTGGGCGCCGTTGCCGAAGCTGGTGCCCTGGGATGAGGTCAAGGACGGGGCGATTTTCGCGACCGCGCGCACGGCCCAGCCCGCCAGCGAAGTCTGGAGCGTGCCGGGCGGTGTCGAACGCGCCTATGCACAATCGGTGGAATACACGTTGCGGACAGTGACCTCGTTCATTACCACCTACGGGCGGGACAACACCCTGGTCATCCTCATGGGCGATCACCAACCGATGGGCTTCATCGCCGGCGAAGGCGCGGGCCGCCAGGTGCCCGTGCATCTGATCGCGCGCGATGAGCGCCTGCTGCGCGCGCTCGACGGCGGCACATGGGCGCCGGGCATGACGCCCGCCGCCGACGGACCCGTGACGCCCATGGAAGCCGTGCGCGGACGTATCCTTTCCGCCTTCACCCCGGACTAGAATGTTTCACCCCTTTCAGCATCTCTCACAACCACCCGCACCCGCAGCGCACGCGCGGGCCGTGGCTGTGCTGCCATTGGGCGCCATGGAGACGCACGGTCCGCACTTGCCGCTCGCCACCGACACGTTGATCGCGGAAGGCATCCTCGATCGCGTGCAGATGCTGGATCAGTCGGCGGAACCCATCTTGCGTCTGCCGCCGCTGTGGATCGGCGCATCCGCCGAACACGCCGACCGTGCCGGCACCGTGTCGATAGAATCCGAGACATTGATCGCGCGGATCGAAGCCGTCGGCGAAGGCCTCTCCCGGGCCGGCGTCAAGCGCCTGCTGCTGTTCAACGGCCACGGCGGCAATATCGCCGCCGCCCTCATCGCCGCGCTCAAACTGCGCACGCGGTTCGGCATGCTGGTGGCGAGTGCTCACTGGCTGGACTACGGCCTGCCGCCGGACATGACGGCGCCGGCCGGCGCGAAGGAGGATGTGCACGGCGGCTGGATCGAGACATCAGTGATGCTGCACCTCGCGCCCACGCTGGTGGGGACTGGCGCCGCGGCCATGCCCAAGACTCCGGGACCAAGTCTCTTTCCGCGTGGCCCCATCAACTGGGGCTGGATGACCAGCGATCTCGCGCCGGACGGCTGGATCGGCCGGGCCGATCTTGCCGATGTCGCTTTGGGGCGGATGATGGTGGATCACGCCGCACGCGCGGCGCTCGCCACGCTGCACGAACTGGCGGCCGCGGCTTGGGCTCCTAAAGCGCTGTGATCTCGTCCAGATAATGCCCGGCGCGACGGGCTTTGGTCTGCAAATAGTCGTGGTTGTGCGGATTGACGGTGCCGATGAGGCGGCGGTGGCCGACCACATTGACCCCGAAATCCGCGAGCGCCTCGATCTTCCCCGGATTGTTGGTCATGAGCGTGATGCGCCGGAAGCCCAGCAGCGCCAGCATGGCGCCGGCGACCGCATAGCGCCGCTCGTCGGGCCCATAGCCCAGCACCGCATCGGCGTCGACTGTATCGTGGCCCAGCTCCTGCAAACCATAGGCGCGCATCTTATTGACCAAGCCGATGCCGCGGCCTTCCTGGTCGAGATACAGCAGCACGCCGCCGCCGGCCTCGGCGATCTCGCGCACCGCGCCGCGCAGCTGGTCGCCGCAATCACACTTCAGGCTCGCGAACAGGTCACCGGTGAGACAGGCTGAATGCAGGCGCGTCAGCACCGGTGCGGCCGGGTCGGGCTTGCCGACAATGATTGCGAGCTGCTCGCGCAAACCATCACCACCCCGGAACACCACGAACTCGCTGTCCACGGCCTCCGCCAGCGGCACGCGCGTGCGCGCGGCGATGGTAAGGTCGCGCGCGGACTGGTCGTGGAAGTCGGCGATGGCGCGTGCGTTCACTTCCACCATGGCCGCGTCGTCTTCGTCGATCGGCAGCATCACGGCGGCCGGCAGCAGGTAGGCGCGTTTCATCAGTTCGAGCGCCGCGATTTCCACCGTCTCCGCCGGACGATGCGTCAGCGGCGGCAGTTCCGGTTCGGTCGCCATGATGAGGGCGTCGATCTGGGTCGCCGAAAGATCATCGAGCGCCACGGCCGATGGCCCGGCGGCGTCCATGCCGAGATGCGCGAGACGCGGACCGGGCAGGATCAGGCGCAGTGCGCCCATGCTGGCGGCATGCCAGGCTTTGATGCGCGCGCCGCCCAAGGTCTCGGCCGCGGCTACCGCGAAGGTGGCGCTGGCGGGGTCCGGCGAAGGATGCGTGAGCTTGATCGGGCGGCCGGCGCGCAGTTCCGCGACCGCGCGCAGCACCGCGAGACGTCCCGGCTCGCCGAACCACCTTGCCAAGTCCCCGGCGGGCGTCCCAATGTTGACGTTCTCGTTCGGCACAAAATCCTCGAAACACGAAAGAAAAGTGTAATGGACGCCATTCTGGCCTGGGAAGCGGAGACTCCGCAATGGCCGGAGGTTCTGGCCGCTTCCCGCGGCGAAACGCCGTCCCGCACGCTATCAACGCATATCCTGTGGCGAATCTATGGCCCCCTGCTGCGCCCTACCTTTGTGATAGGCCAGTCGGGCCAGTCCCTGGACGGCCGCATCGCGACGACCTCGGGTCATTCGCACTACATAAATGGCCCCGCGGCGCTGGTCCATCTCCACCGGTTGCGGGCGCTGGCCGATGCGGTCGTGGTCGGCGTCGGTACGGTTGTCGCCGACGATCCCCAACTCACCGTCCGGCGGGTCGCTGGCCCGCAGCCGGTGCGGGTGATCATCGACCCCAACGGACGCGCGCCAGCGGGCGCCAAATGCTTCGCCGACGATGGCGTGCGCCGCATTGTCCTGACGCGCGCCGGGCAAATGACGCCGCCGGGGATCGAGCACATCGTGCTGACGGACTTTGCCCCCGCGGCGATGGTTGACGCCTTGCGCACGGCGGGTCTGACGCGAATTCTGGTGGAAGGGGGCGCCATGACGTTGTCCGCGTTTCTGGCCGCCCGGGCGCTGGACCGGCTGCACATCATGACCGGTCCCATGATCATCGGCTCAGGCAGGCCGGGGATCACGCTGCCGGAGATCACCACGCTCAAGGATGCGCTGCGTCCCGCGACAGCCACCTACGTGATTCCCGGTGGCGATATCCTCACCGACTGCGATCTACGCGGCTAAGGCCTGCGCGACGATTGCGGCGCACTGATCCCAGGTCGGGAGCTCCCCGCCCGCGGTCCAGGCAGTGTCGGCCATTGCACGTCGCGCGGTGTGATCGATGAGCACATCGCGGATGGCGGCGGCCAACGCAACGGCGTCTGCCGTCGGTACAAACCTGGCCGCCGACGCCGGCACCGTGCCGCCCACCGCACCCGCGGCGCAGGCGATGATGGGCAAGCCGCAGGCCAGGGCGTCAGCGAACACCATGCCATAGCCCTCATAGCGTGACGGCAGAACAAAAATGTCGGCGCTTTGATACAGCCGCGCCAGAGCCTCATCGGTGACTTCGCCGGCGAGCGTGATGCGATCGGCGACGCCGCTCTCCGCGATCTTGGCGCGTAGGTCCGCGACGCAGCCGTGCGCCCGCTCCAG
>CANJOI010000039.1 GCA_947475365.1 Fidelibacterota bacterium | reverse complement strand
GTCACCATCATGACCCTGCACGGCGCCAAGGGCCTGGAGTTCGATACGGTCTTCCTGCCGGGCTGGGAGGAAGACATCTTCCCCAGCCGACGCTCGCTCGATGAAAACGGCCAGAAGGCGCTGGAGGAAGAACGCCGGCTCGCCTACGTCGGCATCACCCGCGCGCGCGCGCGGGTGTTCGTGTCCTTCGCCGCCAACCGGCGGGTCTACAATCAGTGGCAGTCCAGCATCCCGTCGCGGTTCATCGAGGAACTGCCCAAGGACGCGGTTGAGCAGGAGGCCGACACCGGCCTCTACGGCAACACCGCGGCCGGATCCGGCTCCTACGACTTCCCGGGCTTCGGCGGCGTTTCCCGCGCCGGCGCCGGCGCGCGCCAGCCCACCCGCATGGTGGAAGCCGAAAGCTGGGAGTCGAAACCCCGCAAGAGCCAGGGCGACTACCAGGTGGGCGACCGGGTGTTCCACGACAAGTTCGGCTACGGCCGGGTTGAAGCGGTCGACGACGCCAAGCTGGACATCGCCTTCGATAAATCTGGCCGGAAGAAGGTTTTGGACAGTTTTGTCCAACCTGCCTGAGGAGCCAAACCTTCGCGGGTTTTCGCAATGGTTTGCCGGAAACGCCACAGGGCGCGTGAGCAGCGACATAAACTTACTGTATTATCAATACGTTAGACGGCGGCGGGCGCTGGCACGGATTGTGCTTTTACAGCAACCACGTCGTCCTCTCAGGAGTGCCCAATGAACTTGGCAAAGCCTTTCTCCCTCGTCCTTGGCGTCAGCGTCTTTGCCGCCGCGCCGGTCTGGGCCGCGGAGGAGACGCGCACGGTCGGGGCCTTCAAGGCGGTGGAATTCAACGGTGTCGGGCAAGTGGACGTGACCGCCGGGCAAGACCAGTCGGTCACCCTGATCGCCAGCAAGAATACCCTGGATCAGATCGTCACCGAGGTCGAGGACGGCACCCTCAAGATCAAATGGGACAGCGCACGCGACCGTCACAGCTGGCTGTGGCGTTTCGTAATGCCGGACGACCACGACCGCGACAAAGTCACCGTCAAGATCACCGCGCCTCAGGTAACAAAGGTCGGCGTGTCGGGCGCCGCCCAGGTCAATGCCCGCAATATCGAGGGTGAGCGGGTGGAGTTCGCGGTCTCGGGCGCGGCCAAGATCCGGGCCAACGGCAAGGCCGACAAGCTGACGCTGAGCATCAGCGGCGCAGGCGACGCCGACCTTGACCACCTCGAGGTGAAGGACGCCGTCGTATCCATCGCCGGCGTGGGCAAGGCCCAGGTCTATCCCCGGGATACGTTGAACGCCACGATCGCGGGCGCCGGGGAGATTCGTTACGAGGGCGAGCCGCATGTGACGTCGAGCATCAGCGGCGCCGGCAGCGTGCGCGGGCGCAAGAAATAGCGCTTCAGAACCGCGCCGCCGGGGTTAAACTCCGCGCTTTCGTGCGGGGGTCATGTGGGCGAAGAAATAGGCGCAAGCTGGAGCGCGCGGGTGGTGGTTCCGTTTGAACTCACCGATGCGTTCGAACAGGCGTTCGCGGGCCTCGCGGGCGTGGTCAGCCTCTACGAATACTCGCCCGACGGAAAGCTCTGGGCGGTCGAAGGCCAGTTCGCCGAAGCGCCGCCGCGCGCGGAGATCGCCGAACGCGTGGCGCTCGCCGCCGCCGCCGTGGAAATCCCGGAACCCGAACTGACACTCACGGCGGTGTCCGCCAAGGACTGGCTGACCGCCAATATCGCGAGTTTTCCGCCGCTGGCCGCCGGGCGATTCTACATCCACGGCGACCACATCAAGGGCCCGTTTCCGCCCGGCATGCTGCGCATGGAAGTGAACGCCGCGACCGCGTTCGGGTCCGGCGAGCACTCCAGCACCCGCGGCTGCCTGCTGGCGCTCGATCGCTTGAGAAAGCGCGCGCAACGCTGCCGCCGCGCCCTCGATATGGGCTGCGGCACCGGCATTCTCGCCATGGCGATCGCGAAGGCCTGGGCGAAGCCGGTGCTGGCCGCCGATATCGACCCCGAAGCCGTGCGCGTAACGCGCCGCAACGTGCGCCGCAATGGCGTTGCCGGTCTGGTGCGCGCGGTGCTGAGCGAGGGCTGCGGCCAGCGCGATGTCATCCATCAGACCTACGATATCGTCACCGCCAATATCCTGGCGCGGCCCCTGGTGCATATGTCGCGCGACCTGACGCGGCGCGTGGCGCCCGGCGGCAAGCTCATTGTGGCGGGCCTCCTGACCCGGCACGAATCGATGGTGCTCGGCGCCTATCGCGCGCAAGGGCTGCGGCTTGAGGGCCGGATTCGCCTGAAGGACTGGAGCACGCTGATTTTCGCAAGGAATCGGCGCCTCTCGGTGGATTGAAAGCGGCCTCCACGGCCATTAGATTCGACCGATGGACACAGCCCTTCAAGCCCACACCGGCCCCGCCACCTCTCAACAGGGGGCCGCCCAGCGCCTTGCCGCCCTTCGCGCCGCCATGGCCGAGGCCGGGGTCGACGGCTACCTGATCCCGCACGGCGACGACCATCAGGGCGAGTTCATCGCCCCCTATGCCGAGCGTCTCAAATGGCTCACCGATTTCACCGGTTCGGCCGGCGCGGCGGTGGTGCTGAAAGACCGCGCGGCGATATTCATCGATGGGCGCTATACCCTGCAGGTGCGTGACCAGGTGGATGGCACGCTCTACGAATACCGCCACCTCATCGAGGAGCCGGCCTCCGCCTGGCTCGCCGAGCATCTCACCGCCGGGATGAAGGTCGGCTTCGATCCCAAGCAGCACACACCCGCCGGCCTCGCGCGTATCGAAGAGGCCGCCGCCAAGAAGGGCGCCACGCTGGTGGCCCTGGACGCCAACCTTGTCGACAAGGTCTGGACCGGTCATCCGGCGCGGCCCCAGGAGCCGGCGATCGTGTATCCGGAAAAATTCGCCGGCCGGTCCAGCGCTGAAAAACGCGACCTCATCGCCAAAGTGCTGCGCGACCAGGGCCAGGACGCCTTCCTGTTCACGGCGCTGGATTCCATCGCCTGGCTGTTCAACCTGCGCGGCGGCGACGTCGAGTTCTCGCCGCTGCTCTACGCCTATGCCCTGGTGTTCGCCAAGGACGCCAAGGCGGTCCTGTTCGTGGACCCCGTGAAAATCACACCGGACGTGCGCGCCCATCTCGGCGATGTTGCGTTGAAGGGGTACGACGACGTTGCGGCGGCGCTTAAAGCCCTGCCGCCGGAAATCGCGGTGATCGGCCTCGACCGCGACACCGCCTCGCGCTGGCTTACGGACCGCGTCACCGAAGCGGGACGTAAGGCGGTCCCTGGCGCCGACCCCGCCACAGCCATCAAGGCGCGTAAACATCCCGCCGAACTGCAGGGCGTGCGCGAGGCCCATATCCGCGACGGCGCCGCGCTCACCAAATTCCTCGCCTGGATCGACCGTGAAGGCCCCAAGGGCACGCTCAACGAGATCACCGCCGCCGACCGCCTCGCCAAGTTCCGCGCCGAGCTCAACACCTATCGCGGCCCCAGCTTCGCCACCATCTGCGGCGCCGGCGCCAACGGCGCCATCGTGCACTACCGCGCCACCGAGAAATCCGCCGCGAAGATCGCCGCCGACATGGTGCTGCTGGTGGATTCCGGCGGCCAGTACCTCGACGGCACCACCGACGTGACGCGCTCGGTCGCCATCGGCACGGCGACAGCGGAGCAGAAGCGCCGGTTCACCCTGGTGCTGAAAGGCCATATCGCGCTGGCCAGCGCCAAGTTCGTCAAAGGCACCACCGGCGGTCAGCTCGATGCGCTCGCGCGCTTCGCCCTCTGGCAAGAAGGCCTCGACTACGATCACGGCACCGGCCACGGCGTCGGTACGTTCCTGGGCGTGCACGAAGGCCCGCAACGCATCGGCAAGGCCGGGTCCGCCGTGGCGCTGGAGCCCGGCATGGTGATCTCCAACGAGCCCGGTTACTACAAGACTGGCGAATACGGCATCCGCATTGAGAACCTGGTGGCGGTGCGCGAGGCGGCGGAAAAGCCGCCGGGCGCCGAAAAGCCGCTGCTTGAGTTCGAGACGCTGACCTTGGCGCCCATCGACCTCGATATGGTCGACGAGAGCTTACTGACCGCGCCGGAGAAGACCTGGCTCAACCGATACCACGCCGACGTCCGCGCGGCGATCGCGCCCCAGGTGGACGCGGACACCCGGCAATGGCTGGAGCAGGCAACCCGCGCGATCTAGCGGTTCATATCCGGGGAAAGCTCATGATTACGCCCACTGCCGCCGCGCCGCGCGGACCTTACGGTGCGCGGTCCACCGCCGAGGATGTCACGTTTGGCCGCGACCTCTCGGACAAGACCATTCTCGTTACCGGCGCCACGGCCGGCATCGGCCTGGAAACCGTGCGCGTTCTGGCGCTGCGCGGCGCGCATGTGGTGGCGTTCGGGCGGACCAAGGATAAGGTGCGCCAGGCGACCGCCGGGTTTGGCCGCATCACGCCGCTCGGCTGTAATCAGGAAGATTTCGCCGCCGTCGCTGCCAGCGCCAAGGCGGCGGCGGCATTCGTCCCGTTTGATGCGGTCATCGCCAACGCCGGCATCCTGGGGCATATGGAGCTGGAACTGGTGCATGGCGTTGCCAAGCCCTTTGCCGTCAACCACCTCTCGCATTTCATCCTGGTGAACCGGCTGCTGCCCCATCTCAAGCCGGGCGGACGGGTGGTGATGCTCAGTTCCGAGGCCCACCACCGGGCGCCCAAGGGCGGGATTGCCTTCGACAATCTCGCGGGCGAGAAGGGCTATCGCGCCATGGAATGTTACGGCCAGTCCAAGCTCGCGAACGCGCTGTTCGCGCGCTCCCTGGCGCGCAAGGGGATCGCCGCCAATGCGCTGCATCCCGGCGTCATCGCCACCAATATCTTCGGCACCTTGCCGCCCTTGATCGGCGGGATCGTGGCCCTCGGGCGCTTCTTCATGAAAAGCGTGGGGCAGGGGGCGGCCACCACCTGCTATGTAGCTACCGCCCCCGGTCTTGAAGGCGTCGCCGGCGTCTATTTCAAGGACTGCAATCCCGCCGTGCCCCACCCCAATGCGGTGAACGACGCGCTCGCCGACCGCTTGTGGGCGGTGTCCGAGGATCTGACGCGGGCGTATCTCTAGTCTTTCTTCATCCCCGCCATCATGGCGTCCCAGCGCTTCTGCATCTGTTTCGGCGAGACCTTTTCGATCTGGTGGCTGACGCCCCAGCTATGGCCGAACGGGTCGACGATCGTGCTGGCGCGAAAACCGTAGAACTGATCTTCCACCGGCCGCACCAGCTTGGCGCCGGCCGCCACGGCTCTCGCGGTGAAGGCATCGGCATCCTTGACGGCCAGGTGCAGGCGCATCGGTTCGGGGCCGCTGGGCGCGACCGAGCCCCACTCCGGGAAGGGATCGGACATCATGATCGATGAATCGCCGATCGTGATCTGCGCATGGCCGATCCGTCCGGCGGGATCGGTGAGGCGGAAGGATTCCTTGGCGCCAAACGCCTTCACATAAAAGGCCAATGCATCGGCGCAATTATCGACGGTGATATAGGCCGTGACGGTATGCGCACCCTTTGGCACCCGCGGCACCTTGACTTTGCCGGGCGCCTTGCGCGCCTTAGGCTTCGCTTTGGATTTGGCGGTTTTCTTTTTGGCGGCCATGAGATCCTCCCTTTTTGCAGGGGCAATTCTAATCCTGGCCGGCGCGGCCGCCAACGAACCTTAGGTGAAAATCTACCGTGCGATCAGGGCCAGGTACTCTTCCTCGGAGATCACCTTCACGCCCAGGGCTTCAGCCTCTTTGAGCTTGGAGCCGGCGCCGGGACCCGCGACCACCAAGTCGGTTTTCTTGGACACTGACCCTGCCACTTTGGCGCCCAGCGTCTGCGCCTGGGCCTTGGCCTCGCTCCGGCCCAGGGTGACCAACGTGCCGGTAAACACGAGGGTCTTGCCGGCAATCGGGGAGTCCCCCACCTCCGGCGCTTTAAACGCCTCGATGGTAAGTTCCTGGTCGAGGGCATCCAAAATATCGCGGTTGTGCTTCTCGGCGAAAAACGTGACGAGGTCAGTGGCCACCGACGGACCGATCTGTTCGATATTGATGAGGTCGCGGTAGGCATCGGAGTCCTCATCCTTGGCGGCCATCATGGCCTTGCGCCAGGACTCGCAGGTTCCGTAGGCATGCGCCAACAAGCGCGCGGTGGCCTGGCCCACCTGACGGATTCCCAGGGCATAGATGAAACGCTCCAGGGGAACCGTGCGGCGCCGTTCGATGGCCAGGAATAGGTTGTCGAGCGACTTTTCGCCCCAGCCTTCGTGCTCCATCAGCTTGGCCCTGCCGTCGCGTTTTTCCAAAGTGAACAGGTCAGCGGGACTCTTCACCAAGCCGTCCGCGAAAAAGGCCTCGATATTCTTCTCGCCCAGGCCTTCGATGTCGAAGGCTTCGCGCGAAACGAAATGGCGCATGCGCTCGACCGCCTGGGCGGCGCAAGAAAGGCCGCCGGTGCACCGGCGCACGGCTTCATCTTCTTCGCGCACCGCCAAGCTCTTGCAGACCGGGCATTTGTCCGGGAACACATAGGCCTTGCTGCCTTTGGGCCGCTTCTCGGCAAGCACTTCGACAACCTGCGGGATCACGTCGCCCGCGCGCTGGATGATGACTGTGTCGCCTTCGCGGATGTCCTTGCGGGCGATTTCGTCTTCGTTATGGAGCGTCGCGCGCGCCACCATCACGCCGCCGACATTGACCGGCGTGAGGTGTGCGACGGGTGTGAGCGCGCCAGTGCGGCCCACTTGAATCTCGATGCGCTCCAGCGTGGTTTGGGCCTGCTCGGCTGAGAACTTATGCGCGATAGCCCAGCGCGGCGAGCGGCTGACAAACCCCAGGCGCTTCTGCCAGGCGAGGTTATTGACGGCATAGACGATGCCGTCGATGTCATACGGCAGGTCGGCCCGGTCTTCGCCGAGTTTGTTGTAGGCCTTGATCATCTCCGGGACGGATTTGCAAAGCTTGCTGCGCTCGTTGACCGGGAAGCCCCAGGCCTCAAGCTGTTCAAGGAACTCCATCTTGGTGTCCCAGCTCATGCCTTCGAGCGCCCCCCAGGTATAGGCGTAGATGCGCAAGGGGCGGCTGGCGGTGACATTGGGATCAAGCTGGCGCAACGACCCGGCGGCGGCGTTGCGGGGATTGGCGAACACCTTGGCGTTCTTGGCGGCTTGCGCGGCGTTGAGTTTGGCGAAGTCCTTCTTGGTCATGAAGACCTCGCCGCGGATTTCGATCAAGCCGGGGGCCTTGCCCTTGAGCTTGAGCGGCATGGCGCCGATGGTTTTGAGATTGGCGGTGATGTCCTCGCCTTCGGCGCCGTCGCCCCGGGTGGCGGCCACCACCAGGCGGCCATCCTCATAGCGCGCGGAGAAGGAAAGCCCATCGATCTTCGGCTCGGCGGTCACCTCCACCACGGCGTCCTCGGGCAGCGAGAGGAACCGGCGCACACGATCGATGAACTCAGCGACGTCTTCCTCGGTGAAGGCATTGCCGAGGGACAGCATCGGCACGGCATGGGTAACTTTGCTGAAACCGGTGGCCGGCGTGGCGCCGACGCGCTTATTCGGGCTGTCCTCGAGGACGAGTTTGGGGAACTTGGCCTCCAGCGCAGTGTTGCGGGCGCGCAGGGCATCATAGGCCGCGTCGGTGATACTGGGGGCGTCCAGCAGATAGTAAGACGCGTCGTGACGCTTAATCTCGGCCGCCAGGCGCTTAAGTTCCGCCGCCGCCTCTTTTTCCGACAGATCGCCGATGTCATCGGCCTTGGTCTTCTTGCTCATGAGGCGGCGCTCATTAGCTTGGTGGCCGCCGCCCTGGCTTCGTCGGTGACCTTTTCGCCCGCCAGCATGCGCGCGATTTCCTCGCGGCGCTCGGCCGCGTCCAGCTCTTCCACCTTGGTGGTGGTCTGGCCGGCGCGGCTGGCCTTGCTCACGCGCCAGTGATGGTCGCCGCGCGCCGCCACCTGCGGCGCATGGGTTACCACCAGCACTTGAACGTTCTTCGCCAGCCGCGCGAGGCGCTCGCCGACGGCGCTGGCGGTGGCGCCGGACACACCGGCATCCACTTCATCGAAGATCAGCGCGGCGCGATCCTGTGTGCCCGCCAGCACGACCTTCAGAGCGAGCATGAAACGCGCCAGTTCCCCGCCCGAGGCGATCTTGTCCAGAGGGCCGGGCGGCGTGCCGGGGTTGGTGGCGACTTCGAAGGCGACGCGGTCGAGCCCGCGCTCGTTCCAGGCCGCTTCGGGCTTGGCGCCGACCACCGTGCGGAAGGTGGCCTTGTCGAGCTTGAGGGGTGCCAGCTCGCGCATCATCTGTTTGTCGAAGTCCTTGGCGGCGGCGACGCGCGCCTTGCTCAAGGCGCCAGCGGCCTGTTCGTAGGCCATGCGCCCGGCCTTCTCGGCGGCGGCCAGCTTCTTGATATCGCCGGCGCCGGTGTCGAGGGCGGCCAGTTTGGCCTTCAGTGCATCGCGCAAGGCCGGAAGGTCATCCACCGTGACGCCGTGCTTGCGGGCGGCGGCCTTGAGGGCGAACAGGCGCTCCTCCGCGCGCTCCAAGGCGGCGGGGTCGGCATCCATATCGGCTTCGGCGCGGTCCAGTTCGCGCAGGGCTTCGCCGGCCTCGATGGCCGCGCGTTCGAACGCCTGCACCACGGGGTCCAGGCGGCCGCCGGCCTGGGCCGCGACCCGGTTGATCCGCGCCACCGCCGTGCGGAGCGCATTCTCGATATCGGCGTCACCGGCGACCGCCGCGCGCGCCTCGGCCAGCGCTTTGGTGATGGCCTCGCCGTGGCGCATAACCGTCCTGACGGCGGCCAGCTCCTGTTCCTCGCCGGGCTGCGGTGCGAGCTTGTCCAGTTCCGTCGCGTGATGGCGCAGGGTCTCTTCTTCGCTCAAGGCCGCCGCCAAAAGGTCCTGTGCGGCCTTCAGCGCGGTGGCCGCGGCGCGCCAAGCGCTCCACGCCTCACGGCAGGCCGTGTCGGGGGTGGGACCTTTGGTGGATGCGGCGCGGAAAGCGTCGAGCGCGTCCATATGGGTCGCGGGGTCGAGCAGCCCATGGGTCTCGAACTGGCCGTGCACTTCCACCAGCAGCGCGCCCAGGCCGCGCAAAAGGGAAACCGTCACGGGCTGATCGTTGACGAAGGCCTTGCTGCGGCCATCGGCGGACAATGTCCGGCGCAGCACAATGGCGTCGTCCTCCGCGGCAAGATCCTGCGCGACGAGCAGCCCGAAGGCCGGGTGTTTGCGGGATAGGGTGAAGGCGGCGCTGACGGCGAGTTTGTCGGCGCCCTTGCGGATCAGCGCCGCGTCGGCGCGCCCGCCAAGCGCCAAGCCCAGGGCGTCGAGAACAATGGATTTGCCGGCGCCGGTTTCGCCGGTGAGAACGGTGAGGCCGGCGGCAAAACCAATGTCCAGCTTATCCACGGTCACGACATCGCGGATGGACAATTCGGTCAGCATCGATGGGTGGGCCTTAGGAGCATCGTCCGAAAAAGGAAAGCCGGTTCTCGGAGAAACGATGCGACAAACAATAGACCGGGGCAAGCCATGGCTTGCCCCGGAGGGCCCGTTTAGGGGCGCTGGGCTTCCTGTTTGGCGGCGACCGCTTCGTGGGTGTTGAACGGCTTACCTTCGGGCTTGATGTCAGCCAACGCCGGGGTCTTGTCACCGCCCGCGAGGGCATAGGCATCCCGGTACCAGTCGGTGGACGGGAAATTGAACCCCAGCACGGCGGCGGTTTTATGCGCCTCGGTGTTGAGGCCGAGCGCGGTGAAGGCTTCGGTCAGGCGGTAGAGCGCCTCGGGCACATGGCTGGTGGAGCCGTACTGGTCCACCACCACTTTGAACCGGTTGATGGACGCGAGGTACTGCCGGTTGCGGATGTAGAAGCGGCCGACGGCCATCTCGCGGCCCGCCAGGTGATCGCGCACCAGATCCACCTTGAGGCGTGCGTCGCGGCCGTAGGAGGTGTCCGGGAAGCGTGAGACCACGTCTTCGAGGGCGTCGAGCGCCTTGGTGGTCTGATCCTGGTCGCGGCGGATATCGGCGATGCGCTCATAGGCGCACAGCGCCTTCAGGTAATAGGCGTAGGCGATGTCGCGGTTGCCGGGGTGAACCTGGATGAAGCGGTCGAGGCGGGTGATGGCCTCGTCGTATTTGTCGTCGCGATAATAGGCGTAGGCCGACATGAGCATGGCCTTGGTCGACCATACCGAATAGGGATGCTGACGCTCGACTTCGTCGAAGTACTTGCCGGCGTCGTTGAAACGGCCGTTGTCCACGTAGGACACCGCCTTGCTGTAAATTTCGTAGATCGACTGCTCTTTGTACTCGAGTTCCTTCTTATCGGAGGAGCAGGCGAACAAAGCCATCGCGGCAACAGCCACGGCGGTGAGGCGCAAAGCGGAAAACGGGGTCGTGCGCACGGGCCTACAGGTCTCCGGAACCGGTCATTTCGAGGAGGCGTAGGTATACCACCCACCGCCCGATTAAAGCAAAACCCGCCAAGGGCTTCCCCCAAGCGGGTTTTTTAGGCGAAAGCATTGGGAATAGGCCCTGGCGGCCGGATTACCGAACCGTGGCGGCGCGGCGGGTCTTGCCGCGGACCGTGTCCACAAAAGCGAGCGGCGTGCCCTGATCCAACCATGACGCGTGGGAGGATTCCTGCCACATGTCCACCATCTCCCAGCAGGAGCGGTCGGCATAGATCTGGCGCATCAGGCGGGCGGTGTCGGCGTGGCTGGAGCAGCGGCCGATGAAGTGGCCGATGATCGGGTGACCGGTCAGGTACAGGTCGCCCACCGCGTCGAGCGCCTTGTGGCGCACGAACTCGTTGTCATGGCGCAGGCCTTCCTCGTTGAGGATGCGGTCGCCGTCCACGACGATGGCGTTCGACAGGCTGCCGCCGCGCGCGAGACCCGCCTCGCGCAAGGCGGTGACGTCGGACAGCAGGCCGAAGGTGCGGGCGCGGCTGATCTCGGTCTTGAAGGTGTCGCGGGACACGGTGAAAGAGCAGCTCTGCCGGCCGATGGCCTGGGCGCGGAAATCAATGTGGAAGTCGACGCGCAGCCCATCGGGCCACGG
This sequence comes from Fidelibacterota bacterium, assembly GCA_947475365.1. Classification (GTDB taxonomy): domain Bacteria; phylum Pseudomonadota; class Alphaproteobacteria; order Rhodospirillales; family Rhodospirillaceae; genus SHVO01. Next base: position 6,666 of record CANJOI010000039.1, on the reverse strand, counting down.
GCCCAGGGCCACCATCTTGCTGCCCTGGATGTGGCTGTGTTGTTTGAGGATGCGCATGGCGCGGCGCGGGGTGTCCAATTCGGCGACGCCGGCGCATTCGATCAGGAAAGCGAAGGGCGCCGCGCTGCCGTCCATGGCGGGCACTTCGGGGCCGTTGAGTTCGACCACGGCGTTGTCGATCTCCAGACCGCAGAACGCCGACATAAGATGCTCGACGGTGGCGACGCTGATGCCGTTCGCATCTGCGAGAACAGTGCACATGCGCGAGTCAGCGATATTGGCCCAGGTGGCCTTGATGCTGGTGCCGCCGCCGATGAGATCGACGCGCTTGAAGACGATGCCGGTGTCGGGGCCAGCCGGATGCAATCGCATCGCAACACGGACGCCTGTGTGAAGCCCAACGCCGGTGCAGCTGATGGAGGTCTTGAGGGTCTTCTGCAGGACGGGTCTACGGTCGTCTACCGAAGTCGCATTACCGCTAGGCGCGCTGAAGGCGCCGGGGCTGCTAGCGTCAAAAGTCATTCGTCACCGATCTATCTGCTGGCTCGCCACAGCGGTACCCTCCGCCCTGGCGAAGCCATGGTTCGGTAGCAACCCCCGATACCCGTATTCAATCGTAATTTTTACAAAATGTTCCGCTTTGACAAGGCAAAAATGATGCTCCCACAATATTTTGTGGGCTGCCCGTCCCTCGGAAACCGCCGCCGCCCGCCCCGTTCCGGGGTTTTTCTACCGGTGGGTGCGGACCTCGGACCCACTTTTGTTACAGGGTCGCGGGGCTATAAAATACCCGCAATGAGGGAATATTTACAGACTCCTCCCGCAAGGATTATCGGGCAACCTAAGGGACTCCCCTAGGGGACCGGGATCATGGCGGGGAAGACATACTGCTGCAGGTAGACGATTGCGCTGAGCACCAGGGTCAGCAGGATGCTGTGCTTGAAGGTGCGGGCGAATATCGCCCCTTCTTGGCCCTGAAGCCCGGTGGTGGCCACGCCGGTCGAAATATTCTGGGGGGAGATCATCTTGCCCATGACGCCGCCCGAGGAATTGGTCGCGGCCATGAGGATCGGCGAAAGGTTCAGCTGGCGGGCCGCCACGACCTGGAGATTGCCGAACAGCGCATTCCCGGAGGTGTCGCTGCCAGACAGGAACACCGCCACCCAGCCCAGGAAGGCCGACAGCAGCGGGAACACCGCCCCGACCGAGGCGACGCCCAGGCCGAGGGTGTAGTTCAGGCCTGAGTAGTTCATCAGGTAAGCCAGGGCGATGATGGCCGCGACGGTGACGACCGCCATGCGGATTTGACGCCAGGTGAGGGCGGCGCAGCGCAGCACCTCGCCCAAGGACACCTTGAGGATCAGCGCGGTGAGGATGGCCGAGACCAGGATCGCCGTGCCGCTCGCCAGCGGCTGGAACGCCCAGATCGCGGCATACGCTTTGTCATACAGCGTGATGAACACCTGGTTGTGCAAACCGGGCCATTCGATGTTGAGCGCGCCGATGGAGGGAATCTTGAACGTGGCCCACAGGATCACGATACCGGAGATCAGCACCCAGGGAATCCAGCCGCGCAAGGGGTGGCCGCTGGCGGGCGTCATGTCGATCGGCGTCAACGCATAGGCGGGGTCCGCCGCCGGCTTCCAGACCTGGAGGAAGCCGATGGAGACCACGAGCGACACCAGCGCCGCCATGGCGTCGGTGAGGTGGTAATCGCTGTAGTTGGTGACCCAGAACTGGGTGAAGGCGAAGCTGCCGCCGGCGATGACCAGGAACGGCAGCATTTTGATCATGCCGCGCCAGCCGGCGTACATTGCGACGACGTAGAACGGCAGCAGGAATCCGAAGAACGGCAGCTGGCGGCCGACCATGGCGGCGAGCGCCGTATCGGGTATGCCGGTGACCTGCGCCAGCACCGTGATAGGTGTGCCCATGGCGCCGAACGCCACCGGTGCGGTGTTGAAGATCAGGGTGAAGGTGAGCGCATCGATGGCGCTGAAACCCAGGCCCACCAGGATGGAACTGGTGATCGCCACCGGCGTGCCGAAGCCGGCGACGCCTTCCAGGAGGGCGCTGAAGGAGAAGCCCACGACCACCAGAACAATGCGCCGGTCGTTGGGCAGGTTCCGCACCATCCAGCCCTTGAACTGGTCGAAGTTCCCGGAACGGACGGCGATGTTGTAGAGCAAGAGGGCCGTGAACACGATCCACATCACCGGCCATAGCGCGAAGGTGGCGCCGGCGGCGATGGAATCCAGCGCGAGGCCGACGGGGAATTGCCACAGGGCCACGGCGACCACCAAGGCCACCATGAGTCCGGCGATGGACGACTGCCAGGAGGGCCGGCGGAGCAGGCCGAGCATCACGAACACGGTGACGATCGGCAAGATCGCGCAGATAAACGACAGCGCAAGATTGTCGCCGACCGGCGTGAGCAGTTGATGGAACATGCGGATCTCCCCTGACTCTTTTTTGGTCGCGTGTCCGATGGACACGCTCCGGGGTCCCCCCGGACCCTGCCAGTCCAAAGTGTGGCACAGCCCCCACGGGCCTATCTAGTCTCGCCGCCGGCTTAATGTAGGCTGAGGGCGGTTACACGGAGGGGACCGGGGTGTCGCCGCAAAGCCTGCTCATCAGCGTGCTGGCCTATTTTGGGCTGCTCTATGCCGTGGCGTGGCGCACGTCGCGCGGCGCCCGCAACGCTGATTTCTTTGTCGGCAACCGCGGCAGCGCTTGGCCGCTGGTGGCTTTCGGCATGATCGGCACCGCGCTCTCGGGCGTCACCTTCATCAGTGTGCCCGGTTCTGTGGGCAACGACGGCTTTACCTATCTGCAGGTCGTGCTCGGCCAGACGCTAGGCTATGTCGTCGTCGCGTTTGTGTTGCTGCCGCTCTACTACCGGCTGGGGCATGTCTCGATCTACGCCTGGCTCGCCCAGCGTCTCGGGGACTGGGGCTGGCAGACGGCGGCGGTGTTCTTCATCATCTCGCGCACCTTGGGCGCCACCGCGCGGCTCTATCTCGTTATCCGCATTCTGCAGGACATCAGCTTCGAAGGACTGGGCGTACCGTTCGCGGTGAGCACCCTCGTGATCATCGGCATGATCATGCTCTATACTTGGCGCGGCGGGGTGAAGACCATCGTCTGGACCGATACCCTGCAGACCGCGAGCATGCTGATGGGCCTCGCGGCCTGTATCGTGTTCGTGTTGCAGGCACTGCCGTTCACGCCCGGCGAGGTATTCACCAAAGCCGCCGACTTGGGTTTGACGCGGATGTGGGGCACGGCGCCCGAAGCGCGGGATTTCTGGCTCAAGCAGCTCCTGGCCGGCATGGCTATCGGCATCGCCATGACGGGCATGGATCAGGAGCAGATGCAGAAGAACATCTCGGTGCGCACCGTGCCGGAATCCCAGCTCAACATGATGGTGACGGGGATCGCCATGCTACTGGTGGTGACCGCTTTCCTGACCCTGGGCGCGCTGATGACGATCTTCGCGCAGCATGTGGGGCTGGAGGCGCGCGGCGACCGCTTGTTCCCCGCGGTTGTGATGAGCTACCTCCCGGCCGGCCTGCAGCTGGTGTTCGTTATTGCTTTGATCTCGGCGCTGTTTCCCAGCGCTGACGGCGCGCTGACGGCGCTGACCTCCTCCTTCTGCAACGACCTGCTCCGGTTCGAAAAGCGCACCGACCTGAGCGAGGCCCGGCGGACGTATCTGCGCACGCGTATCCATCTCGCCTTTGCCGCGCTGTTCGTGGTGCTGACGGTGGTGTTCCGCTGGGTCGACGACCCCAGCATGATCGGCCTGATCCTGAAGATCGCGGCCTACACCTATGGCCCGCTGTTCGGCCTTTCGGCCTATGGCCTGCTCGCGCGCCGACCGGCGCAAGGGCCGTTGATCGCGGTGGCCGCCCTGGGCGCGCCGGTGCTGTGCCTGCTGCTTGATGCGATGCAGGGGCGGATCTTCGCCACCTACCGCATCGGCCTTGAGATGCTGCTGATCAACGCGGCGGTGACCTACGCGCTGCTGTGGCTGGCTGCGAGAGTGCGGGCTGCTTCTGCTTAGGGGAGACGCGAGAACCCCGCCTCGCCTCAAGTGTCATCCTTGGGCGAGCCTCCTGGCGAGACCCGAGGATCCAGAGCAGGAACGAAGGCGGGTTGTCCCAAGCTGACAGATGTCACATGCGCCTTGCCGTGCAGCGCCTCGCGTACTTCTCACGGACGTCCATTTCTAAAACCCTGGATTCCCGGGTCGAGCCCGGGAATGACAATGAAGTTTAGGGCGGCTCGGAGCGCTACCTATCCTTAAACACCGGCGCCCGCTTCTCGATGAACGCCGTCATGCCTTCCTTCTTATCTTCCAGGCTGAAGATCGACTGGAAGGTGCGGCCTTCGAACAACAGACCTTCGGACAGGCTGCTTTCGTAAGCGCGGCTGACGGACTCCTTCGCCATCATCAACACCGGCAAGGACATGGCCGCGATCTTGGTGGCCACGGCGAGGGCTTCCTCCATCAACTTGTCGGCGGGCACCACGCGGCTGACGAGCCCTGAGCGTTCGGCCTCGGCGGCGTCCATCTGGCGGCCGGTCAGCACCATGTCCATGGCTTTCGCTTTGCCGATCAGGCGGGTCAGGCGCTGGGTGCCGCCCGAGCCGGGGATGACGCCGAGGGTGATTTCGGGCTGGCCGAATTTGGCGTTGTCCGCGGCGATGATGAAGTCGCACATCATGGCGAGTTCGCAGCCGCCGCCCAGGCAGTAGCCTGCTACCGCCGCGATCACCGGCTTGCGGCACTTGGCCGTGCGCTGCCAGCTGCCGACGATATAGTTCGGCACATAGGCGTCGACATGGTCTTTCGTGACCATTTCCTTGATGTCGGCGCCGGCGGCGAAGGCTTTTTCGCTGCCCGTGATGACCAGGGCGCGGATGCCGGCGTCGGATTCAAACGCCTCGACGGCGTCGGCCAGATCCTTCATCAGCGGGCCGGAAAGCGCGTTGAGCGCCTTGGGCCGGTTCAGGCGGATCAGGCCGACCGCGCCGTGGGTTTCGACAATGACGTTCTCATAAGTCATGGCACACCTTCCCGCGAAATGAAGGCGCACATCATTAGAACATTTTGCGCAAAAGCAATGGGCCCGCGCCTTGCGGCGCGGGCCCTCGACTTTTTGAGTATTCTTTCCACAGGTTCAGTTCGGAACCCTGGACCCCCGGGTCAAGCCCGGGGGTGAATTCGCCCGAGGAGGACTTAGGGCTTTGCCCTAAGTCCTGGGCTCATTCAATTTGCTTGCCTACGGAGGAACGCCGGGATCTCCAGCTCGTCCTCATCGTGCGAGCTCAAGGGGCGGTCTTGCGGGCCTACGGCGATGTTCAGCGCCGACGGCTTTTCCACCTTGGCCTGGGGCTGCGGCGCGGCCGGGGCGGCTTCCTCCGGCTTGCGGGCAGTCAGGCTGCGGTAGCGGCCGAACAGGCTGACGCGGGCCGGTTCCACCTTGGCCACGGGCGGAGCCATCGGAGCGGGGGCGGTCGGAGCCGCTTCCGCCATGGTCGCTTCGATGCGCGGCGCCGGGCGCGGTGCGGGAGCCGGCGGGGCTTCCATGCGGAACTCCGGCTGACGCGGTTCGACCGGAGCACGCGGCATGAACACTTCGCGGGCCTGGGGCGCCCCGCCGAACACATTGCCGGCCGCACTGAACGGCGTCGGCGACGGAGCGGTCGGAGCCACCATGGCGGCGATGGTGCGCGGCGGAGCCGCCGCCGGCGCGGCGGCGACCGCTTCCGCCACGGCGGCGGCTTGCGAGGCGACGACCGGCATTTCGGCTTCCACTTCCTTGCGGACCGCGGCGGTCATTTCCATGAGCGCCTTCTCTTCGGCCTGAAGATCCATGGTGCCGTTCGCGGGTGCCAGGGTAGGACCGAAACCGAACTGGCTGAAGCTCGGCTGCGCCGGAGCAGGCGCAGCGCGTTCAACCGCCGGAGCGGCCGGGGTAGCGGCTACTGGAGCCATCACCGGAGAGCGGGTGGTCGGGGCGGCGGTGCGGATCTCGGCGGGCACGCGGCGGCCGACGGCGCGGGTTTCCGCCCGCACCGGCATGGGCCGCGGCTGCACGCCGGCCTCGGACTCGATGCCGGTAGCCACCACGGACACGCGGATCTTGCCTTCCATGGTTTCGTCGAAGCACGAGCCGAAGATGATGTGGGCGTCGGACTCGACCTCATCACGGATGCGGTTCGCGGCTTCGTCGACCTCGAACAGCGTGATGTCGCTGCCGCCGGTGATGTTGATCAGCACGCCCTTGGCGCCCTTCATGGAGGTCTCTTCCAGGAGCGGGTTGGCGATGGCGGCTTCGGCGGCGTCGAGCGCGCGGCGGTCGCCGGAGGCCTGGCCCGTGCCCATCATGGCGCGGCCCATTTCCTTCATCACAGTGCGGACGTCGGCGAAGTCCAGGTTGATCATGCCGGGGACGGTGATAACCTCGGAGATGGCCTGTACGCCGTGGCGCAGGACATCGTCAGCCATCTTAAATGCGGCGTCTACGCCGGTCTTGGGATCGCACAGATCGAGCAGGCGGTCGTTGGGGATAATGATGAGGGTGTCAACCTTGCCCAACAGGCGACTGATGCCGTCCATTGCGACCTGGGTGCGATGGGTGCCTTCGAAGGAGAAGG
>CANJOI010000038.1 GCA_947475365.1 Fidelibacterota bacterium | reverse complement strand
GGCCGGCGTGGCCTGGGCTTTATTGATGTCCAGCAGCGCCTTCATCTCGGCGCTCAAGGGAATGGTCTTGGCGGTGCGCGGGAACACGCCGCCGCCCTTGGAGATCAGCTTGGCGTTGTAATCGCTCCAGGCCGAGCGCGGCAGTTTGAACAGGCGCTCGCGCTCCTTGAAACTTTCCGCCGCATTGGGCGTGGGGTCGATGAAGATATGCATGTGGTTGAACGCCGCCAGCAGGCGCGTATGCGGCGACATCAGCATGCCGTTGCCGAACACATCGCCCGACATATCGCCCACGCCCACGCAGGTGAAATCCTGCGTCTGCACGTCGACTCCGGTTTCGCGGAAGTGGCGCTTGACCGATTCCCAGGCGCCGCGGGCGGTGATGCCCATGGCCTTGTGGTCGTAACCGACGCTGCCGCCGGAGGCGAAGGCGTCGCCCAGCCAGAAGTCGTATTCGGCCGAGACACCGTTGGCGATGTCGGAGAAGGTGGCGGTGCCTTTGTCGGCGGCCACCACGAGATAGGGATCATCGCCGTCTTTGCGCACGACGGACGGAGGGGGAACGATCTTATCGTTCACCACATTGTCGGTGATATCGAGCAGGCCGCGCTGCAGCGTCTTATAGCATTCGATGCCTTCGGCCTGGAACGCTTCACGCCCGCCGGTGGCCGGCGGCTGCTTCACCACAAAGCCGCCCTTGGAGCCGGTCGGCACGATCACCGCGTTCTTGACCATCTGGGCTTTGACCAGGCCCAGGATTTCGGAACGAAAATCCTCGCGGCGGTCCGACCAGCGGATACCGCCGCGCGCCACTTTGCCGCCGCGCAAGTGAATGGCCTCCACGCGCGGGGAATAGACGAACACTTCCACCATCGGCCGCGGCAGCGGCAGTTCTTCAATGTTGCGGCTGTTGAGCTTGATGGAGAGGTAGGGCTTTAGTCCGCCGCCGGCGGTGCGCTGGAAGTAGTTGGTGCGCAGCGTGTTGGTGATCAGGTTGAGATAGCGCCGGAGAATGCGGTCCTCGTCGGCGTTGGTGATGGTGTCGAGGGCGGCGCAGATCTCGTCATTGATCGCCTTCACGCGCGCCTCGGTGGCCTTGGCTTTGGCGGTCGTATACAGCGCCGGATCGAAGCTGGTGAGGAACAGGTCCACCAGCAGGCGCGCGACATTGGGGTGGGCGGAGAAGGCGTTCTCGATATAGGCCTGCGAGAACGGGAACGCCGCCTGGCGCAAGAACTTGGCGTAGGCGCGCAAGATGACGACCTGGCGCCAGCCGAGATCGGCGAACGGCACCAGGCGATTGAAGCCGTCGCTTTCCATCTCGCCAGCCCAGGCGTGGCGGAAGGCTTCCTCGATCTCGCCCTTGGCCTTGGAGATATCGACCGGCTGCTGGCTCGCCACCGTCATGTCGAAGTCATGCATCCACACCGGCCCGCCGCCGCCGGCCGAGCCGCGCGGCATGATGTGGAACGGTTCCTCGCCGATGACCTTGAAGCCCATGTGCTCCAGCACCGGCATCACATCGGACAGCGGCAGCGGCGTACCGAGGTTGTAGATCTTGATATGCACCGTGCCGCCCACGGCGCCGGGCGCCTGATAGACATGAATGCATACGGTCTTCTGGCTGGCGCATTGGGTGACGCGTTCGATGTCGCCCAGGGCGGTCTCGGGATCAAAGCGTTCTCGGTAGGACGCCGGGAAGGCGTGCGCGAACACTTCCGCCACCTTCAAGCCTTCGGTCTCACCGAGGGACTTGACCAGCGCCGCCTTGAGGTCGTCGCCCCAGCCGCGCGCGGCTTTGGCGACCTGGGCCTCCAAGGCCTTGAGATCGACGTCCGGCAATTTTCCGGGTTTGGTGGCGATGATGTAGTGGATGCGGGCGAGCGGGCTGTCAGTCACCTGGGTGAAGAAGGATGACGGACGTCCGTCCAAGGCCTTGACCAGGATGTCGCCGATGGCGATCCGCAACGCGGTATCGAAACGGTCGCGCGGCACATACACCAGCACCGAAGCAAAGCGCTCGAATGTGTCGAGCCGGAGGAAGATCGCGGTGCGTGCGCGTTCCTGCAGGTGCAGGATTCCCAGCGCCGTCTGCATCAAGTAGTCGTCGGCGCCTTCGAAAAGTTCGTCGCGCGGCAGATTCTCCATGATGTTCTGGAGAATCTTGCCGTCGTGGCCGTGTTTGCGGAAGCCCACACGATTCCTGATGCGGTCGATCTTGCGGCGCAGCACCGGCACGAAGTTCGGGCTGTTGGTGTAGACGTCGGCGGTGAACAGCCCCACCAGCATATGCATGCCGGCGATCTTGCCCCTGGCGTCGAATATCTTTACCGCCACCACGTCGTAGTGGCTGCGGCGATGCACGGTGGAGCGCTGGTTCGCCTTTATGATCAGCAGCACGTCCTTGATGTCCAGGAACGCGGCCGATTGGGGCGGCACCGGCGCACCGTCGCTGACGCCGTCAAAAATGGTGATCGAGGGTTTGGTCAGGACACCGAGGCTGTGCTCCTGCTCGATATACAGGAGGCGTTTGCCGCCCTTGTGCTCGAAGCGGTAGCGGCGATAGCCGAGAAACGTGAAATGGTCATCGTGCAGCCAGCGCAGAAAGTCAGAGACTTCGGCGGCCTGGTCGGCGGTGACGCCGGCGGACGGGCCGTCGAAGTCGGCGACAAAGCGGATCGTCTCGCGGCGCATGGCCTGCCAGTCGCGCACGGCGACGCGCACGTCATTCAACACCGCCGTAAGATTATCGGAGATCCGCTCAAGCTCCTCGGGGTTGCCGTGCAGCGGAATCTCCACATGCATCAGCGATTCCGCGCGTGCGTCTCCCGGCGTGGCATCGGCTGTGTCAGCGCACAGCTCGATCAGCTTGCCGCCGGCGTCGCGGCGCACCGTCAGAATGGGGTGGATCACAAGCTGCGCGGTGGCCTCCATGCGGTCCAGCTCGCAGCTTACCGAGTCCACCAGGAACGGCATGTCGTCATTGGCGATCAGGATGACCGTACGCTCGCCGTCGGGGCGTTCCGCGATTTTGATCTTGGCCTTCCCGGGTGCGCGGGTCTGCAGGAACTCCCAGGCCGCCGCCGCCGCCGCGTAGAGCGCTTCGGGCGTGCGTGCTTTCAGGTCCTCGGGCGGGCTGCCGCGGTAGAACTGGCGGATAAACACGGTGAGGGCTGAATCTTTGCACTTTTTCCCCCCGCCGCCCTGCTTTTGCAGGCGCGCGGCAACGCCCACCGCGGATTCGATGACGCTGCTGATCTCGTTTTCGGAGAGGGATGCGCTGATCGCCGTGTCCATCTCAGGTCCTCCCGGCTCATGGCTCAAAGCCTTATAGAACCTAACTTATCCCTGGAAAGGTCCATGAGTCTTGGAAGGATTTGCGACGAAATTCCCCGGCGGCTTTGCACGCCGCCGGGGAAAGACCCGCCGGCTACTGAATGTTGCCGAGGAAATCGCGTTTGCCGATGTCCACACCGGCGTGGCGCAGGATCGCGTAGGCAATCGTGGCGTGGAAATGGAAGTTGGGCAGCACGAAGGTGGTGAGATAGGCCGCGCCCTTGAACTTCAGTTCGGTGGGGCCGGCCTTGAGCGAGACATCGCGGTCGCCGGCGCCTTCGAATTGCTCGCGCTTCAAACCTTTCAGGAAAGCGATTGTTTTGGCGATCCGGGCCTGGAGTTCCTCGAAGGTGGTCTCGGTGTCGGGATAGCTCGGGATTTCGGTGCCGGTGAGGCGCGCGCCCATGCCTTTGACGCCGTCTGTCATGATCTGGATCTGGCGGCTGAAGGGCAACATGTCGGCGGCCAGGCGGTAGTTGATGAGTACCGAGGGATCGATCTTCTTGGCCGCGCAGTGGGCCGCGGCTTTGTCGATGATGGCCGAGATGCTCTCCATCGTGTTGATGATGGCCGGCACGCTGACGTCGTAGAGGGAGTAAGTCATGTGAGTCGTCCTGTCGCTATATGATTGCGGGAAGAGGGGAGACAGCCAATGCCCGGAAATATAGCTGGCGAGCGCCTCAATGCAATTGGTGCCCGCTTATTAATTCACGCGCTAATTATTCAAAGGACACGCGGTTGTCATGTCGGTGATCAAGCCCGCCGCCTTGTTGTTCACCAAATGCTGCAAGGTGCCGGTGAAAGGCGCGTCGAGCTTGATGTTGTAGTGATACATGCCCGCGCCCGGTGTGACGCCGATGGCGTCTTCGATGGTGGCGGTGCCGACCGTGATCTGGCCCAGCGGCGCGATCGACGGAGTCTTGTACGTGCCAAGGCGGCTGCCGGTCCGCGCGTCGTAAATTCCGACCGTGACGTTCGCGGCGGCGTCGCCGGTGTTATAGAACACGATCGCGCTGGGGGATCCGGCGCTGAGCAGGCTGGAATGCACGCTGCTCGCGCGGGGCACGGGGATGGAGATCGGGATCGTGTCGCAGGTGCTGAGATTGGACAAGGTGCCGTCCTGCGGCCGGTACAGCACGTGCTGGAAGTAGCCGTTGATATCGGCGTGAATCGTTACGGAGTAGACCGGCGGGATGGGAAAATTCTGCGTCGCCGCCGCCTGCAGGGTCGGGATATCGAACTGCAGCGCCGATTGGGGCGCGATGAACGGGCTCTTCCATTCAGCCAGCACGGCGCCGGTATCGGGGTTACGCAAGGTGACGGTGACGGTGCCGGGCGCGTCGCCGGTGTTGTAAAAGCGAAGGTAGGACTGGCCCGCCGATTGCCCGTTCGCGAACACCGTGGCCGCGCGCTGGGTGATGCTCTGCTTGCCGCCGCGGATTTCGCCGGCGCCCTTGAGTGCGATAGGTACTTTCTCCATGTCATTATTGACCAGGAGAGCGGGGGTGCTGGTGTAGTTGTAGACGCCGGCCGCGGAGGGCGTGCGCAGCGCGTTGGTGAAGGTGCTATCGCTGACGGTCAGGCTGTTGACGGTCTTTAGGTTGCCTTCGGCGCCGTAGGCGATCATGGCGCCGTTCACGCTGCGGGTGCCTTGGTTGATCTTGACGTTGGTCACGGTCACCGTGCCGCCGTTGGGAAAATCCAGCGCATAGCTGGTGGTGCCGATGACGCCGTCATCAAGGGTGCTGTCACTCACAGCCGAGACCAGCGCGCGGCTCTTCACATTGTGGCCGCCCTTGGTGCCGCTGAATGTCGAGCAGGTGACGGTCAGCAGCGCCACCTCGTTGACGTACATGCCGTGGGTGAAGCCGTCGTTGGCGCCGTTGCCGTCGAAGCGGGAGTTGCTGACCGTGACCGTGGCGCCGGGAATGGCGTTCACCAGCATGCCGTCCTGATTGTTGATGAAGACGCAGGTGTCGATGGTCAGGCTGCCGCCTTCGGCGCGGATGCCGGCGCCGTTGTTGCCGTCTTCCTCGGCCACTTTGGCGCCCTCGAAGGTGATGTTGCGCACGGTGGTGGTGGCGCCGGTGATCAGGATGCCCTTGTGATTGGGCAGATTGGCGGTCATCCGCAAGGTCGCGCCAGCGCCATCGCCCTCAATGGTCAGGGGCACAAAGGTGCTGGCGGTATTGTCCACATAGGTGCCGGCATCCAGCAGCACGCGGTCGCCGGCCTTGGCGGCGGCGATTCCGGCCGCCAGGGTTTTATAGCTTCGCGACGGCCCGACGTTGACGTCGGCGGCAAACGCCTGAGGCGCGGCAAGCACACAGAACAGCGACGAAACGGCAAATAGGCGCATGAAAAACCCCGGGTGGTAAGAGTGCGCCCGCATACACGGGCGGCCTGTAAACGCGGAAGACGACGAAAGAGCCCGCCGCGCGCGCGAAAATTGCGAGAAGAAATTGACCGGGACCGAGGCCTATTCGTGCGTCGGTAGCGCGGACCTAGGGCATCGCCGGAACCCCGCCCGGACCGCGCAAGGCGCGGATGTCTTGGAACTGATTGTTTCGCAAGGTCGCTGGTACGCGTGTGAAGTTGCTGATGGCGACAGCGGAGGCGGAGGCGAGCTGGTTGCGGAAAGTGCTGTTGCTGACGATCAGGCCATTTGCGGCTTTGAGATTGCCCTCGGCGCCGTAGGCCACCATGGCCGGGTTCTGGCTGCGCGGGCCTTGCGTGATCCGCACCTCGTCCAAAACCGCCAACCCGCCGTTGCGCAAATCGACCGCATAGCTGGTGGTGCCGGTGACGCCGTCGTCGAGGACAGTCTGGGAAATGGCCGTCACCAACGCCCGGCTTTTGATGTCATGGCCCACCTTGGTGCCGGTGAAGATCGAGGTGGTGACCGTCACCTTGGCCACTTCGTTGACATAGATGCCGTGGCTATAGCCGTCGCCCGCGCCGTTCCCGCTGAAGGTAGACCCGGCGATCCGCACCGTGGCGCCGGCGATCGCGTCGACCAGGATGCCGTCCTGGTTGTCGCTGAAGATGCAGTTCTCAACAGTGAGGTCGCCGGCCTGGCCGCGGATACCCGCGCCGTTGTTGCCGTCCTCGGCCGTCACGTAAGCGCCGTCGAAGGTGAGGTTGCGCACGGTCAGAGTGGCGTTGGATACCACCAGGCCTTTGCGGTTGGCGAGGGGCTTACTGGCGCGCAAGACCGCCCCGCCGCCCAGGCCTTCGATGGTCAGGGCGACAGTGGTGGTGACGGTGTCATCAGTATAGACGCCGGGTTCCAGCAGGATGCGATCACCGGCCTCAGCAGCGGCCACGCCGGCCGCCAGGGTGCGATAGGCCCGGGCCGGACCGACAGTGATGTCGGCGGCCGCGGCCGTGCCGCATGTGAGGACGGCACATAAGATAAGAAACCGGCGCATGGTGCTGCGGGAAACGGGCCGGGTCCGCTTTAGTTGCGTGAACGATACGCCAAGAACGATGTATAACCGCGCGAACGCCCTGTTTAGAGGACCCGCTTTTGCCGCCGCAATCCGCCGCCTGGACGCCGCCGTTTTCCCTCGCCGAGCGCCTCAAATACACGCTGGTTCCCCCCCGCCTCTATATGTGGCGGCTGCTGCGCAAACATATGCGCAAGGGCGAGCCGGAGCTGCGCTTCCTGCCGGAAATCGTGCCCAAGGGCCGCAACGCCATCGACGTCGGCGCCAACAAGGGCGTCTACAGCCACACCCTCGCGCGCCTTTGCCCGCAAGTGGAGGCCTTCGAGCCCAGCCCCAAGATCTACCGCATCCTGACGCGCTATCTGCCGGGCAATGTCACGGCGCATCAGGTGGCGCTGTCCGATGCCGCCGGCATGGCCGAGCTGATCGTGCCCTTGCACTCCAGCGGTTATTCCAACCAGACCGCCTCGCTCAATCCCCGCAAGCGCGCCGAAGGTGCCGGCATCGTTCAGGTGCCGGCCCGTACACTGGATTCTTACGGCTTCACCAATGTCGGCTTTATCAAGATCGACGTGGAAGGATTCGAGGAAGCGGTGCTCGCGGGCGCCCAGGACACCATCGCGCGCGAGCGGCCGGTATTGCAGATCGAACTGGAAGAGCAGCACACCGGCAAGTCGATCGAGGACCTGATCGCGAGCGTCTGCGCGCACCGCATGGCGGCGTTCTTCCTGCAGGACGGCGTGTTGCGGCCCATCGCGGACTTCGACCCCGCCGCCAACCGCGCCGCCTTCCGCGAGTCATCGAGCGAACGGCGGCGCCTGGGCCTGCGCTACATCAACAACTTTATTTTCAAACCGCTTTAGCGGCTCACTTCTTTAAGCGGTAAATCACCAGCTGCTCGTCGCGGGTGCCGGGCAGGACCGAGCCATCGGGCGCGACGCCGATCTGATGGGCGCGGGTCTCGAGGCGCGCGAGGAACTTGCCGGTCTTAGGGTCCACTTTGACGATGGCGTTGTCCTGCTCCAGCGGCACGCCGGCGGGGTGGGTCGATGCATAAAGCTCGCCGCTGGGGCCGGTGGTGATGGACGTGACGTCGACGCCCAGTTCATGTTTGCCCAGGAACTTGCCGGACAGATCGAACCACTGGATGCGGCCGTTTTGGCGGTCGCCGACATAAATATTGCCGTCGGCGCCGATGCCGATGGAATGCACCCCGCGGAACTCGCCGGGGCCGTCGCCGGCTTTGCCAAAGGCATTCACGCGCTTGCCGGCGGCGTCATATTCCAGCACCCGCGCGTTGCAGTAACCATCGCCGATGAAGACATGGCCGTCGCCCTTGGGCGAGAAGGCGATATCGGTGATGCTGCAGAACGGGCGCTTGGCGTCGGGGATGTCGCCCACTTCGAAGGTCAGCAGTTGCTTGCCCTCGGGCGTATACTTGAAAACCTTCGAGGTGTTGGCGTCCGTGGTCCACACGTTGCCTTGCGGATCGAGGCGGATGCTGTGGGGGATGACATACATGCCCTTGCCCCACGAGGCGATGATGTCGCCCTTGCTGTTCAGTTTGACGACCGGGTCGGCGTTCTTATCGGCCGGCCGGTGGATCACATAAATATTGCCCTGCTTGTCGCCGGCAACCGCGGAGATGCCCTCCAGCTTCACTTTCGGATGCAGTTCGATCTTCTCGACCGGCAGCGCGGGCGTGGCCTGCACCATGGCCCACATCTTTTCCGATGCCGCCTTGTGCTCGGGCGAGAGCTGGCGCTCCTGCCCGTAAGCAAACGTAGCCGCGAACAGCGCAGCAGCGATAACCGGCAGACGCAGCGAAGTCATGTGAAGTCCTCCCTGTCCCGAGCTTACGTCAGGACAGGAGGATCACACTAGAATTCCATCTTACCAGCCGTCCCATCTGGCGCTTTACGGGCATGAGTCGCTTGCTCGAAGGCGTAGCCCAGCGACAGCAAGGTCTGCTCCGACCACTTGGGGCCGATGAACGACAGGCCCACCGGCAGGCCGGTTACATTGCCCATGGGCACGGTGAGGTGCGGATAGCCCGCGACCGCGGGCGCATTGGCGGCGCCGGGACCGCCCGCGGCGCGCAAACCGGTGGCGGAATCAATCAGCGACGCCGGCTCGCCGGTGGGCTGAATCAGCGCCACCACGTCATAGTCCTTCAGCAACTTGTCGATGCCTTCGGGTCCGAGGCTGCGCTGGGATACTTCCACGGCCTCTTTGTACAGCGGGTCATCGAAACCCTTGGTCGCCTCGGCGGCTTCCCAGCGATCCTGGCCGAACACCAGCAGCTCGCGCGGCGTCGCCTTATTAAAGGCGATCAGGTCGGTGAGCGTGCGGGTCTTCACCGCGGCGGGTGCGTTGACCAGGTAGGCTTTGACGTCCTCTTTAAAATCCGTGTTGAGGATCAGCTGGCCGTATTTGGAAAGGTCGGCGAATTTGAAATCGGTGATATCCACCAGCACCGCACCCTGCGCCTTCAAGGCTTCCAGCGCCGCCTCGTAAACCACCGTGGTCTTGGGGGTATAGCCCTTCTGGAAACGCAGCACGCCGAGACGCGCGCCTTTTAGAGAGTCGCGGTTAAGGCCCTTGGTGTAGTCGGTCTTGTGGGCATCGGCTTCGGCGGTGGCCGGGTCGGCGGGATCGCTGCCGGCCATGGCGGTGAGAAGGGCGGCGTTGTCGGTCACCGTGCGGGTCATGGGGCCGGCGGTGTCCTGGTTATGGCTGATGGGCACGATGCCGGTGCGCGACACCAGCCCGACCGTGGGCTTCAGTCCCACAATACCGTTGACGGTCGACGGGCCCGTGACCGAGCCGTTGGTCTCCGTGCCGATGGTGACGGCGGCCATGCTGGCCGCCGCGGCTGCGCCCGATCCGGAGCTGGAACCACTGGCGGTGCGTGCGAGATCATAAGGGTTGCGGGTCAGGCCGGCGACGCCGGTCCAGCCGGCGGTGGAGTAATTGGAGCGGAAATTGGCCCATTCCGATAGGTTGGCTTTGCCCAGGATCACCATGCCCGCGTCGCGCAGCTGCTTGGTCATAGGCGCGTCTTTGGCGGGAATATTGTCCTTGAGCGCGAGCGAGCCCGCGGTGGTCGGCATACCGGCGTAGTCGATATTGTCCTTGAGCAGGATCGGCATGCCGTCCAGGGGGCCGAGAGATTTTCCGGCGGCGCGGCGCTGGTCGGCGGCTTTGGCTTCCTCCAGCGCCTTGGGATTGAGCGCCAGGACCGAGTTGATCTTTTTGTCCTCGGTTTTGATGCGGGCGATATAGGCGGCGGTGATGGCCTCGGAGGTGACTTTTCCGGCCGCGAAATCCGCCGCCAGCTCGGTCATGGACTTTTCCGCCACCGGGTACTGTTTCGGTGAGCAGGCGGCCAGCGCCAGGATGGCGAAAGACGCGACAACAGATGCCGCAAGCTGCCTGCGAAAGGTCATAAAAGCCCCCTTTTGGAAAGATATTGTGCATTGCAGCAGAAACCTCTTTGGCCTGCAATGCGTTTGTAGGGGCATACTGCCCGCAACCTGAGGCAGTAATTTTTAGGAGAATGAGAATGCTGACGCGTCGTGCTGTCGCCCTCGGACTGGGCGCGCTTCCCCTTACCCTCGCGACCACGGCGCAGGCGGCTTCCACCGCGGCGGACATCAACCGCGATGCGTCCGAGGCGCTGGACCAGCTTTACCGCGTCAATCCGGTCGCCCAGGAGATCGCCAAGAAATCCCTGGGCATTCTGATCTTCCCGAAGATCACCAAGGGCGGCCTGATCTTCGGCGGCAGCTACGGCGAAGGCGTGCTGCGCGATATGGGCAAGCCGGTGAATTACTACAGCTCGGTCTCGGCCTCCTGGGGTCTCCAGGCGGGCGTGCAGACCTACAGCTATGTGGTGTTCCTGATCACCAGCAAGGCGGTCGACTATCTCAACACCTCCAAGGGCTGGGAAATCGGCGTCGGTCCGACCGTGGTGATCGTGAATGAGGGCGCCGCGAAAAACCTCTCCACCTCGACCCTTAAAGACGACGCCTATGCCTTCATCTTCGGCCAGCAGGGCCTGATGGCCGGCGTCTCCATCGAAGGTTCCAAGATCAGCAAGATCAAGCGCTAGACCGCGATACGGGTGCGCGGCTAAGCCGAGCTAGGGGTGCGCGGCTACGCCGCGACGACGGTCCTGCCGACCGGCGCCAGGCTGAGCATCGCGAGCTTGAGGTGCGCCCAGGCGAAGGGCAGGCCGATGATGGTGATGGCGAGAACGGCGGCCACCGCGAGGTGGCCGATCGCCAGCCACCAGCCCGCCAGCACGAACCACACCACGTTGCCGAAGAAGCTTACCGTGCCGGCGCCGCTGTCCTCGATGCGGTTGCCGAACGGCAGCAGGGTGTAGTGGGCGATCCGCAAGGCCGCCGGCGTCCACGGTAGGCCGACAATGGTGATCGCCATGACGAACGCGGCGAACAGCCACCCCAGCGCCATGGGCAGGCCGCCGAAGATCAGCCAGAGAATGTTGAGGATGAGCGGCATGGACGAACCTCGCGCGTTGAAACCTACGCTCTTCCCAATACAAATCCCGTGCCACGCGGCCGCCGGAACTAACCCTTTGATTCCTAAATAATAAATCAGGGTCGCAAGGCGGGCGCCATGAAGGAATCCGCTATCAGTTGGCGTATTCCTTCATTTATGGCGCGGCTTATTGCGACAAGCCCTTATAGACCCACTTCTGCACCCGGGCGCCATTGGCCTCGGTGGTGTAGAGGTTGCCCTTCGAATCCGTGGCGATGATGTGCAGCTGGTTGAACTGGCCCGGGTAGGGGCCGCCGTGGCCGAAGGCCGAGCCCGGAATCTCCTGCAGGGTCTGACGGTCCAGCACGCGCACTTTGAAATTCGCGAGGTCGGCGTCGTAGAGGAAGCGCTGTTCCGGGTCGGCCGAGAACGCCAGGCTATAGGCGGTGCCGCTGATGCTGCGGGTGTCGCGATGGATGAAGGCCTCCTTCACGAACTTGCCCTCGAGCGTGAACACCTGAATACGGTTGTTCTGCCGGTCGCTGACATAGACCAGGCCGTCGTTGGAGATCTTGATGCCGTGCACCAGGTTGAACTGTTGCGGCGGCGGGCCATCGAAGCTGCGCTCCCTTGAGGCTTTGTCGTCCGGCGCTTTGCCGTAGGCGCCCCACATGCGCTTGAACTTGCCGGTGTCGTTGTCGAACACCGCGACGCGGCGGTTCACATAGCCGTCGGAGATGAACACCTCGTTGGTCTTCTGCCATACCGCCACCTGGCTGGGGTGGTTGAGGTTCTCGGTGTCCAGGCTGCCTTTGCTTTTGCCCGAATGCCCGATCTGCATCAGGAATTTTCCGGCCTTGGAGAACTTCAGGCACTGGTTGTCGTCGATGCCTTTGTCGGCGACCTTGCCGTTGCCGCAAATCCAGACATTGCCTTTGTAGTCGATGGTGATGCCGTGCTCGTGGTCGGGCCAGTCGAAGGTGGCCTTGGTGTCCGTGGGCGAATAGGGCCCGCCCCAGCCTTGGACGAAATTGCCTTCGGGATCGAACTCGATCACCGCCGGCGCATGGCGGCAGCACACCGATGTCGGCGGCATTTTTTCTGCGCCGAGATAAGCGGTGGTGTCGAGAGTCTTCTGGCGCGTGATCACCCAGACATGGTCTTGCGCGTCGATCCCGATGCCCGCGAGGTCGCCCATGATGAAGGCGTCAGGCAACTGCTTGGGCCACAGCGGATCGACCTCGAATTTGGGGAAAGCCTTGGGCGCTTCGGCGGCGCTCACGCCGCCGCACAAGACTGCTAAAACGCTGATCGCACCGAGCAAAAGCCGCATGGGTCTGTCCTCGCGCTGAAACCACCGGCGGCCATCTTGCGCTGGCACCCGCGCGCGCGGCAAGCGCCGTTCAGGTCTTGCGGGCGATGCGGCCCGGATCGGTCACTCACTGATAAACCCTGAATTAACAGTCTATTTATAGGCCGTGGCTAGTGTCCGGACGTTGCAGGAGAAGGAGTCAGCAATGCTCGGTCCGCGCCGTCCCGATGTCGTCATCGTGGACCGTCAAGCTGAACGCGACTTCGTTGTCGATCTATCGCTGTATCCCGCCTCCATCGTGTTGACCCGCCGCCGGCGCCTGCACACCAACATTTGGCTGCCGCTGCTGGCGGACTATGGACCGCATCGCGCCGCGCATTTTCTGGAAATCGGCTGCCAGGAAGGCGGTGCATCGACCTGGTTCCTGGAGAATTATCTGGGGCATCCTGACTCGCGCATGACTGTGATCGACGTATTCCAGCCGCGGGTCTATGAAACGCTGACGCGACGCGGCTCTAGCGCGGAACGTGCATAAAGCGGTCAAGGAGGCGTTGCAGTCTGGCGCCGTTCAAATCCCAAAAACCTACGGCGCTACCTAAGCCAGCTAGCGGCCCGCGTTGAGCGCCCCCGCCTAATCGCGCACCGTATCCGGAGAAACCTCGGTGCGTCGTCAAATCTGCTTGTGCCATTTCCTAACAAGCCCGCGAGAATGCACTGGCGGACTTACTACCGTATTCGCGCGAAAGGTGAACGTTACGAAGCGCGCGTCTTTGCGAGGCTGGCTGCTTGGCTGGAGGGACGGAAACGGCGCTAAGGCGGCGCGATTCGGCTATGCTGAAAGGGCGTTATGCTTATTCGACGCGACACGGCAGTTTGCTAACGCTTGCGCGACAGGGAACGCAGGGAGATGGTTCCGGGGCGTGAATGGCGTCCGCGCGGCACGCCTGGCGCAGCTCCGGTGCGTCAATGCCGAACACCCGGATCTTGGTGACGCCATCGATGGTGAAGGTATCGCCGTCGTGGACGGCGGTGACTTTGCCAGCGAGAGAATCAACTGCGGCCGCAGGCCCCCTCCCGGGCGCTTTCAAGGCCCCGTTTTTAATGCATCGTGTAGAGGAAGTCGTCCGGAACGGCTGCAGGCGCGGCAGAGGGGTTGATGGCCAAGGCCTTTTCGACGGCCTTCGGCGGCTGCGCCACCCGGTCGAGCACCAAGTCCCCGATCACCAACCGGTCGATCCTGGTCTTCAGCAGGCAGCGATATGCCTCAAGGGGGCTGCAGACAATGGGCTCATCGTTGACGTTGAAACTGGTGTTGATGAGCACGGGAACGCCGGTCAAGCGTGCGAACGCGGTCAAAAGCTTGTGCAGCTTCGGATTCCGGTCGCGGTCGACGGTTTGAACGCGCGCCGAGTAATCGACATGGGTTACCGCGGGGATTGTCGAGCGCGCTACTCCAAGCCGTTCGAATCCGGTCAGGCGCTCCTCTTCCGGCGTTGGCGTGCGGCGGTGGCGATCCAGCACGGGCGCCACGATCAGCATGTAGGGGCTGTCCCCGGAGATGTCGAACCAGTTCGCCGCCTCTTCCGCGAGGACAATGGGTGCGAACGGCCGGAACGATTCACGGAATTTGACTTTGAGGTTGAGGACGCTTTGCATGTCGGCGCGCCGCGGATCGGCGAGGATGGAGCGCCCGCCGAGTGCGCGTGGCCCGAACTCCATGCGTCCATCGAACCACCCGATCACCTGCCCGTCCGCAAGCGCCTTGGCGGTCGACGCGATCAGCGCATCGTCATCAAGGGCGGAATAGACGGCCCCGACGCTGTCGAGGTCCTGCCGGATGGCCACATTCTTGTAGCCCGGCCCCAACCGGGAACCGGCCATGGCGTCGGGCTGCACCGGCCGGCGCGGGGCGCCCGCGGCATAGTGCGCCTGCAAGGCGCAGCCGACGGCACCGCCCGCGTCTCCAGCCGCCGGCTGCACCCAGAGCTTGTCGATCAGCCCCGAGCGCAGAATCTTCCCGTTGGCCACACAGTTGAGCGCGACCCCACCGGCGAGGCACAACTGACGGAGCCCGGTGGCGGCGACGGCATGTTTGACCAGGGCCAGCATGATCTGCTCGACCACCGCCTGCACCGAGGCGGCGACGTCCATGTAGCGCTGGGTGACCGGCTGGACCTTGGTGCGCGCCGGCCCCTCGAACAGGGTTTCGAATTCCCTGCTGTACATCCTGGTTCCGGCAAGGAAATCGAAATATCTGAGATTAAGATGAAACGAGCCGTCGTCCTTGATGTCGATGAGCGAGTCGCGGATGCGTTGAGAAAACCTGGGTTGGCCATAGGGGGCCAGCCCCATCAATTTGTATTCGCCGTCATTGACCTTGAAGCCGCAGTAGGACGTTACGGCCGAATACAGCAGACCGATGGAATCCGGGAACTCGATGCCGGAGACGCGCTCGATTTTCGAACCGCGACCGACGCTGATGGTGGTGGTGTCCCATTCACCAACGCCGTCCACCGTGAGGATGGCCGCTTCCTCGAATGGCGACGGATAGAAAGCACT
Organism: Fidelibacterota bacterium; assembly: GCA_947475365.1. Lineage (GTDB taxonomy): Bacteria > Pseudomonadota > Alphaproteobacteria > Rhodospirillales > Rhodospirillaceae > SHVO01. The sequence continues at coordinate 3,007 of CANJOI010000038.1, read as the reverse complement.
CGCGGCGTGACTGAGATGATGGTTGCCGGAGATGATCCGCGGGCCGGGGCCCGTCAATAGTCCCGACGCCGCCAGCCGGGCGCGGATTTCATGCAAGGGATCGCCCCGCTCCAGGAACAGCCGCTGCACGAAACGCTGAAATCCGCCAACACCGCGGGGAGCCGTATTGGCGTAGGTGCGAAGCTGCCGGCTGCGTTTCAGCGTGGGCGCTTCGTAGAACACCACGGAATCTACGTCTGCGAGCGTGCACCTGGCCTGCCACAGGCAAAAGCGGGTGGCGGTTTCCGGGAACGAAGCGTCGTGCTTCACCCGCGAGAAGCGCTCTTCCTGCGCCGCGGCGACTAGGACTCCATCCTCGACGAGGGCCGCAGCGCTGTCGTGGTAGAACGCCGAAATTCCCAAGATCCGGGACATTATCGCTCCGCCGCCTTCCAGTAGGAGGTCTGCGATCTTCGGGCGCGGTACCACATACCCCTTCCCCTGGAGCTGCGCGGAAGCACGCCCAGGGGGGCCAGAGCGACCCAGTAGATCACCGCCGCAGCGGCATTGAGCAGCCGCCTGCACACCGGCGCGGTGGCTGCGGTGAAATAGCGGCGGAACGGAGCCCCCGCCTCGCGCGATAGGCCCAGGATGAACACCGCCACAGCGGTCGCGAAAAATCCGGCCGAAAGCGAGGGTGCTACCCAGCCGCAGACGCCAGCGGCGGCAACTAAAGGTGCCGCAACCGAGACGGCGAAGATCAGCCGGCCGGGTAAACCCGTATCTGCGGTCATTGCGGAGTTCTCCTCTTCAACCGTGCAGCCAGTGGCCCGGTGAAATACTGGGCCAGCCCCTGCCCCAGCAGTTTTTGCGCCCAGACCGAGGGATGGGCGTCGTGCGGATAGCGCGAATACTTCCGGTCAACGAGCGCAGGGTCCAGTTTGTAGAGGCTGCCGATGGCGAATATCTGCTCACCGGTGAGTTTGTGCAGGCTCGCGAGCAGCTCACTTTCGTTCTTGGCCTGGAACAGCATATCGTTGGCCATCAGGTCCTCCTTGCGCGGAAGATGCGCGAGTACGATCCCGGCGCCGCTGTCGCGAATTTTCCGGATCGCCGAAACGAACTGGTTGTCGTTGTCATAGGTCGAATCCTTCATCTTCCACCATCCGATGCGCGGGGAGCGCGCGCCGTCAACATCGATGAAGGGCGTGCCGAAAAACAGCCAATCCCAGGCGTACAGGCGCCGCGGCGAGAGAAGATCGATGGCCCTGGCGCTGCTCCGCCGGCGCAGAGCCAGTTGGCGTCGGCAGATATCGTCCAGCAGGGGATCCGTGTCGCCGCGGGCCACGCGCTCGCGGGCCCAATTGAGATCTACGCGAGCGTCGATGATACTTTCCTCGGCCCACTGATCTAAGGGGGCGTCCGGAGCCTGTGCGCGGAAGCACCTCAGGACGCCGCCCACCGGGATTGTCTTATGCCAATACCTGTGCCGGGTCAGGTCGAGGGTATTGAAGGCAAAGACGAAAAGGTCCGGCTTGTGGCGATCGAGCACGCTGACGGCCGTGTCGGCCATTTGTCGAACGCCGTGGCCGGAGCGTGCGTAGTTCAAAACGCGGACATTGGTTAAGCCTGCAGCGGCGAGGCTCTGCTTGAAAAAATATGGCCACTCGATCCCGTCCTGGTCATTGCCGGGACAGCCGTTGCCTGGGAGACTGGTATAGGAGTCACCCAGGACGACAATGTTCAATTGCGCGTCGTCGGAGTCCGCGTCGGTGAAGCCCGAATTACCGTTGCCGTCTGACACGCCGGCGTGGGCTTCGACGACTCTTCCATTAAGAATACCGATCCGCACAAAACGGTTGTTCGGAATGAGATCGTATCCACGCACGGGATGGTAGGTCTGGGTGGCGCGATCGTACACCACGAAGAAAGGCGGCGGAGACAGGTTCTCCGGGTAGGCGAAGCGTTCTCCGCGAATTCCGGATTTGGCGTAGAGGCGGATTCGATAGCAGGCTTCCGTGACCAGAGCCGCGCCCGTCATGATCACAACAGCAGCGGTTGCCGCGGCGATGCCGCCCTGTGCAAGACACGCCGCAACCAGGCCGGTCGCGCCAACGGCAAGGCATCCCAGATAAAACCGCATCCGCTCGCCATGGACGAGGAAAGGCGCATCCAAGGTGGCGGCAAAGTCATGCAGCGTTCCGGCGTGTGGATGTTGCTGCAAAAGGGCGTCAAAAGCCTGAAAGGCCCTGCGCCAGCGTCCGCCGCGCAAATAGGCGGTGAGCCTTAGCTTCAAGAGGCCCATGTGCGCCGGAGCGAGGCCGAGCCCTTCGGTGGTAAGGGCGGTGGCAGCGGTCCAATCCTTGGCGTCGATGGCCCGCTGTGCGCCAGTGTGAAGATCATCAGCCGAGGGCGTAGGCATTGCAGCATCCGCCAGTGTGGCGTCAAGCGCGCCAGGACCATGGTGAATATGGTGGGCAGTGAGGGTTTCGAGCCCCCGACCCTCTCGGTGTAAACGAGATGCTCTACCGCTGAGCTAACTGCCATTCGGCCCGAAAGCTAAAGCCACGCATTGCAAAAGAAAAGCGCCGGGTATGCTGGTCAGCGGTTGACCGCCTCTTTGAGCGCCTTACCGGCGGAGAACTTGGGGCGTTTGGCGGCGGGGATCTCGATCTTTTCGCTGGTGCGCGGATTGTGACCTTCGCTAGCGGCGCGCTTGGCCATGGAAAGCGTCCCGAAACCCACCAGGCGCACGTCATTGCCCTTGCGCAGGGATGTGGTGTGCAGTTCAGCACCGCGCCTCTGTTTCTAAGGAGACGGCGAAGGGGCGGGAAAAGGGCGAAACCGCGCGCTCTGTTACCTATCTGCTACCTGAACGCCGGTTGGCGCCGGGCAGGCCGTATCGCCTACCCGGTAAGTCTCTGACAAATATAGAAGAATTGGAGCGGGCGAAGGGATTCGAACCCTCGACCCCGACCTTGGCAAGGTCGTGCTCTACCCCTGAGCTACGCCCGCTCATCGGCAATGG
>CANJOI010000037.1 GCA_947475365.1 Fidelibacterota bacterium | reverse complement strand
TCGAAGTGGGTGTAGAGGAAGTTTTCCTTGTGATGCGCCAGGCACCACTTGGCCATGATCGAACCGCCGCGGCTGACGATGCCGGTGGTGCGTTTGGCGGTGAGGGGGATGTAGGCCAGGCGCACGCCGGCGTGGATGGTGAAATAGTCCACGCCCTGCTCGGCCTGTTCAATCAGGGTGTCGCGGTAGATTTCCCAGGTCAGGTCCTCGGCCTTGCCGTTGACCTTCTCCAGCGCCTGATAGATCGGCACCGTGCCGATGGGCACGGGCGAGTTGCGGATGATCCATTCGCGGATGGTGTGGATGTTGCGCCCGGTGGACAGGTCCATGACGTTGTCGCTGCCCCAGCGGATCGCCCAGACCAGCTTGTCCACTTCCTCTGCGACCGACGAGGTCACGGCGGAGTTGCCGATATTGGCGTTGATCTTCACCAGGAAGTTCCGGCCGATGATCATGGGCTCGGCTTCGGGGTGATTGATATTGGCGGGGATGATGGCACGGCCCCGGGCGATCTCATCGCGCACGAATTCCGGCGTGACGAAGGCGGGGATCGCGGCGCCGAAGCTCTCGCCGTCGGTCACTTCGGCGAGGGCTTTCGCACGGCCCATGTTCTCGCGCACGGCGATGTATTCCATTTCCGGCGTAATGATGCCGGCGCGGGCATAGGCCAGCTGGGTCACGGTCTTGCCGGCCTTGGCGCGCAGCGGCTTGCGCCCGGCGCGGTCGAACACCGGCACGGTCAGGGCTTCGCCCGGCGCAAGGCCATCGTCTTCCGGCTTGCGGGCACGGCCGGCGATCTCTTCCACGTCACCGCGTTTGACGATCCAAGGCGTGCGCAGCGGCGGAAGGCCCTTGCGGATGTCGGTGGTCACGGCCGGGTCGGTATAGGGGCCCGAGGTGTCATAGACCCGCACGGCAGGTTCCTTGCCGCCGGCCACTTCGATTTCCCGCATGGCCACCCGCACATCCGGATGAACCGTCCCCGGCACGTGGATCTTGCGCGAGGCGGGCAAGGGGCCGGTGGTGACGGTCAGATCTTCGACGGATTCGGGCTTGGCGCGGGAAATGATGTTCATCGGGTACCTCCTGTGAGGACCCGGGCGCTGACGGCGAAAAAAATGGCGAGAAGGAGCGCGGTGCCATCCCTACGCCGGTATCACCCGGATCAGGTTCTAAGGGTTTGCCGCACCTGCTTTGTGGGGCGGCCTCTCAGCCCTTTCGGGCACCCCTTGGACGCAGGGGAGTATTACACTGTCCGTGCGGCGGTTGAAGCAGAGGTTGGACATGGCGGCTAAGAATTTGTGGCTGGCGGCGGGACTCCGGACACCCTTCGCCAAGGTCGATGGGCCTTTGGCCAAGCGCGACGCCATCGCGCTGTCCGTGCCGGTTGTGCGGGCCATGTGCGGCCAGCTCAAAAGCGGCGACCGGCCCGACCTGGTGGTCTGGGGCACGGTGGCGCCGTCCCTGCGCTGGAGCAACATCGCCCGGGAAGTGACGCTGGATGCGGAAGTCGGCAGCGAGATCCCGGCGTTCACCACCATTCTTGCCTGCGGCACCAGCATGGCCGGCGTGTTCGCCGCGGCATCCACGGTCGAAGCGCGCGGCGGCATTGCCCTGGTGGGCGGCTCCGAGAGCATGAGCGGCATCCAGATCGGCCTGAATCAAAAATTCTCCACTTGGCTGCGCCATTTCCTGCAGGCCAAGACTCTGGGCCAGCGCGCCGAAATTCTGGGCGCGCTGCCGCTGCACGACGTGCGCCTGCATATCCCCAGCATCACGAACCGCACCACCGGCCTGTCCATGGGCGACGGCACCGAGATCATGGCCAAGACCTGGCATATCGGGCGCGAAGACCAGGATGCCTTGGCCCTGGAAAGTCATCAGCGCGCCGTGGCGGCATGGGAAAAAGGATTCTTCAACGACCTCGTGATTCCGGTGGACGGCGTCAGCCGCGATCTTATCCCGCGTCCCGACACATCGTTGGCCAAACTCGCCAAACTGAAGCCGTCGTTCGATACCAGCGCGGCGGGCACGCTGACGCCCGGCAATTCCAGTCCGCTCACCGACGGCGCGGCGGGCATCTGGCTCGCGACCGAACAGTCCCTCGCGCGCTTGCCGTCGCATCTGCCGCGGGTGCGGCTGGTGGATTGGGAAGTGTCGGCGGTGGATATCCTGCGCGACGGCCTGCTGATGGCGCCGGCGGTGGCGATCCCGCGGCTGCTGGCGCGCAATAACCTCACCTATGACGGCGTGGCCTTGTGGGAAATCCACGAGGCCTTCAGCGCCCAGGTGCTGTGTCACTTGGCAGCATTAGAGGATCAGGCTTGGTTGATGGAGCGCGCGCGCGTCACCGCGCCTTTGGGCAAATTCCCGCGCGAGCGCATGAACCCGCACGGCGGCAGCGTGGCGCTCGGTCATCCCTTCGGCGCCACCGGCGCACGTATCTTGAGTCAGGCGGTGAAGGAACTGGCCGCGTATCCGTCCGGCAGCCGCGCCATCGTCAGTATCTGTACCGACGGCGGATTGGGAACCGTAGCCCTGCTCGCAATAGACTAGGGCGCGACCCGTCGGCCGCGCCCTGATCTCATCTCGGTGCATTCTCCGTGCGAAGAATGCTGTGAAGCTTAAGCCGCGCGGTTGCGGCCGAAGTTACCGCCGCTGCCACCACCGCGGTTCGGACGGCGGCCACGGCCACCGCCGCCGCCTTTGCCCTGACGCTGGCCACGGTGCGAGAGCGGTGCGCCGTCCTTGCGTTCGGCGATCGACGTGGCGTGATAGCCATGGCTGATATCCACGGTGATGGACTGGCGGATGGTGCGCTCGATGATGCGCAGCTGGCCCACTTCCTCGGCGTCGCAGAACGAGATCGCGACACCGGTGGTGCCGGCGCGCGCGGTGCGGCCGATACGGTGCACATAGCTTTCGGCGTCCATGGGCAGCTCAAAGTTGATGACGTGGCTGATCTGGTCCACGTCGATGCCGCGGGCGGCGATGTCGGTGGCGACCAGCACGCGCAGCTTACCGGCCTTGAACCCGTCCAGGGCGCGCTGGCGCGCGTTCTGGGACTTGTTGCCATGGATCGCCTCGGCGCCGATGCCGCTCTTGGCGAGCTGTTCGGCGACGCGGTTGGCCACATGCTTGGTGCGGGTGAACACCAGCGCGCGCTTCACGTCCTGGCCCTTGAGCAGGTCATGCAGCAAGGTCTTCTTGTTTTCACGGGACACGAACATCACGCGCTGCTCGATACGCTCGACGGTGGTCGCCTGCGGCGTGATCTCGATGCGCTTGTAGTTCTTGAGGATGCCGCCCGCGAGCGACATGACCGCGTCCGGCATGGTGGCCGAGAACAAGAGGTTCTGGCGCTGCGCCGGCAGCTTGGCGATGATCGCTTTCATATCGTGGATGAAGCCCATGTCCAGCATACGGTCGGCTTCGTCGAGCACGAAGAACTCGACCGCGTCCAGGAAAGCGTGCCGCTGGTTCATCAGGTCCAGCAGGCGGCCCGGGGTGGCGACCAGGATGTCGCAGCCGCCGGCCAGCGCCTTCACTTGCGGGTTCTGGCCGACGCCGCCGTGAATGCAGGCGTGCTTGAGGCCGCTGTGGCGGCCGTAGGCGGCGAAGCCGTCGCGGATCTGCAGGGCCAGTTCGCGGGTGGGCGACAGGATCAGGGCGCGCGGACGATTGGGTTTGGCCGGCTTCTTGTTTTCCATCAGCTTCTGCAGCATCGGCAAGGCGAAGGCGGCGGTCTTGCCGGTGCCGGTCTGGGCGATGCCCAGGATGTCGCTGCCGGTCAACAAAGCGGGAATGGCCTGGGCCTGGATCGGCGTGGGGGTGGTGTAGCCTTCGGCGGTGAGCGCGCGGGTCAGCGGCTCGATCAGGCCAAGGGCGGAGAAAGCGGAAATAGTCGACGTCATGAAGTTGTTATCTTTCTTTTTGGCGCGCGTGAGTCATCAGGCGCGCGGCGCCGCGGTCGGGACGCACATGGGGCGTCGCCACGGAAACCGGGTTTTAAGAACCCGTCGGGCACGCAACCAGCGGGAGGATGTCGGGGGTTGGATTCTCGAAGAACACGACGCCGTCTCGTCTCAAAAGCTGCTGGGTAAACCTGGCAGCGACGGCGCCTGCGCGCGAACGCGAGAAACTCTGGCCATGAGGGCCGGGCGCTATGTACGGCCGAATCCGTTAAAAGTCAATGACTCAGGCCTTTTTGCCCTGAATCATCGTTCTGCGGGCCTTGCCGCCGGCTCCGCATAGGCCGGTCCGGCGATCTCCAGGACCAGCTTTTTGAGCAGGGATTCCTTGAATCCCTCGACATTGCGCGACACCACATAGAACGAGCCCGGCCCGCCGATGACGTTGTCGCGGTAGTAGGTGTCGAGATCGGGAGGCGCCGCGTTTTTCTTGGGGTCTTCGTTGATGACCGGAAGGCCGTTGATGGTGATGCCGGTTTTCACCGCGGCGTCGCGGGCCTCGGTCACCGGCCGGCCAACATCGCTGTAGCCGTCGCCCGACACGTCGATCACCATGCGCGCGGCGTCATGCTCCTTTTTCAGAAGAAGCTTGGCGGCGAAATCGATGCCGCCGCTGATGGAGGTGGTGGTGCCCGGTGTAATCGGCGCCTTCTCCAGTTCGTCCGCGAAGGCCTTCGCGCTCATGGGGCCGTCGACGATGCGCCATGGGATGACCACCGCCTGCTGGTAGGGGCTGGACCATTCGACGAAGGTGACAGCGATGCGGCCGATAGGCCCGTTGCGGATGGCGTCGGCCACGCGCTTCTCGCGCCAGGCGGTGATATAGCCGACGCGCTGCAGGCCTTTTTCGCCCTCGTCCACGCTCAAGGACACGTCGACCGCCAGCACCAGCGCCAGGTCCACGGCCATCTTCTCGGCCGCACGGGCCGGAGGCGCCGCGAAGAGCAAGCTCAGAACTGTTGCCGCCAAGGCGAGGCGCATCATCGTTTCCCACCAAACGGGTTACGCCAAACGGTCATACCTGGGGTGTGGCGGGTGCGCAACCGACGCCGGTAAAAGCTTGTTGTCCGTTGCCGGCAAATTTACCATCACACCAAATACTTCTGGCGCACATCCCCAGCCAATTCCCCTATGAACCCCATCCGGCGCATTCTGATCACAGCTTTTTGCCAGACGCCCGGGCTGGCGTCGGCCATGAAGCTGCTGTTTCCGGGTGCAGAGGTTTTCACCCGGGCAGCGATCGAGAAGAAGAGTGCTACGACGGAGGATGTCGCGCACCTGTTGAGACAGATCGATGTCTGGGTCAACATTGAAGCCGGCGAAGAATTTTTCGCGGGCGGCCCATTTGTCGGGTCCCACCCCAATCTCACGTACATCAGCATACCCATGATCGAATTCGGGGCGTTCCATCCCGACATCTGTGCGGCGAAGGGCCGCGGGGGAAGCATTGACTACACCTCCGCGATCGCGGTGTGGGCATACAAAAACGGCATGCCGCCAGATCAGGCCGCGGGGCTATTCAATCGCCGCACCTTCACTAACCTCGGGTATCTCTCGGAATGGGAACGCAGTGTGGCAAGGTTGCGCAGGTCTTTCGCGGCCTCACACCTCGCCGCCGACTTCGACCGCTTTTATCTGCGCATCAAGCGCCTCGGGCTGTTCATGTATTCGGCCACGCATCCCAGGGCCGCCGCGCTAGCGGAACTCGCCAAGCTGATCGCCCTTAAACTCGGGCAAGACGCAACCGTGCGCGACGCGGACCTGCCCACCCTCGACGCCCTGTCGTACTTCATCTGGCCGGTTTATCCGGATATCGCCGAGAATTTGTCGCTGCCCAGCAGCGGCTATGTCCGGCAGTGGGGCGACGGCGCGCGCGTCCAGGGCCTTGAGCCCTTCCTTACCCATTCCTTCGCGCAATACCGCGCTAAAGCGCTGGGCCCGGACGATATCGAGATTCCAGGCGTCGATCTCGCGCACCTCGGCAACGCGGTGAAGGCGGCATGAGCGATAACCCCTATGCCGCGCTGCCGGCCGGCTCCTTTTGGGGCGAGGCGGTCACCTTCGCGGCCCCGGGCGCTCTGGACCCTTGCGTGCGCGGCGAAATCATCCCGCCCACCGCCAAGATCGCGACCATGGGCAGCTGCTTCGCACAACATTTGTCCGCGCAGGTGGCGCGCAGCGGTCTGACTTATTTTGTGCCGGAGGCCGCGCCCGCGGGCATGAGCGACGCCGCCGCCCGCGCCGCCGGCTACGGCGTGTTCTCCGCGCGCTATGGCAACGTGTATTCGGTGCCCCAGGCCCTGCAGCTCCTGCGCCGTGCGCTGGGTCAATTCCGGCCCCAGGACGACGTTTGGGAACGGGAAGGCCGTTTTGTCGATGCCTTCCGGCCGCGCATCGCGCCGGACGGATTTGACTCGGCCGAAGCCGTGCGCGCCGAAGCCGCGCGGCACCTGGCCTGCGTGGAACGGGTCTTCAGGGAGTCCGACTGGCTGATCTTCACGCTAGGTCTTAGCGAGCACTGGCGGTCGCGCCTCGACGGCGCGGTCTATCCGCTGGCGCCGGGCGTCGCGGGCGGCCGGTTTGAACCGGCGCGCTATGAATTTGCTAACGCCACGGTCGGCGAAACTGTGGCCGACCTCACCGCCCTGGTCGAGGAAGCGGTCAGGGTGAACCCCGGACTCAAGATCCTGCTGACGGTGTCACCGGTCGCTCTTATGGCGACCTATGAACCGCGCCACGTACTGACCTCCACCGTATGCAGCAAGGCGATCCTGCGTGCGGCGGCGGACGAGGTGGAGCGCCGGTTTAAGAATGTCATCTACTTCCCGTCCTACGAGATCATCACATCGCCCGCCGCCGAGGGGCGGTACTACGCCGATGACCTGCGGCAGGTGAACCGGCTGGGTGTGGACCATGTGATGCGGGTGTTCGCGCGGCACTTCATCGATGCTCCGGGCGCGCAAGCCCACCCCGGCGAGGCTTATGTCCTGCCGCGGAGCGACGACGTGGTCTGCGACGAGGAAGACCTGCAAAGGGCGTTCGCAAAGCCCAAACTGTGGAGCAAGTGACGGCTGGCTTCGCCCGGAATACCCATAAAAATCATCCCCTTCACGCGCAAAACGCGTATTATGGGGGTGGATGTTCGGGGGGAAGCCATGCAGAGTTTTAAGCTGATATTCGCGTCGCGGCGCCTGGCTTTGACGGCGGTGATCGCGTTGTCGGCGGTGTTGGCCGGGCTGGGCTTCGTCGACATCTGGTTCCTGGCGCCGTTGCCGGTCACCCTGGCCCTGGCGGTCTTGGGTCTGCGGGACGTCAGCCAGCGCAATCACAGCATCCTGCGCAACTATCCGATCCTGGCGCACATCCGCTTCATCCTGGAAAAGATCCGGCCCGAGATTCGCCAGTATTTCCTCGAGAGCGAGAACGACGGCGCGCCGTTCAGCCGCAAGATGCGATCCATCGTCTATCAGCGCGCCAAGGGCCAGCTCGACAAGCTGCCGTTCGGCACGCAGCTCGATGTCTACGGCGACACCTTCGAGTGGGTGCATCATTCGATCTCACCGGCCGAGCCCGCGCGCGAGTCCTTCCGCGTCACCATCGGCGGGCCGCAGTGCACGCAGCCGTATTCCGCGTCGGTCTTCAATATCTCGGCCATGAGCTTCGGGGCGCTGTCGGCCAACGCCATCACCGCGCTTAATCGCGGCGCGCGTCTCGGACGCTTCGCGCAGGACACCGGCGAGGGCGGCATCAGCAAATATCACCGCGAAGGCGGCGACATCATCTGGGAAATCGGCAGCGGCTACTTCGGCTGCCGCACCGAGGACGGCCAGTTCTCCCCGGAGGAATTCGCGCGTAACGCCGCCGAGCCCGGCGTCAAGATGATCGAGATCAAGTTGTCCCAGGGGGCCAAGCCCGGCCATGGCGGCGTGCTGCCGGGCGCCAAGGTGTCGGCGGAAATCGCCGCCGCCCGCGGCGTTCCGCCGGGCAAGGATTGCATCTCCCCCTCGCGGCACGCGGCGTTCTCTACGCCGGTGGGGCTGCTGCAGTTTGTGGCGGAGCTGCGCAAGCTGTCCGGGGGCAAGCCGGTGGGATTCAAGCTCTGCGTCGGCCATCCCTGGGAATTCCTGGCGATCTGCAAGGCGATGCTCGCCACCGACATCCTGCCGGACTTTATCGTCGTCGACGGTACCGAGGGCGGCACGGGCGCGGCACCGCTCGAGTTCGTCGATCACATCGGCATGCCGTTGCGCGACGGCCTCACCTTCGTCCACAACGCGCTGGTGGGGATCAACAAGCGCGAGCACATCAAGATCGGCGCCAGCGGCAAAGTCACGTCGGCCTTTGACTTGGCCCGCGCCATGGCGCTGGGCGCCGATTGGTGCAACTCCGCGCGCGGGTTCATGTTCGCCCTGGGCTGCATCCAATCCCTGAGTTGCCATACCGACAAGTGCCCCACAGGCGTCGCCACCCAGGACCCGGACCGGCAGAAGGCGCTGTATGTGCCCAACAAGGCGACCCGCGTGGCGCAGTTCCACCGTTCCACGGTCAAGGTTCTCACTGAGGTCGTGGCCGCTGCGGGCATCGAGCATCCCAGCCAGTTCCGGCTGCACCACTTCTTCCGCCGGACTTCGGCCGGCATCACCACGTATGCCGAGATCTACCGGCCGCTGGCGCCGGGTGAACTTCTTTCGGGCACCGACGACGTGCGTTTCAAGACACCCTGGGCCATGGCCCAGGCGGAAACCTTCGCGCCCGCTGTTGTGGCTCCGGAGCGCGCCGCGCCCGTTGGCAAAGAGCCGATCCTGGTGGGCCGTTCCGCGGATGGCGCAATCACGCGGCTGCTCGCCGCCGAAGACGCGCGCAGCGAAGCCCGCTAGCGCAGGGGCCCACAAAAAAGGGGTGCAGCCTGCGCTGCACCCCTTTTCATTTAGGGCTGGCGGCTAGGCCAGGCCCGACTTGAACGTGGCCAGCAGGCGCGACCAGGCTTTCTCGGCTTGGTCCTTGTTGTACACAGCCGCGTCCGGCGGACACCAGCCGTGCATGGTGCCGGCGTAGACCTCGATCTCGGCCTTGAGCTTGGCGGCATCGAAGGCTTCGCGCAGCGCGGTCTTGGCGTCGGGCTGCGCCTTGTCGTCATTCTCGGCGATGGCGAACAGGTATTGGGCCTTCATCTTGGGCACCAGCAGATGCGGGCTATTGGCATCCTTCGTTACCAGCCCGCCGCCGTGGAACGAGCCCGCGGCGCCGATGCGGTCCGCGTGGGCGGCCGCCGTGCGCATGGTCATGGGTCCGCCCATGCAATAGCCGGTGGTGCCCATCTTCTTTTTGGTGTCCACGGCGGCATGGCCGTCGAGGAAGGTGATGAACGCCTTCGCATCCGTGAGGTTGGTGTCGGCCGACAGGGTCTGCATCAGCTTCATGATCTGAGCGCGGTCGTCGGGCTTGGCGAAGTCCAGGCCCTCGGGCAGCGCCGGCTGCTTGGCGACACGGTAGTACGGGTTGGGCACAAACACGGCGTAGCCCGATTCCGCCAGCCGCTTAGCCATGGACTTGAATGCCGGGCGCAGGCCGAAGGCGTCGGGCCACACCAGCACCGCGGGCGCCTTGCCGCTGGCCGGGTGCACGAAATAGGCCTCGGCGGCGCCGTCCGGGGTTTTGACCGTGATGTCCTGGTCCTTGGTCTCGACCGCATTGGCCGCGCGCGGCAGCGTCGCCAGCATCGCGCCGCCGGCCGCCAGCAGGCCGAAGCGCCGCCGCGTCATGTCCGCGCCGGTCTTCTGCAGGTGTTCAGTCATGTCGTTGAGTGAGTTCTCGTCGCACATGGGCCCCTCCTCGGGTTTTTGGAAAACGCGCCAATCATACCCGCACCCACGGGCGCGGGGGCAATACGAAAGGATGAAAGGTCTGCGCTGTCCGCGATCCTATTTCACCGGCCCAAACCCCGCCGGTGGCATGCGGTGCTTGGTGGCCGCTTCATAGGCCGACGCCGCCTTGAGAACCGACGGCTCGTCGCCCGCCCCGGCCCAGAAAGCGATGCTGAAGGGCATCGGATGATTCATCATCGCCCGCTCCTTACCCGTCACCAGGGCGTAGCTCTTCTTGTCGGCGCTCAGCTCGTAGTGGGGATCATAGACCACCTGATTGAACCCGGCGGGCACGGTGATCTCGGGGCTGCCGAGAAGGTCGGTGATGGAGGGGCCGGCCGCGGCGCGGCCGTCGACGGTGGGCTCCCGGTCGGTGCCGATCTTCCATTGCGGCAAGCCCACATTGGGATGCACGAACACATCAATGTGGTTCTCGCGCATCACCTTGGTGATCGCCAGGCGGAACACGGTCTGCATCTTCACCCGGTCGATGCCGCGGGTGGCGCGGATATCCTGGATGTTCTGTGTGGCGGCGTTGGCGGACGCCACCGCCTGCTCTTCCGAGCGCCACTTGGAATTGGCGGCATAGGCGGCCCAGTCGGTGATCTTGGCATCGCCGCGTTCCAGCAGATACCGGGCCATGCTGAAGGCGTCGCGGTTAGTGTTGTCGAGGCCGTCCAGGATCCGGCGCATGTTTAGCTTGTCCGACAGCGGCGCGCGGCGCAGCGACAGTTTCACAAGGTAATCGCGGCTGCGCACGTCATAGCCCGGTACGGCGAACTCGGGCGCAGCGCCGGCCATCTGATAGAAATACTCCGGAGCGCTGATAGGGATGGTTTCCGCAAATCCATCGGCGAAGGTGTAGCGCATGTTGGGAACGGCGGGATCGTCACCGTATTTGGGATCGACGGATTCCACGATGTCCGCGCCCAGCTTGTCGCGCAGCACGGCCTTGATCTCCGCATCGACGGCGTCGCTGATGGCGACATCGTTGGGCGTATGCTTGACCATGTACTCCCGCACCACGCCGATGCGCATCCCGGCCAGCGGTTTCGCACCGGTCTTGGCGTTCCTGACGATGAAGCTGGCGTAGGGCTCTTTCGGCAGTAAAGCCTTGGGCGTGGCCGTGAAGATGTCACGTGTATCGAAGTTGCCGTCCTTGGGATCCTTCATGGCGTCCACCACTCGCGCCGCGTCGCCCAAGGTGCGGCAGATGGCCCCCGGACGGTGGTTGATGAAGGCGGCGGTGGCGGAGTTGTCCTCGGAGGTCAGGCCCTTGGTGGTGACGAAACTCGCCGCCGCGTTCTGGTTGGCGGGTTCACGGCAGGAACCGCCGGTGGTTTCGCACACCGAACAGGTGGCGAGATTGGCCGATACAGCGGCGCCCGCGCCGCCGCTGGAGGGGCCCGCCGAGCGCTCGGTGTCGTAGGGATTGCAGACATGGCCGGCCCAGGAGCTGCGGATGGTGCCGCCGCCGCCGATGAAGCTCTTCGCCGCTTTGGCCGGGCCGCTGGTGCCGTGGCCGACTTCCGCCGCGATGGTTACGGCATAAATGATGGCGCCTTTATCACGCAGCTGCGCGACCATGGTGGAATCCCGCGGCGCGGCGTCCATGGCATAGGCGACGTCGTTGCCGCCGGTAGAGCGGATATCCTTCACGTCGTACCAGTCCTTCACCGTGATGACGGCGCAGTACATGGGCAGCTTGGCGAGGTCGGGTTTGCGGCCGTACTGCTTGTCCAGCTCGGCGGCGCGCTCCAGGGCATCGGGCAGGCGCCGGAAGGTTTCGCAGGCCGCGGGCGCCCCGGCCGGCAGGGGGCCGGTGGACGGATGGGCGTCGAAGGCGCCGTTGCAGGTGACGGAACGCTCGCCGCGGATGTTGATGCTCTCGAGAGCGTTGACCTGGCCGGCATCCTTGGAGCCCACCACCATCCCATACTGCTGCTGCACACTGGGGTCGGAGGCGGTGGCCTCCATATGGCCGTAATCGAGCGGCGGGCCCTGATACTGGTCCAGGTTAGGAATGAAGGTGGACGCCGCGCGCGTCTGTGTCGGGAAGCTCGCCGCGACACCGGCGCGGACCAGACCTTTCACCGCCGGAACCGGCGCGCCGTCGGGCGTCACCATCTGCGTGCAGATGCCGTTATAGGCTTTGGCCCGCGCGATATAGGCCTCGACTATGCCTTTGCAGGTGGTTTGTCCGGATTTGATGGCGTTCTGAATGCCGTCGATGGTGGCTTCCTCGATCTGGAAGCCGGCGGCCTGAGCCGACGTGGAGAGCAGCAATCCCGTGATGACAGCGGACAGGAGACTCTTACGCATGGTGTTTTCCCCTCAAATGCGTGTTGCCGCCAAGCCTCCCGTCCCGGCGTTATGTGAAAGCTATCGTGACCTCACTCTGTCGATCCCAACATCCCTTCTTGTGGTCTTGCTCGTGGTCTAGGGCGCGCGGTGCACCGGGTCGATCCAGAGAACGGTTTCCGGCTTCTCCACCGGCTCGATCTCCAGGTTGATGGCGACCGCCTCGTTGTCGCTGCGCACCAGCACGCATTCCAGGGTCTCGTCGCTGCTGGCGTTGATCTCCTGGTGCGGCACGTAAGGCGGCACAAAAATGAAATCCCCGGGTCCGGCCTCGGCGGTGAACTCCAGTTTGTCGCCCCAGCGCATGCGGGCGCGGCCCTTCACCACATAAATCACGCTTTCCAGGGGACCGTGATGATGGGCCCCGGTCTTGGCGTTGGCGTGGATATGCACGGTGCCCGCCCAGATCTTCTGGGCGCCGACGCGGGCGAGGTTGATGGCGGCCTGGCGGTTCATGCCCGGCGTCTGGGCGGTGTTGGCGTCCAGCTGGTCGCCCGGGATGACCTTCACCCCATGGATTTTCCAATCAATAGGGCCTTCTGGCGGATGGGGATGATCGTGCGGCATGACGGCCTCGAATATATGCAAGTCTCAAAGTATTGCGCAGTGGCGCCAAAATAGCGATGACTGCCGCACAATAATGGCCGTGAGGAGCCTGCCTTGGAAAGTACCGAAGATCAGAAATCCATCACGGCCTGGGGTGAGGAAACCTTCGGACCGGCGGTAAACCCCGCGGTGCTGGTGGCCCGCGCCAAGCTGGAGATGGAAGAGCTCCTGGAGGCGGTCGAGGCTGGCGACCTTGTCGAGGCGGCCCTGGAAATCGCCGATGTTTTTATCCTGCTCTACCGGGTCGCGACCCTGTGCGGCTTTGACGTCAACGACGCGGTCGCCCGCAAGATGGTCATCAACCGCGCGCGCCAGTGGACGCGAAAGGGCGACGGCACCGGCAGCCACATCAAGAGTTAGTGCGCCTCGGCGCCGGCATGATGGCTGAGGCGCTCGACCGCGGCGATGCCGATCGCGGACAAGACGAACACCACGTGGATGATGGTCTGCCACATGACGCCGGTCTCGGTGTAGGTGCTGTGGTCGCGGCCGAGGGCGCCGGCCTCGATAAAGATGCGCAGCAGGTGAATCGAGGAGATGCCGACAATCGCCATGGCCAGCTTGATCTTGAGCACGCGGGCGTTGACCTGATCCAACCACTCCGGCTGGTCGGGATGGCCCTGAAGCCTCAGGCGCGAGACGAAGGTCTCATAGCCGCCGATGATCACCATGATCAGAAGATTGGAGATCATCACCACATCGATCAGGCCCAGGACCACCAGCATGATCTCCTGCTCGCCGAAGGTGGTGATATGGGTCACCAGGTGCCAGAGTTCCTTGAGGAACAGCACCACATACACGCCCTGGGCGACGATCAGGCCCAGATACAGGGGCACCTGCAACCAGCGGGACGCGAAAATCACAGCAGGAAGCGGCCGCGGCGCACGTTGAACGGGGGGCTGTGTCATAAGATCCTGGCGGCGATGATGACGAAGGAAATCAGGCGGCGCATATTTGGCATGCGCACTGTCACGGATATGGTAACAACCCGGTGATGCGGGTCCAGATGGAATGATGCGGTTGCGGGCAAAAGTTTTTGGGATGGCGGGCCTGGTGCTGGCGGTTTCCGTGCCGGCTTACGCCGCGCAGGATCTGATCGAGGCGCCGCCGTGCGGCGCGCGGATCTATGTGGTCATGGGTGTCAACCAGAACTACCCCACGCGCGAGGCCATGCGCGTGCCGCGGGGGGATTTGTATCTCAACGGCGTCCTGGTCGGGACGATCTCCAAGAACCCGGAGATGGTCATTCTCGACGTCCCCGCCGGCACATCCGACATTTCCTGGCTGCCCAGCGCTTACGACGAGCCCACGCGCGACAAGACCAAGCGCAACCCGCTTACCGTCACGCTCGCCGAGAAGGAAACCGCCTTCGTGGCCCTGGACTGGTATGACGATGCGCCCAATGCCGCCACGATCGGCTATCGCACCGAAGTGGCGGCGCGCGACCGTGCCCTGTTCGCCGGCAAGCGCGTTGCGTATTTGCGCTCGCCGCCGAAGTCCTGCGCCACCCTGCAGGCGGCAGGCTCTGCCGCGCCGGCTGCTCCCGCGCCCAAAGCCCCGGCGGCCAAGGCGTCGCCCACGCCTGATGATCCGCTGCCCGATGCGTCCGAGGCGTTCATGGCCTCGCTTCAGTACTATTACGTTGTGAATGCGCGCGGCGGCGCACCGGTCTATGCGACCCAAGGGGGCGACGTGACGCCGCTTTATACTTTCCCGGACAAGGCGGAACTGAAGGTGGTCGACGTCAGCGCGGACAAGCGCTGGCTCATGGTCGCCATTCCCGGCGGAAACCGGACCGGGTATGTGGCCGCCGCCCTGGTCACCAGCGGCGCGCGCGCGCCACGATAGCGATTTTATTACCGCCTGAAGATGCACTCGCCAACGCCCTTGAAGGCGCCGTCTGTCCGCTGAGCCTCCGCGAATTGCGCTGGGTCATGAACAAGGCCGGCGTTCGCCAGCATTTCTATGATCGCCCGGTGTTCCGCGAGATGGGTGTTGATTTCGATGAGAACGGATTTGACCGACGGATTAGAAAGCGTTGCGATGGCGCCGCCGACAACTTTGTGCTCAATGCCGTCGACGTCTATCTTGATATATGTCGGCACGGGGATTGAGCCGCCCGCGACCAGGGCGTCGATCGTGGTCGAATAAGATCCCTGCGCGAACGGAAACTTTTGCGTCTCGAGGAAAGCATTGAGCGGCGCATCAAAAGAATGACACGAGCCGCCGGCGTCAAAAGCGGACAGGAACATCTTGGAGAATTTCTGCTCATCGGAAAGCGCGGCGCACCATGCCGTGACGCGATCCGCCAGCCCATTAAGGACAATATTGCGACACAGGATTCCGAAATTCTGTGATTCCGGTTCAAACGCATAAACCAGGGCGCGCCGCACCACCGCCGCGAAGATCGTATACATTCCGACATTGGCGCCGACGTCCAGCAGGACGCCGCCTTCAGGCAGTGACTCAAGCCAAGGCAGCGTATGCGGCTCTTTCGAGGCCAGAGTGTCGACACGCGTAAGGCAAGTGCTGTTGGGTGTAGCGTAAACCAGCGTATGCGCGCCGAAAGCCACGCGTACGGCGGGGCTCTCCCGCTCGTACTTCTCGATGATCGACTTCAAATGCGCGTCTGTGGCCAAGCTTGACCCCGGTCCTTGGTTTGCTAAAACTGAAAAGCCCTCTTTTCCAACGCTAAGATGACGCGCACACCGGGTCAACGGCCGCCCCCAACGATCAGCATGTTTGTCGAAGCAAAAAAGCACTCCCTGGAAAGGATCGCGGCCACGCCGGTCGTGGTGCAACCGTTTGCGCATATGGTCGTCGAGAACATATTTCCCGACGCGTTTTACGCGGAACTGCGCCGGCGTCTTTTGCCCACACAGGCCTATCGCCAACTCGCGTCGACGGGCCGGGTCTCCAAGTCCTACAATCCGGCGCGCCATGTACTCATGTCCGATGACTTGGATCAGGTTGTGGGCGATCCGGAGGCGCGCGACTTCTGGAAGAGCCTGTTCGCCACCTATTGCGATGACGCGTTCACGAACCTCTGGCTGAAGTGCTTTGAACCCCAAATCATCGAGCGCATGCGGTCCGGAGATGTGCCCTTTCCCCGCACCGATTCGCCCGTGAACCTGCGCCGGGAGATGATCCTCATGCGCGACGGCGCCGGATACGAGCTGCCGCCGCATACGGATTCGCCTAGCAAGGTGGTGTCCGTGTTGTTTTATCTGCCGGAGGACGACACTCATCCGGAAACCGGCACCGCCCTATACCAGCCCAAAGCCGCGCACTTCTCGCATCCGGGCGGACCTTACCTGGACTGGGACGACTTCGATCGGGTCAAAACCTTACCCTTCCAGCGCAACACGCTGGTCGCCTTTCCGAAGACATCGACCTGCTTTCACGGCGTCGAGCCTGTGAAGGACCCTGATCTCCGTCGCGACATTCTGCTGTTCGATATCAGGTTCGCGCTGGACACCCCGGCGCGGGCGTAAAATTACGCGCCGGGCCAGGGCTTAGGCCTGGGTGCAGGTGCGTCTAGAACCGCTGAGCGCTTCGAGAGGGGCGGAGGCCTGGACCCCGTGCGGGCCGGTCGAGTACCGTCGCCGCTGCGATCGTTGAGGAGATGGAATGTCAGCCCCGCCCGCGCGTTTTCCGCTGAGTCCGGAACTGCTGTCGGATTTCAAGACCGCGGTGGCGACCTATATCCTTCCGGGCTATGCGCCGCCGGAACCCTTCCTGCCGCGCAGCGCGGCGGTGGCGACCATGGGGTCGTGCTTTGCCCAACATATCGGCGAAACCCTGACCAAACTGGGCATCCCCGCGGCCTGGATCAGCGTGGACGAAAACAACAACACGCCTTTCATCACCGATTGGTATTTCTCGCAAATGGTAGAGAAGGCGTCGGCCAAGCCGCAGGTCGTGGCGCCGGTGCGCGCGGCGTCCTTATTCATTCTCACGGTCGGTGTGGCGCTGCAGCGGTTTGTGGGCGACGAGCCGGTCAGGGAGAGCAGCGATCCCGATATACCCGGTGCGCAGTGGCGCATGTTCTCCGTCGACCAGTTGGCGGGATATATGCGTTCGATCATCGCCAAGGCGCGGGAGATCAGCCCGCACGCCCACATCACCCTCACGCTGTCGCCCATACCCTTGAAGGGGTCGCCTCATCATCCGTCGGTCTTTGGGCAGGATTGTCTGTCCAAGAGCCTTATGCGCGTGACCATCGATAAGGTTATGAGCGAGGGAATCCCAAATCTCAGCTATTGGCCGTCATTTGAGATGATCCGTTGGCTTGGCGGCCATGCGGGTCCGTACTTCGGAACCGGCGGCGCCGAGGATAACCGTCATGTGGACCCGGCCATCCTTGACGCGATCATGAGCCTTTTTGTCGCGCGCTATTTCAAGCCATAGCGGCACGCCAACATTCACAGCCGTGAATTTGTCCACCCGGTTGTCAAATCGTATCGGCCGCGCTCCGGAACGCGGTCTCTACGGCTCTTGCGTCGGGCAATTGCACCGTAACCGCCGCGAGAACCTGAAGCGGCGACGCCTTCGATCCCGGACCGTCGCCGGTAAGGCTGGCGCAAATCGCCGCAACCGTGTCCGGCGGGGCTTCGAAAAGGGTGCGTTCATTTTCACCGGGCCGGGCGAGGGCCTTGATGACCAGTCCATGTTTATGGAGCGTCAGGAGGACATGTTCGCCACTGGTCAGCGCGATTTCGCTGGCCGGCATCCCGAATTTGTCGTCGTAGGAAACGATCAGTCCCATAAATCCTCTCCGAGGCCGGAAGGAGGCCGCCATCGCGGTTGCTACGCCAAGCTTGGCGCCATAATACCCGCGAACGGGCGGACCGGGGCGGACTTTTAGCGCGGCTTCCTGGCGGCGGAGGATGTGTTCAGCGCGATGGCTTCGCGAATCAACGCCTTGAACGCTTTCTCGTCGATCTTCGCGCCCTCGGCGAAGTCGATGGCGCGGCGCGTGTTGCCTTCCAGGCTGGAATTGAACAGGCCCTTGGGGTCCTTCAGGGACGCGCCCTTGGCGAAGGTGGTCTTCACGACCTTTTTATAAGTCTCGCCGGTGCAGATAATGCCGGCGTGCGACCACACCGGCACCCCGCCCCACTTCAGTTCCTCGACGACCTCCGGGTCGGCTTCCTTAATGAGACCGCGGATCCGCGCCAGTGTTTCACCGCGCCAGTCACCTTGCGCCTTGATCTGCGAGTCGATCCTTCGCGACGGCGATGTGGCGGACGTCGCTTTGGGACCGGCGGTTTTCTTCTTGGCGGTCTTTTTCGCGGGCAGGGTGGCTTTTTTCATGGTCTCGCCTGTCGTTGATTGGGCTCAAGAGCCCAAAGATATGCCACGGGCCAGGTGATGCCCACAGCGCACCTCCGCGAAAGTTTATTGGCCTTGTGCCTTGGTGGTGCCGAGACGCTATAGTGCTCGTCGCCGGGCGAGCAGACAGAGCACAGTCCGTCAGTGATGGAATAAAATTACCCCCGCGCCATGCCCGCAGACGAAAAATCCCAGAAGACGGTTATCAGCCGGACGCGGTTCCTGATTGTCGATTCCGAGGCGGCGATCGGTGAGGCACTGCGGCGATTTTTGCTGTCGGAAGGCTCGCCCGCGGTGCATGTGGCGCCGTCCTCCATCCTGGCGCTGCGCGTCCTTCAGGACCGCCGCACGCCGGTTGACTGCGTGATCTGCGCGCACCGGCCGGAGGCGATCTCCGGCGTCGAGTTCCTGACGAATCTCCGTGGCGGGCGCTGGGGCGGCCCCCCGCT
>CANJOI010000036.1 GCA_947475365.1 Fidelibacterota bacterium | reverse complement strand
TCGATCACCAGCGCCACGCAGGACACTTCCGGTTTTTTCTTCCGCTGAAGGGGGTGCAGCACAAACCGCACATACGACGCGCCGTATTTGCTGAAGGGCGTGATGCGGAAGGCGTGCAGGGCCGAGGTGCGCGCGCCGGTGTCGATCTTGGCCTTGATGCGCTCGACGCCGAGGTCCGGCAGCCGCGCCCATTCGCGCCAGCCGACGATCTTCTTTTTCTGCGGTGGCGGCAGCGGCGTGGCGATTTCGATATCGCCGCCGATTTTGACTTCCGGGGACTTCCTCGCGGCCTTCTTTTTGGCGCGCTTCACCGGCATGGATCAGAACGCGATCTTGAGGCCGCTGAGCACACCACCGGAATCCCAGGCGGTGCCCGTGGCGTCGCGCTGCGTCACATAGAAACCGCCGAGGCCCACGCTGATGCCGGGCCCGAGTTTATAGGCCCCCTGCAACGTGCCGCGATCGACCCGTTCGCGCGCCGTGGTGACGCGCGAAACCCGGCGGCTCGCGACTTTATAATCCGCGGAGATCTGAAACGGTCCGATGCCATACATCAGTCCAATGATGTAGTCGGATTCCGTCAGGCCGTTCTCGGGCATCACGCGCATATATCCGGTGCCGATTTCCCAGCCGCCGTAAGTGGCGCCGGCCGACATGTTCCAGGCTTCGACACCGTCGGCGCTGGCGGCCACCGCGCCGGTACGCGACGCCAGATGGAAGTAGCCGCCCGCCACGCGGTAGGTGCCGCCGGCGAAATCGCCTTCATACCCGGCGGTCGCATCGATGGCGTCGTGGGGGCCAAGCCTGCGGTCAAAGGTGCCCACGGCAGGTGCCGGCGTCGGGTGATAGGCCACCCCCGCCTTGAACCCCATCACGTCCGGCGTCTGGTAGGACACCCCGAGGGCATTGCCGGTGAAGCGCTTGAAGGTGAAGGCGTCGCGCAGAACGAGGCCGGTGCGGGGCCTGAGGGCGTCGCCGATCAGTTCGTCGTCCACGGTCAAAAATGCCTGGGGGATGGGATCGCCGATGGTGGAGGCGTTGACGCCGGCTTTTTCGCCCATGCGCAGCCGCCCGAAGGTGGTGACCACATCCACATAGGCCTCGTCCACATCGACCGCTTCGCGGCCGACGGCGAAGGCGCGCACGTAAGTGCGGATGCTGATGCCGTTATCGAGCGCGGTCTTGCCTTCGACCGAGATGCGGACATCGTTGAACATGGCGGCGGTGTTGAGGTCTTCGGCCGGCCGCGCGTCCTGGTCGGCGACAGTGAAGAACTCTTTGATTCGCCCGCCCAAGGTGAGGGTGATGGCGTCCGCGGCCCAAGCGGCGTCGGCCCAGAGCACGGCAGCGCAGATCGGAAACAGAACAACTGATCGCTTCATCGCGCGGCAGGAATCCCCTTTGATCGCGCCACCTTATGCCAAGTACGCGCTTTGGCAAACCTGCGGCTGCCGGGACCACCCCGGCCTGAAAAAGCGGGGGGCGACTGCGCGCGATAGGAGGTTAGAACATCACCTGCCAGCGCACCGCCAGGGCGTCGATGTCGAGCCCCACGGCCACGCCCGCGCCGCCGCCGGTGCGCGGGTTGGCTTTATGCAGGTTGGTGTGGATGTAGTTCAGCTTCCACAGCATGTTCGAATTCCAATACCAGTTCAGGCCCGCGGTCACCGCCGCCTGACGGCCGCCGTTGACGCCGTCGGGCTGCAAGGTCAGCGGGATGCTGCTGTTGTACTGGTCAGTGAGATCGATCCAACTGTAGCGCAGGGCGAACTCTAAGGCGCCCGTGCCGCCCTTGTTCGGACTGAACGGCGACGTGGGATTGACGCCGCTGTAGCACCCGCAAGCGACGTTGTAGGTGTGCTTGCCGCCGATGGAGTAGGCGAGCTGCGCGTAGGCGCCGTCGAACTGTGCCGAGGTCCGCCGGAGGCGGTGGATGTTATAGTGGTAGTACTCACCCTGATAAAAAAACTGGCCGAAGGTGCCGGCCACTTCGGCGCCGGTCATGGTCGCCTTGTCGACCGGATTGGCGACGGTGCCGAGCGCGCCGGTGGTGATGGTGTTGGTGGGATCGATGCGCAATTCGGCCTGGTTGGCGAGCGTCAATGACTCCGCCGTGTTGGCGCCGGAATTCGGCGCACGGAACACTTGGTCGACGCCGCCGCCCACATGCAGGGTCGTGTCGGCATTCTGGATGATCTGATAGGTCGCGCGCGCATATGCGCCCAATGTGCGCTGCGTCAGTGCGTGCGCATCGCCGGGCTTGGAGCCGGTGAGATAAGCGCCGAACCACCAGTTCGGACCCCAGGTGCGAAAGCCGAGGTTGGCGCGCGGATCGCCGACATTGATGTTGGCGATGAGCGCGGTGGGTGAGGCGCGCTCCAGGAACAGGATATCGTTGGAGCTGGTGGCCTCATCCAGCGTGAAATAGGACGCCATGTACCCGGCTTCGATCACCGTGTTGGCGATGCCGGTGTAGCCAATGCTGGCGGTATTGATCAGCGTCGCGTTGTCGGTGGAGCCGCCCGCGTCGATGATCAGCGAGTAGGTGAAGTCGCCCATCGCCTTGCCGGTGACGCCAAGCCGTGCGCGCCGGACATTGAGGCCGCCGGTGAGTCGCCCGCCGGCATCGGTGCCGAGGCCGGTGGTGCTTTGCGGCTTCTGATCGAGATAGCCGCCCATATCGAAATGGATGCGTCCCGTCGGCGCGATGGTCCAGGCGCCGTCGGCGCTCGACAGTGTGAAGCGGTGCGTGGCGGACTCCGTGACCTTCGGTACCTGCGGCGGCGGCGCGTTGGCGACGGCATTGTCGGTGGCGATGCGCTCCTTGGCCTCGCGCGCGACCGCGTCGCGGGTGGCATCGTTGGCGGCCTTGAGCGCATCCAGCTGCTGCTGCAATACGCGCAGTTGTTCTTGGAGGGCCTGGATCTGCTGGGCCAATGCCGGCGAGCTGGCTTCGGCGGCTCTTACAGGCGTCGACCCAGAGGCCGCCGCGGCCACGAGCGCCGCACAAGCAATATAAGCCTTTCTCATGTCTTCTCTCCGTGACGCCGCGTGCTTTCCAGGAAGCACTCGCCCGAGGCGGTTTTGCTAGGGGGCCTTCCTACCGCTTTTAGTGACGCTATCGTGACGATTTTATGAAGGCAGACCCTTGGAGATCTTCACGATTTGGGCGACGGGTGCCGCGCGCGGAACCATCGGTTCGGCCCCGAGGATCAGGGTCTTCTCAACCATGGATTGTGGTGCGGTGGATTTTTATACCTTCCATGGGCGAGACGTCACACATCTATCATAAAAACGTAACACTATGGTCGCTGCCGGTTCTTAGCATCCGCCGTCAGGAGTCCGGACATCCGGAATCCCCAGAAATGTCAGGAGAAAACCTTGAACCACCTCACCCTGAAAGTCGCGCGCGCCGCCGTGTGCATGGCCGCGGCCGCGACGTTAGCCCTTTCTGCCACGGCGTTCGCCGCCGACATCTCGGGCGCGGGCGCGACCTTCCCCTATCCGATCTACGCCAAGTGGGCGGACGCTTATAAGAAGGAAACCGGCATCGGCCTGAACTATCAGTCCATCGGCTCCGGCGGCGGCATCAAGCAGATCACCGCCAAGACCGTGACCTTCGGCGCCAGCGACCAGCCGATGAAGCCGGAAGACCTCGACAAGAACGGCCTGATCCAATTCCCGATGGTCATGGGCGGCGTGGTGCCGGTCGCCAACCTCAAGAGCATAAAGCCGGGCGAGATCAAGCTCGACGGCGCGACGCTGGCCGCCATCTACATGGGCAAGATCAGCAAGTGGAACGATGCCGCCATCGCCAAGCTGAACCCGGACGTGAAGCTGCCGTCCACCGCCATCGCCGCGGTCTACCGCTCGGACGGATCGGGCACCAACTTCCTGTTCACCACCTATCTCTCGCAGGTCAGCCCAACCTTCAAAGAAAGCATCGGCGCGGCGACCTCTGTGGAGTGGCCCTCGGGCATCGGCGCCAAGGGCAATGAAGGTGTGGCCGGCATGACCACCCAGACCGAGGGCGCCATCGGCTATGTCGAATACGCCTTCGCCAAGCAGAACAAGATGACCACCATCAACCTGATCAATAAGGACGGCAAGGCGGTGGAACCCAAGTCCTCGGCCTTCCAGGCCGCGGCCGCGGGCGCCGACTGGGCCAACGCCAAGGGCTACTACCTGGTGCTGACCAACCAGGCGGGCGCCGATAGCTGGCCCATCACCGGAGCGTCGTTCATCCTCATCCACCGCCAGCCGCAGAATCCGGCCGCGGCGGGCGACGCCCTTAAGTTCTTCTCCTGGGCCTACAAGACCGGCGGCAAGATGGCCGACGAACTGGACTATGTCGCGATGCCGGCCAGCGTCGTCTCCCTGGTCGAAAAGACCTGGGGCGAAATCAAAGGCGCCGACGGCAAGCCCGTTTGGATGGGCGCTAAGTAGCGGTTTATAAGCATCATTATGATTCTGGGGAGAATCGCGCCCGCGGTTCTCCCCGTTTTCCTGTCCCGGCTTTCAAATCCCGCGCTCTTCTAAATCGAGCATGTCCCAGCAAACCGAAACCTTAGCGCTTCATCCCGAAATCCAGACGCGCATTCAGAAACAGCGCGGGCTGGACAAGGCCTTCCGCTACGTGACCCTCAGCGCCGCTCTGCTGGTGCTGGTGATTCTGGGCGGCGTGATCATCTCGCTGGTGGAAGGGTCGCTGCCGGCGCTCAAGAAATTCGGTTTCGATTTCCTCACCACCGAACGCTGGAATCCGGTCACCGAAGTGTTCGGCGCGCGCGCGGCCATCTACGGCACGCTCATGACATCGGCGATCGCGATGATCGTCGGCATCCCGGTGAGCTTCGGCATCGCCATCTTCCTCACGGAACTGGCGCCCGAGTGGCTGAAGCGCCCCATTGGCATCGCCATCGAACTCCTGGCCGGCATCCCCAGCATCATCTACGGCATCTGGGGCCTGTTCGTTCTGGCGCCGTTCCTGCAGAGCAACATTCAGCCGCTGATCATCGCGGTCTTCGCCGATGTGCCGGGACTCTCCAGCTTCTTCGCCGGCCCGCCCTACGGCATCGGCATTTTTACCGCCGGGCTGATCCTCGGCATCATGGTGTTGCCGTTCATCACCTCGGTCACGCGCGACGTCTTCGAGACCGTGCCGGCATTGCTGAAAGAGTCCGCCTACGGCCTCGGCGCCACCACATGGGAAGTGGTGTGGCAGATCGTCATCCCCTACACCCGCGTTGGCCTGGTGGGCGGCGTCATGCTGGGCCTGGGCCGCGCGCTCGGCGAAACCATGGCCGTGACCTTTGTGATCGGCAACGCCCACCGCATCAGCCCGTCGATCCTGGCGCCCGGCACCACCATCTCCGCCTCCATCGCCAATGAGTTCACCGAAGCGGTCGGCGAGATCTATACCAGCGCGCTCGTGGCGCTCGGCCTGCTCCTGTTCGTGATCACGTTTACCGTCCTGGCCATGGCCAAGGTCATGCTGATCCGCATGCAGCGCAGCGCGGGGACAAGGACATGAGGGCCGTGGCATGACCTTGTATGAACGCCGCAAGATGAAGAACCGCCTGGCGCTGGCCGCATCCAGCGTCGCGGCGCTGATCGGCCTGTTCTGGCTGCTGGCGATCCTGGGCACGCTCCTGGTCAACGGCGTGAGTTCCCTGAGCTGGCAGCTTTTCACCGACAGCACCCCGCCGCCCGGCAATACCGGCGGCCTGCTCAACGCCATCTACGGCAGCGTGGTGATGAGCTTTTTCGGCATCCTGTTCGGCACGCCGGTGGGCATCCTCGCCGGCACCTATCTCGCCGAATACGGCAAGAGCAACCCGTTGGCGTCGCTGATCCGCTTCGTCAACGATATCCTGCTGTCGGCGCCGTCCATCATCATCGGCCTGTTTGTCTATGAGCTGATGGTGGTGCCCATGGGCCACTTCTCGGCCTGGGCCGGGACCGTCGCGCTGGCGCTGATCGTCGTTCCCGTGGTGCTGCGCACCACCGAGGACATGCTGAATCTGGTGCCGGACTCGCTGCGCGAAGCCGCCGCCGGCCTGGGCGCGCCCAAATGGCAGGTGGTGGGCCATGTGGTCTATCGCGCCGCGCGCTCAGGGATCGTCACCGGCATCCTCCTGTCCATCGCCCGCGTCAGCGGCGAGACCGCGCCGCTCCTGTTCACCGCGCTCAACAATCAGTTCTGGAGCGCCAACATGAATACGCCCATGGCCAACCTGCCGGTGGTGATCTTCCAGTTCGCCCTAAGCCCCTATGAGGATTGGCGCAAACTGGCCTGGGCCGGCGCGCTCCTTATTACCGTTACAATTCTTGTTCTCAACATTTCCGCCCGTCTCTTGACGTCGCGGTCATCGGCACGGCAGTGAGCATGAGTATGGATCGTCCTTCGGAAGCCCCCGGCGCGGCCACGACACAATTCCGCGGTATCTCGCTCGCGAGCCCGCGCGTCATGGATCCTGCCAGCCTGACCGAGAAGATCTCGATCAAGAGCCTGGATTTCTATTACGGCAGCCACAAGACGCTGAAGGACATCTCGCTCTCGATCTACGACCGGCGCGTGACCGCGTTCATCGGTCCGTCGGGCTGCGGCAAATCGACGCTGCTGCGCGTTCTCAACCGCATGTACGACCTGTATCCGGGCCAGCGCGCGGACGGCACCGTGCTCTTGGACGGCCAGGACATTCTCTCGCCCAAGCAGGACATCAACCTGCTGCGCGCGCGCATCGGCATGGTGTTCCAGCGCCCGACGCCGTTCCCCATGTCGATTTTCGACAACGTCGCCTTCGGCATGCGCCTGTATGAGCGCCTGTCCCAGAGCGAGATCGAAGGCCGGGTGGAAGAAGCGCTCAAGGGCGCGGCGCTCTGGACCGAGGTGAAGGAAAAGCTGAACCAGAGCGGCCTGTCGCTCTCGGGCGGTCAGCAGCAGCGTCTGTGCATCGCGCGCGCCATCGCGGTGCGGCCCAGCGTGCTGCTGCTCGACGAGCCGGCCTCGGCCCTGGACCCGATCTCGACCGCCAAGATCGAGGAGCTGATCGACAGCCTCCAGTCCCAGTACACGATCGCCATCGTCACTCATAATATGCAGCAGGCGGCGCGCGTTTCCGACTTCACCGCCTTCCTGCTGATGGGCGAGCTGGTGGAATTCAGCCGCACCGAGGACATTTTCACCAAGCCCTCGGACCCCCGGACCGAGGCCTATGTCACCGGGCGCTTCGGCTAAGGGTTCGTGGACGGCTGACCCCAAGGTTTCCTGCGCACAAAGCCTTGTCTTAAAAGGGGTTGAGCCACGCGCGCCGGGCCTTCCGAAGACCCTCTCAGTTGGTTATAAACGCCCTCGCCTCGCGGGCCGGGATCCTTCCCAAGCCTGCCTGATACCCTTGTGGAGCGGATCAAGATGTCGGCTAAGGCCTTGGTATCGTTGAAATTGGTGGCTTTTGCCGCGACAGCTGCGCTGCTCGTTGGCTGCGGCTCGGACCGCAGCTATCAGGCCGCCCCCTCGGGCGGGCGCGACCGCGACGCCGCCCCCAGCGACGGGGTGATGTCCGGCAGCGGCGCCGGCAACCAGCTGTTCGGTTCCAAAAAGGACGGCGAAAGTGTCGCCATCAATGCCTTTTTGTGGCGCGCTGCGCTCGACACCATCTCTTTCATGCCGCTGGCCTCGGCCGATCCGTTCGGCGGCGTGATCCTGACCGACTGGTACGCGCCGCCGGAAGCGCCGGACGAGCGTTTCAAGGTCAATGTCTACATCCTGTCGAGCGTCCTGCGCGCCGACGGACTGAAGATCACCGTGTTCCGCCAGCAGCGCGACGCCACCAACCAGTGGCGCGACGTCGCCGTGGGCCCCGAAGTGTCCACCGAATTCGAGAACGCGGTTCTGACCCGCGCCCGCGATCTGCGACTTAGGGCCGTTCCGGAAAATAATTAGCCCCGCGTTCTCCTAGCAGCGCGGCGTCACTAGACGAGGCTTCCCCGCGCGCGCGAAATACGTGACACGCGGTCCGCCTCAACCGAGGCAGTTCGAGCGATGTCATCTTCCGAAGAGCGTTATAATTTCGCGGCGTCCGAGCCCAAGTGGCAGCGGACCTGGGCCGCCGGCAATTGTTTTGCCGCCGAAGAGTCCTCCACCAAACCCAAATACTACGTGCTCGAGATGTTCCCCTATCCGTCGGGGCGTATCCACATGGGCCATGTGCGCAACTACACGCTGGGCGACGTGGTCGCCCGCTACAAGCGCGCCAAGGGTTTCAATGTGCTGTACCCCATGGGCTGGGACGCCTTTGGTTTGCCGGCCGAGAACGCGGCGCTGGAGCGCGGCGTGCATCCGGGCGTGTGGACCCGCCAGAACATCGGCGTGATGAAGGGCCAGCTGGCGCCCTTGGGCTTCTCGCACGATTGGGCGCGCGAGATCAGTACGTGCGAGCCCGCGTACTACAAACACGAACAGAAGATGTTCACCGACTTCCTGAAGGCGGGTTTGGCCTACCGCAAGAAGTCCTGGGTGAACTGGGATCCGGTGGAACACACCGTGCTGGCCAATGAGCAGGTGGTGGACGGCAAGGGCTGGCGCTCCGGCGCGCCGGTGGAACAGCGCGAGCTGAGCCAGTGGTTCCTGAAGATCACCCACTACGCCGAGGAACTGCTGCAGGCGATCGAGACCCTGGACCGCTGGCCGGACAAAGTGCGCCTGATGCAGCACAACTGGATCGGCAAATCCGAGGGTGCGCGCGTGCTGTGGCCGCTGCAGGACGCGGCCGGCAAGGCGACCGGACAGTCCCTCGAAGTCTTCACCACCCGGCCCGATACCTTGTTCGGCGCGTCGTTCTGCGCCATCGCGGCCCAACATCCGCTGGCCGTGCAACTGGCCGAGGGCAACGCAAAACTCGGCGACTTCCTGACGGAATGCGCCAAGGTCGGCACCTCCACCGCCGCCATCGAGACCGCCGAGAAGCTGGGCTTCGACACCGGCCTGAAGGCCGAGCATCCGTTCATCCCCGGCGCCACGGTGCCGGTGTATGTGGCCAACTTCGTGCTGATGGCTTACGGCACCGGCGCCATCTTCGGCTGCCCGGGCCACGACGAACGCGATATGGAGTTCGCGCGCAAATACGGGCTGACGGTGAAATGCGTCGTTGCACCGGAAAGCGATGATGTCGCCGCATTCACCCGGAAGCTGGAAGCGGGCAACGAGGCCTATACTGGCGACGGCGTGATTGTGAATTCGGATTTCCTCAACGGCCTGAAGGTCGACCCCGCCAAGCGCGCGGCCATCGAGAAGCTGGAATCGCTGGGCCGCGGCAAGGGTACGGTGCAATACCGCCTGCGCGACTGGGGCGTGTCGCGCCAGCGCTACTGGGGTTGCCCGATCCCGATCATCCACTGCGAAAAGTGCGGCCCCGTGCCGGTGCCGGACAAAGACCTGCCGGTGACCTTGCCGGAGGATGTCACTTTCGATATCCCCGGCAATCCGCTGGCGCGCCATCCCACCTGGAAGCACACCACGTGCCCGACGTGCAACGCCCCGGCGGTGCGCGAGACCGACACCTTCGACACCTTCTTTGAATCGTCCTGGTACTTCGCGCGCTATTGCAGCCCGAAACTGGCCGACAGGGCCTTCGACCGCAAGCAGGCCGAGACCTGGCTGCCGGTGGACCAATACATCGGCGGCGTGGAACACGCGGTGCTGCACTTGCTGTACTCGCGTTTCTTCACGCGCGCGCTGTCCGATTGCGGCTACTTCGATTTGCGCGAGCCGTTCGACGGCATGTTCACCCAGGGCATGGTGTGCCACGAAACCTACCGCGCCGCCGACGGCGCCTGGGTTGAGCCGGGCGATGTCCGCAAAGAGGGCGCCGCGGCCGTGCGCGTGACCGATGGCGTCGCCGTGACGGTCGGACGTTCCGAGAAGATGTCCAAGTCCAAGAAGAACGTGGTGGACCCGCAAGCCATCATCGGCACCTATGGCGCGGATGCGGCGCGGCTGTTCATGCTGTCCGACTCTCCGCCGGAGCGCGATCTGGAATGGACCGACGCCGGCATCGAAGGCGCCTGGCGGTATCTGAACCGTTTGTGGCGTCTGGCCGGCGCCGCCAGCCAAATTCAGACCGGGCCAGTACCGGCGACGTTGGATGCGGGTCCGGCGGCGGTGAACCGTCAGATCCACCGCACCATCGCCGCCGTGGGCGATGACCTGGAGAAGTTCCGTTTCAACTCCGCCGTGGCGCGTATCCGCGAACTGACCAACGCCTTGGCCGATCTCGATCGTAAAACCGTTGGCGGCGACGCGGTCTACCGCTATGGCATCGAGGTTGTGACGCGGCTGGTGAGCCCCATCATCCCGCATATCGCGGAAGAGGTTTGGCAGATGCTGGGCTTCACGACATTGGTGGTCGCGACACCCTGGCCGGAGTTCGATCCCGCCCAGTTGGAAGACGACGTTGTCACCCTGGCGGTACAGGTGAACGGCAAGCTGCGCGGCACCATCAGCGTGGCCAAGGGCGCGGATAAAGCAGCCTGCGAGAGCGCCGCCTTGTCGCTGCCGGCCGTGCAGAAGCTGCTGGACGGCAAGCCGCCGCGTAAAGTGATCGTGGTGCCCGAAAAGATCGTGAATATCGTGGCGGCATGAGCAAGCGCATCCTCCTTTCCCTGATCGGCTGTGCCGCGGCCCTAAGCGTCTCTTTGGGCGGCTGCGGCTTCACGCCGCTCTACGGCGAACACAGCGTCGCCGGCGGGCCGGGCGTGATGGCGGAGATGTCCCATGTGTCGATCCGCCAGTTGCCGGACCGCCAGGGCATGCGGCTGCGGCAGGTGCTGCGCGAGCAGCTGCAGCCGCGCGGGCAGGAGGGCATCGCGCAATACGATCTCGACGTGGCGCTCACCACCCGCGTCGAAGAACTGGGCGTGCGCAAGGACGCCACGGCGTCCCGCGCCAACTTCATCCTGTCGGCGAGCTTCTATCTCAATGAGGGCGCCCAGCGCGTGTACGGCGACCGGGTGCAAACCATCGTCAGCTACAACATCCTCGACGATCAGTACGCCACCGTCGCGGCCCAGGCCGACGCCGAGGAGCGCGCCATCCGCGAAGCCGGGCAGGCCATCAAGACCCGCCTCGCGGTGTATTTCGTGAAGCGCGCCAAAGCGCATGCAGCTGCTCCCTAATTAAATGAAGATCACGGGCCGCGCCGACGCCTTCCTCGCCAAGCCCGACCCGGCCCTGGCCGCGATCCTGATCTACGGCCCCGACGCCGGCCTGGTGCGTGAGCGTTTCAACGCACTCACCAAAGCCGTGGCGGGCGGGCTCGACGATCCGTTCCGCATCAGCGATATCGCGCCGGAGTCCTTGCGCGATGATCCCGCGCGTCTCGGCGATGAAGCCGCCGCCCTGTCGTTTGGCGGAGGCCGCCGCGTGGTGCGCATCCGCGGCGCCACCGATACCGTGGCCGACGCCATCGCCGCCTTCGCCGAAGATCCCGTGGGCGGCGCGCTGGTGCTGGTCACCGCCGATGATCTCAGCCCGCGTTCCAAGCTGCGCCTGGCGTTCGAGAAGTCCGAGCGCGCAGCGGCCCTCCCGTGCTACGCCGACACCGAGCAAACCCTTGAGGGCGTCATCCGCGAAACCTTGAAGGCGGCGGGCCTGACCATCGCCGGCGATGCGCTCGCCTGGCTCACCGACCGCCTGGGCGGCGACCGTGAACTGAGCCGCCGGGAATTGGAAAAGCTCGTGATCTACATGGGCGACACCAAGACCGTCACCGAGGACGACGTGCTCGCCTGTATCGGCGACACCGCCGCCATGGGCCTGGACGATCTGATCTACGCCGTGGGCGACGGCGACCAGGCCACGGTGCAGCGCGTCTATGCACGCCTCACCAACGAAGGCACATCTTCGGTGAGCATCCTCACTGCCGTGTCGCGCCACGTGGTGCGCCTGCATGAAACCCGTGGCCGCATGGCCGACGGCAAGAACCTGGAAGGCGCGCTCATGAGTTTGCGCCCGCCGGTGTTCTTCAAGTTCAAGACGCGCTTCGTTGGCCAGGTGAACAAGTGGACCGAACCACTCCTGGCCCGCGCCCTCGACCTGCTCAACGAAGCCGATATGACCGCCCGCAGCACCGACATGCCGGCCGACGCCGTGATCGAGCGCGCGCTGATCCAGCTGGCGAATGTTGCGCGCAACGCGAAGCGTTGAAAATTAGGTGGTCAAAGCGCTGACGGCTGCGCCTCACCAATGGCAACGCTCGGGCTCGCGGGTTCGGCCAGCGTCGTATAGGTCCACGGCGCGTTATCTGACTTCGGCGGATCGAATCTGAACAACGCGCAATTGGCGATGCGCAGGCCGGTGGCGATGCCGGCGAATTTTTCCAAGGGCCAGACGCTGCCGCCGTGGCCGACGATCAGCACCGGCCCAGGTTTTGCGAGCGCGGCGTTGAAGCCGCGCAAGAGGCGCGTGGAATACTCCGCGAGTGATTCGCCGCCGGGGATGGCTTCGCCGTTGCGCCAGCCTTCGCGCCAGGGACCGCCGGCGTCCTGGCCTTCGTAGATTCCAAAACCGCATTCCTTGAGGTCGTCGATGATCGTCAGGGCGAGGCCGCGCGTGTTGACGATTTCGGCGGTGGCCTTGGCGCGCATCAATGTGCTGCAGCAGATGCTGGCGATGGGCAGCTTCGCCACCGCCGGCGCGACCTCGCGGGCCTGTTCAATGCCGCGGGCGTTGAGCGCGATGTCGCGATGGCCCTGCATTACGCGGCGGCGATTCCAATCGGTCTCGCCGTGGCGCAGGAAATAAAAAGAGACGGGGACCAGCAAAATTTAGTTCAGCGTATCGGCGAGATTTCTTCAACGTGCCCGATGTCGCTGCCGCTGATGCCTTCTTCCGGCACATCTTCGTCGGTGTCGTTATTGTCGGCGGCTGCTTTGCGCGCGCCGCTGGAGAGACGGCGCACGATGTCGTCGAGCTGCTCAAGCGTGGCGTAGGCGATGCTGACGGCGCCGCCTTTGCCGTTAAAGCTGATGCTGACGTTATAGCCGGTCGCCTGCGCAAGGCTTTGTTCCAACGCGGCGGTGTCGGCGTCTTTCGCCAAGGCCGCGGCCACGCCGGCGGCGCTGCCGACTTTGTATTTGCCGAAGCCGCGCGCGAGGCGTTCCGATTGACGCGCGGAGAGTCCTTTCTTGACGATGATCCGCGCGATGGCCTCGGCGTCCTTACGGCCGATGAGCGGGCGCACCTGACCGGCGGTGAGATCACCGCTTTCGATCAGTTCGATCACCGCGTCGGGGAGGGAGAGCAGGCGCAGGGTGTTGCTGATATGGGTGCGGCTCTTGCCGACGACCTTCGACAGCTGCTCTTGCGTGTGGCCGAATTCGTCCAGCAGGCGCTGATAGCCGCGCGCTTCTTCCACCAGCGACAGGTCCTGGCGCTGGAGGTTTTCGATCAGCGCGATTTCCAGGGTCTCGGCGTCGGTGAGGTCGATCACCAGCACCGGGACTTCATGCACCTGGGCGCGCTGGGCCGCGCGCCAGCGCCGTTCGCCGGCGATGATCTCGTAGTGGCCGGGTTTGCGCGAATCGGGCCGGACCAGGAGCGGCTGAAGCACGCCTTTTTCGGCGATGGAGGCGGCGAGGTCCGCCAGAGCCGACTCGTCGAAGTTGCGCCGGGGCTGATAGGGTGATGGCGCGAGAAATTCCACTGGAATTCTATTGGAGGTTGCGCCTGCCGGCGCGGCCACGCCTTCGCCGAGCGGCGACGAGGTTTCCTGTTCGCCGAACAGGGCGTCTAGTCCCCGGCCGAGGTTTTTGCGTTTGGGGGTATCGGCGTTCATGCCGCGAGACCGGCCGGACCGCTGAGCCCTTGTTCGCGCTTCAGCACTTCGCCCGCCAGGTCGAGGTAAGCCCGCGACCCTTTGGACTGCAGGTCATAAATCAGGACCGGCTTGCCATGGGACGGCGCCTCGGAGATCCGGACGTTGCGGGGGATGGTGGTGGCGTAGACCTTGGGGCCGAAGAAGCCGCGCACATCGCTCTCGACCGCTTCGGAAAGATTGTTGCGCTTGTCCACCATGGTCAGGACGATGCCCTGGAGTTCCAGGGTCGGGTTGAAGGCCTTGCGGACGCGCTCGATGGTGCGGACGAGTTGGCTAATGCCTTCCAGCGCCAGGAATTCCGCCTGCAGCGGCACCATGACCGCATCGGCCGCCACCAGGGCGTTGAGGGTCAACAGGCCCAGGGACGGCGGGCAGTCGATGAGCACGAAATCCCAGTTATCATATTGATTTAAAAGGGAGTCTTTGAGGCGGGCATGACGGTTGTCCAGGTCCACCAGCTCCAATTCGGCCGCGGCCAGGTCGACGCCGGCGGGGATGATGCTGAGGTTGGGGATACCGGTGGGAACAATGGCTTCGGCTACCGAGCCGGCGCCGGTCAGCAGGTGATAGGTGGTGACCGGGCGGTGCTTCTGGTCGATACCCAGGCTGGTGGAGGCATTGCCCTGGGGATCCAGGTCGATGACCAGGACACGCTTCTTCACCGCGGCCATGGCGGTGGCCAGGTTGACCGTGGTCGTGGTCTTGCCGACGCCGCCCTTCTGGTTGGAGATGGCGATGACCCGGGGCTTATGTTTAGCCGGGTTTTGCTGGGGAAGTGGGGCCTGAGACGCTTCGGTCATGGGGGCATACCTCTCGCAAAATCACCACACGACCCGTCGAATCTGTCCGGCTGACGTGTGATTCCGCCTCCATTCTCCATATTTTGTGTGCTTCGGTCAATTCAACCTCTACATTTTGACCCTTCAAAAACACAAATTTCGTCTCCGGGGTCGCAATTTTGGCGCTCAGAGACAGGAGCTGGGCCACCGGCGCGAGCGCCCGGGCGGTGATGAGGGCGCCGGGGAGTCCCTGCACGGCCTCGATCCGGGACGGGTGGAGGGTGACTTTGGTCCCGGCGACGCGGGACGCCTCGCGCAGGAACGCCACCTTCTTCTGGTCGGACTCCACCAGGTGGACGTCGGGCTGGCCCATGATCGCGAGCACCAGGCCGGGGAACCCGGCGCCGGACCCCAGGTCCACAAGGCTCGGGCTGCTTTGGGTGAAAGGGTAGAGCTGGGCGGAGTCCAGCATATGCCGGAACCAGAGATCTGGGATGGTGGCCGGCCCCACCAGGTTGGTGGTCTTGTTCCAGGTCTGAAGCAGGGCGGCGTAGGCTTCCAGCCGGGCCAATGTTTCACGTGAAACATTCGTGTCCCGGAGAAAGTCTTCCGCCCCATAGGTGGGGGGTCGGGGTGCTGAATGTTTCACGTGAAACATTTTCCAGGGGCTGGCTCAAAATGTTTCACGTGAAACATTTTGAGGGGTGGGGCGGAATGAGCGGAATGTTTCACGTGAAACATTTTAGCCCGCTTGGGCCAGGCTCCTGGAGTCCTTGCGCCGGACGTGACGGAGCAGAGCGGTCAGGGCGGCGGGGGTAATCCCCGGGATACGCGCCGCGGCGCCGAGCGTAGCGGGCCGTGTGGCCTGCAGTTTCAACCGGACTTCGGTGGAAAGCCCCCCAACCTGGGCAAAGTCCAGGCTGGCGGGGAGAACCAGGGCCTCATCTTTGCGGAAGGCATGAATGTCAGCGGTCTGACGCTCTATATATCCCGTGTAGCGGCCTTCAATCTCCAGCTGCTCGGCAATATCCGGGCGGAGGGCGGGAAGCTCCGGGAACAACGCCCTGAGACGGTCGATGGACATGCCGGGAAGGGCCAGAAGCTCAATCCCGCTCCGGCGCACGCCGTCCTGGTTCACATGAACCCCCTTGGCCGCCAGTTCGGCGGGGGTGATCTTCAGGCCATAGGCGGCGCGGGCTTCCGTTAGAGCCGCCGATTTGGCCGCGAAATGATACTGGCGCACCCGGCCGACGCATCCGGCGGCAATGGCCTTCGGGGTGAGGCGCAGGTCAGCATTATCGGCGCGCAGCAGGAGCCGGTACTCGGCGCGGGAGGTAAACATGCGGTACGGCTCGGCGGTGCCGAGGGTGGTGAGGTCATCCACCATCACGCCCAGGTATCCCTCGGCGCGATCGATGGAAACCGGCGCCGCGCCGGACACCGCCCGCGCCGCATTGAGGCCTGCCAACAGGCCCTGGCCGCCCGCTTCTTCATACCCGGTGGTCCCGTTGATCTGGCCGGCGAAGTACAAGCCTTTGACCTTCTTGGTTTCCAGGCTCGGCCACAGTTCACGGGGATCGACGAAGTCATACTCGATTGCGTAGCCCGCCTGGAGCATGACCGCGTCTTCCAGTCCCGGAATGGTCTTGAGGAGCTGGAGCTGGACGTCCTCGGGCAGGGAGGTGGAGATGCCGTTGGGGTAGACCGTGGGGTCGTCGAGGCCTTCGGGCTCCAGGAAAATCTGGTGCCGGTCCCGGTCGGCGAAGCGCACCACCTTGTCCTCGATGGAGGGGCAGTAGCGCGGGCCGGTGCTCTGGATCTGCCCGTTGTACATGGGCGCCCTGTGCTTATTGGCCAGGATCAGGGCATGGCTCTCGGGCGTCGTATAAGTAATGCCGCAGGCCACCTGGGGGGTGGTGATGCGGCCGGTGAGGAAGGAGAACGGCTCGGGCGGGGTATCGCCGTCCTGACTCTCCAGCTCGGCCCACTTTATAGTACGGCCGTCGAGGCGCGGCGGCGTCCCGGTCTTCAGTCTTCCGACAGAAAAATCCTTCGATTTCAATGTATTAGATAGTCCCAGGGCGGGGGCCTCGCCGATGCGGCCAGCGGGAATACGCGCCTCGCCCCGGTGGATGAGCCCACTCAGGAAGGTGCCGGTGGTCAGCACCACGGCGCCGCAAAAAATGCTTTCTCCTGAACCGGTTAGCACCCCGGCGACGCGCCCGGAGGCGTCGAACAGCAGGTCCTCGATGGCGCCGGCTTTTATCGTCAGGTTGGCCTGTTCGGCGAGGATGTCCTGAACGGCTTGCTTATAGAGTCTGCGGTCGGCTTGGGCGCGGGGTCCCCGGACAGCGGGGCCCTTGGACCGGTTCAGCACCTTGAACTGGATTCCGCCCCGGTCGATGGCCCGGCCCATGACGCCATCGAAGGCGTCGATCTCGCGCACCAGGTGCCCCTTGGCCAACCCGCCGATGGCCGGGTTGCAGGACATCTGGCCGATGGTCTCCACCTTATGGGTGATCAGCAAAGTCTTGGCGCCGAAGCGGGCCGACGCGGCGGCGGCCTCGGTGCCGGCGTGGCCGCCGCCAACTACGATCACATCAAAACGGGAGGACTCGACCGTCATCAAAACCCGATTGGCTGGCCTGTGGATATCTTGAGCGCCTTATAACGCCAAACCTCAGGACCAACCAATCGGGATTCCGTTACGCCGCCAGCTGGCGCCGGGACGCCAAAGCCAACGGCAACACCAGGAGCGACGCCACGGCCTGGACCGCCACCGCGATCCCGAGCGCCCAGGCGCCCGATGGCAGGAACGGCGCCAGCGCCGGTGTGCCGATGCTGCCGATGGACGCCGACAGGAACACCATCAGCGCGCTGGCCGAGCCGCTGAACTCCGGGCGCACGTCCATCACCTTGGCGAGACCGACACCGCCGCGCAGGCCGTGACCGATGTTCACCAGCATCATGGCAAGCGTGAGCGCGATCACAGTCACATCATGCAAGGCCAGCGTGACCGTGAGCAGCGCGACACCGCCGGCGGCTTGTAACGCCGCACCTGTGACGATGGCGGCATCGGAGCCGATGCGCCTCACGATCGGCGCGGCGACATTGGCGCCGATGACAAAGCAGCTGACCAGCACCACCTGCATCACGGCGAAGTTCTCGAGCGTCCCATGAGCATGGGTCGTGACCACATAGGGCGCCGCCATGATGAAAGTGAGCAACGCGCCGAAGGCGAGGCCGTGGCTGATCACATACCCCATGAACGTGCGGGTCGTGAGCAGCGCGGTGTAACCCGCGAGCATGTTGCCGGTACGCGATGCTGGCGCGGTCTTACGCGCGGGCGCCAGCAGCACCAAAGCCGACGACGCGATACTTGCCATCACCGTCACCGCCACGAAACTCCACCGCCAGCTCGCATGCCGCAGCAGCCAGGTGCCGAGCGCCGGCGCCACCGCGGGCACCAGCGCCTGCAACGAGCTGACAAAGCCCATGAGCCGGATCACTGCGACGCCGTCGGCCATTTCCCGCAGCAACGCGGGCGCAAGTGCGGCGCCCGCCGCCGCGGTCAATCCCTGCACGGCGCGGAAGGCAATCAGCTCGCCCATGCTCGATGCGGTCGCGCAGAGCAGCGACGACACCGCCAGCGCCGCGAGGGCAGAGGCCAGCACGCGCCGCCGGTCGTAGCGGTCGCCAAGGACGCCGAATACCAGCTGTCCCACGGCAAAAGCGGCCATGAACGCGCCCAGCGAATACTGGGCCTGAACGGAGGTGCCGCCGAGCACCGCCGGCAAACCGGGGATCGCCGGCAGATAGAGATCGATGGCCAGCATGGCCGAGATGGTCCCCATGGCGATGGGGATGGCTGCTAAATAAGGATTACGCATCTTGTTATCGCCTTCAGTCGCTTCGAGATTGCGGCTGCCGGGCAATAAAAAAGCCCGGCAAAGCCGGGCTGTCGTTTCACGAGAAACTACTTCCGCTTCACCATGGGAGGGGGCGCATCCGCGCCGG
>CANJOI010000035.1 GCA_947475365.1 Fidelibacterota bacterium | reverse complement strand
TGGACCACCGTCGGGATGCCCAGCTGCACGGCGGCGAACATGGCCGGGGCCGAGGCATAGCCGCCGAAACCGACGACGGCCGCGGGCTTAAGCTTCGCGAGAATGGCGCGCGCCTGCATGACGCCGAGGCCGAGCGCGATCGCGCCCTTCACCAGGCCAAGAACGCCGCGGCCGGCGATGCCCTGACCGCTGACGGCGTGGGTTTCGACCATGCCGAGCGTGCCGCTGTAATGGGTGCCGCGCTGATCGGTGATCAGCGCGAGGCGGTAACCTTCGTTGAGTAGCGCCTGCGCCAGGGCTTCCGCCGGAAACACATGCCCGCCGGTGCCGCCGGCGGTCAGGACGATCAGACGTTCGCGGGTTTGACGGGGGATCATGCCACGCGTCCTTCCGGGTCGCGGCGCCGGCGTGTGAGCGCCAGGATCATGCCCATGCCGACGCCGAGCGCGAGCAGCGATGAGCCGCCATAGGAGATGAACGGCAAAGTCATACCTTTCGTAGGCATCATATGCAGGCTGGAGGCCATGTTGATGAAGGCCTGCAAGCCGAACTGGATGGCCAGCCCGCCCACGGCCAGCAGCACGAACAGGTTTTCTTCGCGCATGGCCTTGGTGAGCGCGCGCAGCACCAGGAAGGCGAACAGAGCGACAATCAGTATGCACAGCAGCACGCCGAATTCCTCGCCGGCCACGGCGAAGATGAAATCGGTATGGGCGTCGGGCAGCGCTTCCTTGACGCGGCCTTCGCCGGGGCCGCGACCGAACAGGCCGCCTTGCTGGAAGGCGCGCATGGCCTGTGTGATCTGGTAGGTGTCGCCGCTGGAGGGATCGAGGAAGCGATCGACGCGGCTGGTGACATGGGGGAACAGGAAGTAGGCGCCGACCAGCGCTGACATCCCGGCGACGACGATCAGGATCACCCAGATCATCGGCAGGCCGGCCACGAAGAACTGCGCCGCCCAGACCGAGGACACCACCATGGTCATGCCGACATCGGGCTGGGAAAGCAGGCAGGCCGCCACAAGCAACAACATGCCCATGGCGATCAGGTTGCCGGGAAAGTCCTCGCGCAGGCGGTGCTCGGAGAACATCCACGCCGCTACCACCACGAAGAACGGTTTCAGGAACTCGGAGGGTTGCAGCGAACCGCCCGCGATCCAGCGCCGTGCGCCGTTGACCTCGGTCCCCGCCACCAGGGTCGCCAGCACCAGCACGCCGAACACCGCGAAGCCCACGACCGCGAAGCGGCGCACCCACAAAGGCGAGAGCAGCGAGATCGAGAACATCACCAGCACCACCGCCGGCAGGAACATCATCTGCTTACGCACGAAATGAAAGGCGGAGGCGTGGATGCGTTCCGCGGCCGGCGGACCGGCGGCGAAATTGAGCATCACGCCGATCACGATCAGGAGCGTGATGGCCGCCAGCATCCACTTGTCCACGGTCCACCACCAGCGGCCGACGGTCGAGGTATCCAGACGCGTGATGGTGTGAGGTGTCGCCGTCGTCATGCGGTGATCTCGTGCCCAGGGGTTTTGTGTGGCCACAACCGGAGAACTTCGGCGCGGAAGCGGTCGCCGCGATCCTCGAAGCTCTTGAACATGTCGAAAGATGCGCAGGCCGGGGACAGCAGCACGGTCGCGCCCGGTAGTTTTCCCTTGAGCGCGAGGGCTCCGGCTTCGGCGATCGCGGCTTCCAT
This sequence comes from Fidelibacterota bacterium, assembly GCA_947475365.1. Classification (GTDB taxonomy): domain Bacteria; phylum Pseudomonadota; class Alphaproteobacteria; order Rhodospirillales; family Rhodospirillaceae; genus SHVO01. Next base: position 17,331 of record CANJOI010000035.1, on the reverse strand, counting down.
ACTGTCGCAGCGGCTGAACGGAACCTGGCCATCGAGCGTGGCCGCAAAATCGCCCGCGGCTTCGCCGATCAAAAACGCCCGGCGGATGCGCGAGAACAGCGGCGCCAGGCTCTTGATGCCGCCTTCCTTGGCGCGGCCACCGGCGATCCAATAGATGTTCTGGTAGCAGGCCAGCGCTTTTTCAGCGGCGTCGGCATTGGTGGCTTTGCTGTCGTTGATGAAGCTGACACCTTCGGTCTGTTGCACCAGCTCTTGGCGATGCTTGAGGCCAGGGAAGGTGCGCATGCCTTCGGCGATGGCGTCATAGGCGATGCCGGACGCGCGCGCGGCGGCGGCGGCGGCGGCGGCGTTTTGCCAGTTATGGGCACCGGGCAGGCGGGCCACGGTGGTGAGGTCAATGATGGTGATGGGGCGTGACCCGGTCGTGTCGATCAGTTTGCCGTCCTGGACATAGAACCCGCCGGGCGCGATCTGCTTGGCGGAGATCGGCCACACGGTGTGCAGGCCGTCGCGGCGCAAGGCTTCATACAGCGTGGCGCAGTGCGGATCGTCGATGCCGATGACGGCGACGCGCGGCGGGCGCTGGTAGCTGAAGATGCGCCGCTTGGCGGCGATGTAGCCGTCCATGCCGCCGTGGCGGTCCAGATGGTCCGCGGTGATATTGAGCAGGATCGCGGTTTCGCAGGCGAGATGCGGCACCAGCTCCAATTGGTAGGACGACAGCTCCAGCACATAAGTGCCGCCGACGCCCAGCGGCTCCAGGTCCAGCGCCGGGATGCCGATGTTGCCGCCTGCCGCGACCTTGCGGCCGGCGCCCGCGAAAATATGCGCGGTCAAAGCCGTGGTCGTGGACTTGCCGTTGGTGCCGGTGATGCCGATGACGCTGGCGTCGGTCTGGGCTTCAAGCAGCAGGTCCACGTCACAGGTGAGCGGAATGTTCTGCGCGCGCGCCTTGACGGCCAAGCTGTGCGGTTGCGGGAAGGTGTGAGGGATGCCGGGGCTCCACACCACCGCGCGCACATCCGACAACGGCGCGGCCGCGCCGTCAAACGCGCGGAAGCCTTTGGCGGTGCCTTGGGCGAGACTCGCCGGTTGGTCGTCCCACACCGCTACGTCCGCGCCGCTTGCGCGCAAAGAGGCCGCCGCTGACAGGCCGGATTTCCCGAGGCCCATCACGACAACCTTTTCGCCCGCGTAGCGGTAGGTAGGAACCATGGACACCTTATCTCAACTTCAACGTGGCGAGGCCGGCGATGGCCAGGATCACGGCGACGATCCACGCGCGGATGACGATGGTCGATTCCGCCCAGCCTTTTTCTTCGTAATGGTGATGCAGCGGCGCCATGCGGAACACGCGCTTGCCGGTGAGTTTGAACGAGGCGACCTGCACGATCACCGACACGGTCTCCAGCACGAACAGTCCGCCGACGATGGCGAGCACGATCTCGTGCTTCGTGATGACAGCCGTTACGCCCAAGGCGCCGCCCATGGCGAGCGAGCCGGTGTCGCCCATGAACACCATGGCGGGCGGGGCGTTGAACCACAGGAAGCCGAGACCGGCCCCGACCACGGCCGCCAGGAACACCGCCAGCTCGCCCGCGCCAGGTACGTGGTGCACCTGCAGATAGTTGGCGAACACCAGATTGCCGATGAGGTAGGAGATGATCAGAAACGTCCCGGCGGCCAGCATCACCGGCACAATCGCCAACCCATCCAGGCCATCGGTGAGATTCACGGAATTGGCCGCGCCAACGATCACGAACACCATGACCGGCACGTAGAAGATGCCCAGGTTGAGCATGGCTTCCTTGAAGAACGGCAGCATCAGCGCGTGGTCGGCCGGGCCGGTGTTGACGACGGTGATGGCGTAAGCGGCGGCGCCCGCGATCACGATCTCGGCCGCCAGCTTAATGCGGCCGGAGACGCCGCCGGTGGAACGCTTGGTGACTTTGCGGTAGTCGTCGGCGAAGCCCACCAGGCCAAAGCCCAGCGTCACCGCCAGCGCGATCCAGATGTAGCGGTTGGTGAGGTCGGCCCACAGCAGCGTCGCGATGCCGATGCCCATCAGCATGAGCACGCCACCCATGGTGGGCGTGCCCTGTTTGGTGATGAGGTGGCCTTTGGGTCCGTCGGTGCGGATCGGCTGGCCGCGGCCCTGCTTGGAGCGCAGCCAGTTGATCGTGGCCGGCCCCAGCACAAAGGAAACCACCAGCGCGGTCATGATGGCGCCGCCGGCGCGGAAGGTCAGGTAGCGGAACAGGTTTAGGACGTTGACCTGTTGGGAAAGCTCGGACAGGAAATAAAGCATGTTATCCTATTCCTTGGAGCCGAAAGCTTCGACGACAAGATCCATGCGGCTCGCGTGAGAGCCTTTGACCGCAATCACATCGCCCGCGCGCATGTCTTTTTGCAGGATGCCGACCAGGGAGACCGCGTCCGCCGCATGGGCGCCGCGCATCTTTTCCGGCAGGGCGTCGTGCAGGTGTTTCATCATTGGACCGGCCGTGTAGACCAGATCGATGCGCGCGGCCTTCAGGCTTTCGGCGAGGCCCGCGTGCAGTTCGGCGGCTTTGGGTCCGAGTTCGCGCATATCGCCCAGCACCATGATCAGGCGGCCGGTGGCGCCGCCCACCGGCTGATGCATCTGCGCCATGGTGTCGGCCAGCACGCGCACGGCCGCGGGGCTGGCGTTATAGCTCTCGTCGATCAGCAGCACTTTGCCGCCCGCGACTTTGATGATCTTGCGCGCGCCCCGGCCGACCGGAGCCGCGAGCCGGGCGAGCGCCGCGGCGGCGAGGTGGATGTTGCCGCCGATGGCCTTCACCGCCGCGATGGCGGCGATGCTGTTGAGGGCCCAGTGACGGCCGCTGACGATCATGTCGTACATGATGCGTTCGTCGTCGAATTCGGCGGCGACCTGGGTGCCGTCGGGCGTAAGGGACCAGGCGAACAGGCGCGCGGTCGCCTCGCCGCCGGTGCCGAACGCCACGATCTTGGCACCGTAACGCTTGGCGGCGGCGGACAGGCGGGCGTAGTGCGGATTGTCGGACGGCATCACGGCGATGCCGCCCGGTTCCAGGCCCGCCATGATCGCGGCCTTTTCCTCGGCGATGTCGGCGACGGAGGCGAAGAACTCAAGATGCGCGGCCTCGACGGTGGTGATCACCGCCGCATGGGGGCGCACCAGTTTGGATAGCGGCGCGATCTCGCCAGGGTGGTTCATGCCCAGTTCGAACACACCGAACTGGGTGGAGGCCGGCATGCGTGCGAGAGACAGCGGCACGCCCCAATGATTGTTGAGATTGCCCTCAGTAGCGTGCGTCGCGCCCTGAACGGCCAAGGCGAGCTTCAGCGCTTCTTTTGTCCCGGTCTTGCCGACGCTGCCGGTGACCGCGATGATTTTGGCGTCCGTGCGCGCCCGCGCGGCACGCGCCAGATTTTCCAGCGCGAGAAACGTATCCTTAACCACTATCAGGCGATCATGGTATTCGCCGGACTCCGGCACCGCTTGATGCACGATGGCGGCAGCCGCGCCCTTTTTCAGGGCTTCGACCACATAGCCGTGGCCGTCGAAGCTCGGCCCCTTCAACGCAATGAACAGATCGCCGGCCGCAACCGTGCGGCTGTCGATGGAAATGCCGGTGGCGCTCCACGTGCCGGTGCAAGTTCCGGAAACGGCTTTAGCCGCGTCGGCGGCGGTCCAGAGCGGTGCGGACGTCAGAGGTTTCATGCGCGTCCTCCCGCGGCGCGCAAGGCGTCGCGCGCCACTTCGCGGTCATCGAAGGGAATCACGGTATCGCCCACGGTCTGGCCGGTTTCATGGCCCTTGCCCGCAAGCAGCAAAACGTCGTTCGCCTTGAGTTTGGCGATGGCGGCGGAGATGGCCTCAGCGCGATCACCGATTTCCGTGGCGCCGGGCGCCCCTTGCAGAACTTCGGCGCGGATCGCGGCAGGCACTTCGGAGCGGGGATTATCGTCGGTGACATAAACCAGATCGGCGAGGGCCGTGGCGCGTTCACCCATCAGGCGGCGCTTGCCGCGGTCGCGATCGCCGCCGCAGCCGAACACGATGGCGAGATCGCCTGTGGTGTGCGGGCGCAGGGCATTCAACACAGTCTCGATGGCGTCGGGCGTATGGGCGTAGTCCACATAGACCGGCGCGCCATTCGCCGCCGTGCCCACGAATTCCATGCGCCCCGGCACACCCTTGAGATGACCCAGCGCCGCGACGGCGGCATCGGGATCACCTCCGCTGGCGAGCACGAACCCGAGCGCGCACAGGGCATTGCCCACCTGGAAGGTGCCGGCGAGGGGCAGCAGCACGCGGTGCGACTTGCCGAACACCGCGAGTTTGAGGTCAAAGCCCTCGGCCACAATCTTGCTCTCAAGCACCTGCAGCGTGGTGCCGGCCCTGCCATAGCTGATGACCTTATGGTCGCGCAGGCGGCAGGCGGCGTCGAAGGCCGGGAACTCAGAACTGTCGGCGTTCAACACGGCGACGCCGCCGGGCAGCATCACTTCCGAGAACAACCGCAGCTTGGCGGCGATATAGGCCGCCATGGAGCCGTGATAGTCGAGATGATCGCGCGAGAGCGTTGTGAAGCCGCCGATGGAGATGCGCACGCCGTCGACCCGGTACTGATGCAGGCCGTGGCTCGACGCTTCCATGGCGAGATGCGTGACGCCGCTTTTGGCCATGTCGCTGAGGATCTGGTGCAGGCGCACCGGGTCGGGCGTGGTGAGCTTGCCGGGCACGTCATAGTTGGGCGCGAAGGCGCCGAGCGTGCCGACATAGCCGGCCTGATGGCCAAGCACGGTCCAAAGCTGGCGGGTGAAGTGCGCGGCCGAGGTCTTGCCGTTGGTGCCGGTGACAGCGGCCACGGTCTCGGGCTGCTTATTGTAGAAACGCGACGCCAGCAGGGCGAAGCGCCGGCGCGGATTGGAATCCAGGATCAGGCGCGGCGCGGCGTCCTCCAGCACGGTGCCCGGCGGCGCCAGGATCGCGCTGGCGCCCCGTGTGATGGCATCGGCGATATAGGCGCGGCCGTCGGCCTTGGAACCCGACAACGCGGCGAACAGGAACCCCGGCTGCACTTTCCGGGAATCCTCGGTCAGTCCGGCGATATCCAGATCGGGACGGGCCTGGAAATTCATGCCTGGTTCCTCGAGCAGATCACTGAGGCGCACCGGTGACACTCCCCACTTTAGCAACCGGCAGATCGCCAATCAGATCGCCAATGGAGTCGGAGTCCGGAGCGGTCGTGCTTGTTCCAGCCGGTTCGGCGGTGAGGCCGGGAGACTCGGCGTAAATGTCCAATGCCTTGGCGGTTTCCAGCGGGGCGGCGGTGGCAATGGGTTTTGCAACCACCTCGGCACGCGCGGCGGTTTTGACCAGCGCGTTCGCCTGCGTTCCGGCGGTGGAATATTCGTCCTTGCCGCCATTGGTATAGGCCGCCATCAGCGACACCAGCGGCTGGAAATTATCTTCATGGCCAAGGGGAAACACGCCAAGCATGGGACCGATCTTGCGGACGATATCGCCCGTCGTCGGCACAGCATTCCAACCAGCTGTGGCGAAATTGTAGGTTTCCTTGATGCCCTTGGGCTCATCCAGCAGCACGAAGATGACATAGCGCGGGGCGTCGATCGGGAACGACGACACGAAAATGGTTCTGTTGGTCGACTTCAGGTAGCCGCCGTGGGCCGAGACCTTGTCGGCGGAGCCGGTCTTGCCGCCCACCAGGTAGCCCGGAACGTCGGCTTGGCGGCCGGTGCCGCCGGGGGCGTCCACGACCATGCGCATCAGGGCGCGCATGGCGTCCGAGGTCGGCCGCGAGATCACGCGCTTGCCTTCGGGCGGCGCGGTGCGGCGCATGATGGTGGGGGGATAGAGAATCCCGCCGTTGACCAGCGAGGACACGCCCGCGGCCACATGCACCGGCGTCACGGAAATGCCATGGCCGTAGGAGATGGTGATGGTGTTGATCTCGCGCCAGGTGGAGGGATACCGGGGAGAGCCGGTTTCCGGGAGTTCGAGCTTCAGCGGCGTGAGCAGGCCGAACTTGCGCAGGTATTCCTTCTGCGTCTCGGTGCCGGCTTCCAGCGCCATCTTTGCGGCGCCGATGTTGGACGAGTGCACCATGATCTCGGCCACCGATAAGGTGCGCTTGAGGCCGTGGTAGTCGCTGATGGTGAAGCGGCCCATCTTGATGGGCTGCGAGGCGTCGAACTCGCTGTCGATCTTGGCGGCGCCGCTTTCCAGCGCCATGGCCGTGGTGAACAGCTTGAAGGTCGAGCCCATCTCATAAAGGCCGAGCGTCGAGCGATTGAACCGCGGATCGTTTTCGAGCACGCCGGTGGTTTTGATTTCGCCGACGGCTTTGGGGTCATAGTCGGGCAACGAGACCATGGCGAGGATCTCGCCGGTGTTCACGTCCATCACCACGCTGCTGCCGCCGACCGCGTGGAAACGGTCCACGGCATGGGCCAGGGACTCATGCACGGCGTGCTGCACGCGCACGTCCAACGACAGCGCGAGCGGCTCATTCTTGGTGGTGAGCGACTCGTCGTAGGTTTTCTCGACGCCGGCGATGCCGTGGTTGTCCGGATCGGTGTTGCCCGTGATATGCGCGAACAGCGAGCTGTGCAGGTAAGCGCGGCTTTCGGAGTTCTCGAACGAGATGCCGGGAATGCCAAGACGATTCACGGCGAGCTTCTCATCCGGCGTCAGGTTGCGCCGCAGATAAATGAAGCGCTGGCCCGAGGTCAGGCGCTTGACCACATCGTCGTACTTGAGGTCGGGCAGAGTGGCGGTGAGCTTGGCGGCGGCGATCTTGGCGTCGGGCACGGCCTGCGAGTCGGCGAACAGATTCACGGTTGGCAGGTTGGTGGCGATGATGACGCCGTTGCGATCGACGATGTCGGCCCGCGCCATGGGCGAGCTGCCGGGCTCGCGCGCCCGCGTGATTTCCGACGGGCCGTCACCGAGCACCATCAGTTCCACCAGGCGTCCCGCGATCAACGAGAAGGCCACGGCGACCAGGCCGGCCGTGACCACCAGGCGCATGCGCCCCGTCTTAATGGCATGTTTGGTGGCGCCGTGCAGGCGTAGCTTCGGTTCACGGGCGGGTTTTACTTCCTCGCCGGGAAACAGAAATGGGCGGCGCTTACGGGTGCGACCGATCATTTGCTCCCCCGCTCGAGAGAGGTGGTCGCCCCAGCAGCCGTCGGCAGCAGCAAGCGCTGAAGACGGGCATAAGTGACCGACAGGATACTGGGGCGTTCGGTGGCGGCGGCCTGGAGGTAAGGCTGCTGCAATTCGGTATGGAACTGGGGCGTGTGCGTCGTCGAAGGCGCCTGCTGCGATTGCGCCGGCGGCTCGAATGTCACCGTGGGCGCGGTCTCGGCGGAGGGTGTCTTGAACGGCAGGCTGGCGATGGTCGCAACGTTGTTCGGCTGCGGCGCGTGGAAGCCCAGGTACTCCTCGCTCTGGCGGCGCAGGCGTTCCGGGTTGTTGAGGTAGGTCCACTCGGCTTCGAGCACACGGATGGCGCCGCGGTCGCGCGCGATCTGAGAGCGTTTGGCGACCAGTTGATGTTCCAGCTCCTGCACCTTGTGCTTGAGCAGGAACAGCGCCACCGCCACGCCGATGGTCACGATCGCCCACATGAAATGCGACACCCTCACGCGAGACCTCCCGCGACTGCGGTGAGAAGCGGCGCGGTGGTGCGCTGGGCGATGCGCAGGCGCGCGGAGCGCGCGCGGGGATTGGTGGCGGTCTCGGCGTCGCTCGGCGTGATCGGGCGGCGCGACAGCGGTGTGAAGGTGGCGGCCGTGGCCGCGTTGTCGAGACTGGCCGGCGTGTGGCGGGACGGGCGCGCGGCGTCGCTGGAGCGGGCGCGCAGGAAGGTTTTGACGATGCGATCTTCGAGCGAATGGAACGACACCACGGCCAGAACGCCGCCCGGCCGCAAGAGGCGCTCGGCGCCCCGCAAGCCACGCTCCAACTCGCCCAACTCGTCGTTCACGTAGATGCGCAAGGCCTGGAAGGTGCGCGTGGCCGGGTCGATGCCGTCATGGGCGCGGCGCACTTCGGCGCGGATCACGTCGGCCAGATGCAAAGTGCGCGAGAACGGGCGCTCCTGGCGGGCCGCGACGATGGCGCGGGCGACGCGCCGCGCGTGGCGTTCTTCGCCGTAGGTGAAGATGATGTCCGCGAGTTCTTTCTCCGACAGGGTGTTGACCACGTCGGCGGCGCTGCGCCCGCTCTTTTCCATGCGCATGTCCAAGGGGCCATCGCGCAGGAACGAAAAGCCGCGCGCGCGGTCGTCGATCTGCATGGAGCTGACACCGAGATCGAGCGCGATGCCGTCGACGCCGGCCACACCGCGGCTGCCGAGCAAATCCACCATGTCGCCGAAGCGGCCATGAACCAAGTGAAGCCGGTCGGGGTATCGGGCGAACAGGGCCTCGCCGTTAGCGAGGGCTTCCGGGTCGCGGTCGATGGCCCACACCACGCAGGCCGCCGCGTCGAGCAGCGCCACCGTGTAGCCGCCCGCGCCGAAGGTGCCGTCTAAATAAGTAGCGCCGGCTTTGGGAGCGAGAGCTTCGACGACTTCCGCCAGCAGAACCGGGATGTGATCAGGTTCGCCCACTCCAGGTTTGGTGGGGCCGGGCGTCCCCATCCTGGGCGTTTGGGCGCTCATGCTTGACCGCCGCTCTGCTTGAGAATGCGGGCACGCTTGGCTTCCTTGGCGGCGTTGAAAGCGGCCGGTTCCCAGATCTGAAACTTCCAGCCGGCGCCCACAAAGGTGGCTTCGGTGGACAGCTGCGCCGCGACCATGAACTCGTCCGGCAGCACGATCCGGCCTTCACCATCGAGGGCAAGGTCGCGCAGGTCGCCCATGATCAGGTCGGCGATCTCGTCGCCGCTGGCCCGGGCAAAGCTATCTTCTTGTTTTAGCGTCAGATTTTCGAAGCGGTCGCGGCCGGCGCCTTCGAGACAGGCCTCAAATAGGGACGGGTGGAGCGCGACCGACGTAAGGCCGCGGCTCTGAATGACCGCGCGAAAGGGCGCCGGAACAGACAGGCGTCCTTTGGCATCGATCTTATTGGTGAACGTTCCGAAGAACGCTTGCATCGCCGAGCCCCCTCGAAGCTCGTACCCCTGAAAATCCCGATGCAAAGCGGCCATTGCTGGCAACGATTACAGCCACTCGTGGTGGCAACAATTGTTAACGCCCCGAACCCGGACGTTAATGGTATCTCATGGGAATTCATGGGTGTCAATGGGATAAGGCCCTAACCTCATGGTTTTGTTCTATATTTGTTCTTATTTCAACCAAGCGCCACAGGGGCGGTTAACCGCTGCTCTTCACGTTAAAGGTTAATGCCAGACGGCCTATAAGCCGGGTTTTGTCCTCGGCGTTACCGCCGATGGATGACCATTCCTCTGGGACCCCCATTACTGGAGGCCTCGCGCGACCGACCCGGACGGCGATGCGAAAGCGCATCTTCCGGCGCATAACCGCTGTGAGGCGGCGACGCCCGGAGGGCCGTCCCTATTTGGTCTTGCTCCAGGTGGGGTTTACCCTGCCGACTCCGTTACCGGGGCCGCGGTGCGCTCTTACCGCACCTTTTCACCCTTACCGGAGAGGCCCCCGCGTTTAAACGGTGGCCGTCCGGCGGTTTGTTTTCTGTGGCACTGTCCCTGGGGTTGCCCCCGCCGGGAGTTACCCGGCACCTTGCCTTCGTGGAGCCCGGACTTTCCTCGCCTCATTGCTGAAGCGCGGTCATCCAGCCGTCTGGCACCGGCAAACTAGGCTTACCACCCTTAAAATCAAGTGAGCGTGACCTGGAAAAGCGGTGACGGGTTTTCCGGCCAGGTCATGCGCCAATACATGACTGAGAGCGCGTCTTACGCGCTCTCGCCGCGTGATTCGGCGTAACGGATGTGCGTCGCGGCCAGGACGGCCGCGGTTTCCCGGTCCAGGATTCCGTCCACCCGCGCCGGCCGGAACCGGCGTTGGAAGGCGGCGATGACGTCGGTGGCCGCCGAAGTGGGGGTCAGCACGTCCGCGCCCAAGAGCGCGTTCACCGGTACGGGGTAGCCGATCTCCGACAGACGGCGGAAGGCGGCGCTGAGGTCGGGCACGCCGGGCAGAGGCCGGCCCGGTTCGGGCCATAGGCCGATCCCCGCCTCCGCCAGCCGGCGCCAGGGGAACAACTCGCCTGGATCGATCTTACGCCCCGGCGCGATGTCGGAGTGACCAACCACATTGTCGGGCGTGATGCCTTGACGGCCGATGATGTCACCCGCGAGTTCAACGAGCGCGGCGATCTGGGCTTCGGGAAACGGGCGGTAGCCGTGGTCGTGGCCGGGATTGACGATCTCGATGCCGACGGAGGTGGAGTTGATGTCGCGCACGCCGCGCCAGAAGGATTTGCCGGCATGCCAGGCGCGCTTGTCTTCGGCGACTAGGCGCGTCACCGCGCCGTCTTCGTCGAGAAGGTAATGAGCGCTCACCTCTGCCGCCGGATCGCACAGCCGCGCCAATGCCGCGGCGGCGGAAACCATGCCGGTATAGTGCAGCACCAAGTGGCGCACACCGATATGTCCGTCAACCGGGCGACGGTCGCTGAAATTGGGAGAGGCCTGATCGCTTACGCTGAGCGCCATGCCCAAGCGTCTAGTGCATTTGAAGGCGCGCGAAAAGCCCTACATCACGTGCTGTGAGCCGCCTGATAAAGGCTGGCGTTTCAGCTTGGGCCGCACGTGATGACGCAGCTTGTCGATGGCCTTGGCTTCGATCTGGCGCACCCGCTCCGCCGTCAGGCCATAGGTGGCGGCGAGCGCGGCTAAGGTGGCCGGGCGGTCGTTCAGATAGCGTCGGGTGACGATGTCCTTTTCGCGTCGGTCCAGGTGGCTCAACGCCTCCTTCAACACATCCGCATGCCAGCGTTGTTCATCCGAGGCGATGAAGGCGTCCTCGGGCGTCGGCGCGCTGTCGGCCATGATTTCGCCGAAGGTGAGGCCGTCGCTGCCCGGCACCGGCTGGTGGATGGAGACATCGTTCGCCGACATACGCTGGTCCATGGCGACCACGTCCGCGGCGGAAACCTGGAAGCGCTTGGCGATAGTCCTGACGGCTTCGTCGTCCATGTACCGCGACCCGTCGGCCTGGAGCTGCTGCTTGGCGCGGCGCAGGTTGAAGAACAGCCGCTTCTTGGCGGCGCCGTTGCCGACCTTGATCAGAGACCAGGTCTGCAGAATGAAATTCAGCATCGCCGCCCTAATCCACCAGCGGGCATAGGTGGAGAACCGGAAGCCCTTCTCTGGTTCGAACCGCCCGGCGGACTGCAGCAGGCCAAGATTGCCTTCGCTGATCAGGTCGGCCACCGGCACGCCATAGCCGATGTAGCGCTGCGCCATTTTCGGCACCAGGCGCAGATGCGCGCCGATCAAGGCGTCGAAGGCGGCGCGGTCACCACGCTCATACCAGCGGCGGATCAGGGCCCGCTCCTCAGACTCGGTCAGTACCGGATAGGCTTTGATGCGGGTGAGGTAGACGGACGGCTCCGGGCGGGCCCCATTCTTCGGCGTAAGCGCGATCTGGGACATTAACTTTGGCCCCGGAGGGCTGAAGGATGCGGAAAGATGCGTCATGCGCGGTTGTCCCTGACCCGTAAGCGGCGCCCCGTCCGGCGCCACACGAAACAACGCGAAACCCGTGGAATGGGTCCGATTTGCAATTCAAAAAGCGGGCTGTTTTAATCACTTGGAGACCGGGAGGGCCGCCGATTCACACGAAAAGCGGCCCAAAGAAGAGCGTCCTCGGCTTCATGAGACCGCTCATGTAACGTTTAGACGAGGCGGCGGTAGCGCCGCGGAAGGGGAAAACACCATGACGACTTACACCGCGCCGTTGCGTGACATGCGGTTTGTTCTGCACGAGCTGTTCGATGTGCCGGGCAAGCTTACGGCCCTGCCGGGCCTGGAAGACGCCTCGGCCGACGTCATGGACGCGGTGCTCGATGAATGCGCCAAGCTGTGCGAGGAGGTTTTGTTTCCCCTCAACCAGACCGGCGACCAGGCGGGCTGCACCATCAAGGACGGCGCGGTCACGACTCCCCCCGGCTTCAAGGAAGCCTACGCCCAATACGCCGCCGGCGGCTGGTGCGGCCTGACGGCGAGCCCCGAGTTCGGCGGGCAAGGCCTGCCGGAGACGCTCGACTGCCTGGTGGCGGAGATGATCGGCTCGGCCAACTTGTCTCTGGGCCTCTATCCCGGCCTGACCCAGGGCACGATCCTCACGCTCTCGGCCCTGGGGACGGACGACCAGAAGAAGACCTATCTGCCGAAACTCGTCGGCGGCACCTGGCAGGGCACCATGTGCCTGACGGAATCCCACGCCGGTTCCGACCTCGGCCTCTTGCGTACCAAGGCCGTGCCCAACGGCGATGGCTCTTACAGCGTAACCGGCACCAAGATCTTCATCTCCGCCGGCGAGCACGACATGGTGGAGAACATCGTTCACCTGGTGCTGGCACGCCTGCCTGATGCGCCCGAAGGCAGCCGCGGCATCTCCATGTTCCTGGTGCCCAAGTTCTTGCCCAAGGCCGACGGGTCGCCGGGCGAGCGCAACACGGTCGCCGCCGGATCCATCGAGCATAAGATGGGTATGAAGGCCTCGGTCACCTGCGTCATGAACTTCGACGGCGCCAAGGGCTGGCTGGTGGGAGAAGCCCACAAGGGCCTCGCCGGTATGTTCGTGATGATGAACAAAGAGCGCCTGTTCGTGGGCGGGCAAGGAATCTCGCAGGCCGAAGTTGCGTATCAGAGCGCCGCGGCCTACGCGAAGGACCGGGTGCAGGGCCGGGCCGCCACAGGACCCGCGCGCCCCGACAAGGCGGCTGATCCCATCATCGTGCATCCCGATATCCGCAACCGCCTGATGTTCGCGCGCGCGATCATCGAGGCCGAGCGCGCGCTCACGGTGTGGACGCATATGAACGTGGACATCTCGCACCATCATCCCGACAAGGCCGTGCGCCAGCAGGCCGACGATATGGTGGGATTGATGACCCCCATCGTCAAAGCCGCCGCCACCGGTTTCGGCACCGAGATCACCAACGCCTGTCTGCAGGCCTTCGGGGGGCACGGTTATATCCGCGAGCACGGCATGGAACAGCTGGTGCGCGACGTGCGCATTACCGAGATCTACGAAGGCACCAACACCATCCAGGCGCTCGATCTGGTGGGCCGCAAGCTCGGCATCGACGGCGGCCGGTTGTTCAGGGGCTGGGTGGCGCAAGTGAGCGCCGATCTCACGCGCGTGGAAGGCCGCAACGACCTCGCGGACTTCTCCGGGCCGCTGAAGGATGCGGTCAAACGGCTGGCCGATTGCACCGAGTGGCTGAACGAGGAATCAAAACGCGATCCCAACGCCAAGGGCGCCGCGGCTAATGAATACCTGCGCCTGTTTGCGCTGACGGCCTTCGCCTGGGTCTGGCTGCTGACGGCGGAGAAGGCCATCGCCGCCAAGGGCGGCGACGCGTTCTATGCCGCGAAACTGGATGTGGGCCGTTATTTCATGAAACGCGTCCTGCCGCAGACCCTGAGCCTGGACGCCATTGTCCGTTCCGGCAGCACCGCCATGATGGCCCTCGCGGAAGCGGCATTTTAGACGGCGCGACATGAAGGCGTGGGCGTGCGCGGTTGTGGTGGCGGGGTTCTCCACCGCCGCCGGGGCTGCTGATGCGCCGCGGCCGGTGCGCGTCTATACCTATCAAGATCTATTAAGCGCCGATTTTGCGCGCGCTCTAACGGCGACTCTCGTGGTGGCTGGCGGATTCATTCCTGCGCTTGAACAGCAGTCCGGCGACCAACTGAGTCTGGTGCTTGGTCAGAACATCAAACCGACAAGTGCCGATCCCTCCAAAATTCGATATGAGCTCGAATTCAGGAATGCGGATGGAACCAGTCTCGGGTTCATCTCCAACACGTGCCGTAAGGCCAAATTCGAAGGATGTTTTGGCCCGATCATCGCGCAGGCTGTACAAATATCCGCTGCCATGGGACTGCGGAAGTAACGCCGAGGGCTGCGCAGAAATTAATTGTACCAGGTACAATTTCTGCACTGGTTGAGGGCGTTGGTGTGACGGCGCTAATTAAATTGTACCTGGTACAATTAATTCTTGAAGGCGCGCAGGACGTAGACCCGGATGGCGCTGGAGAGATTACCGGCGCGGTGCTTGTCGATTTCGGCGATCAGCTGGTTGACCGAGAGCTTGCGCGTCTCGGCGATCTCGCGCAGCGCGTCCCAGAACGGCGCTTCGATCGACACACTGGTGCGGTGCCCATCGATATCGACAGAGCGCTTTTTCAGTCCGTCAGGCATTTTGATCAGGCATGAGGCGCGATCATGTCCTCGGGCTTGACCCAGGCGTCAAACTGTTCGGCGGTCACGAAGCCCAACGCCAGCGCGGCTTCCCGCAGCGTAGTGCCTTCGGCATGCGCCTTCTTGGCGATGGACGCCGCCTTGTCGTAGCCGATGTGCGGATTGAGCGCCGTCACCAGCATCAGCGAATTCTCCAGATGCCTGGCGATCGCGGCGGTGTTGGGCCGGATGCCGACGGCGCAGTGCTTGTTGAAGCTGATCACGGCGTCGGTGAGCAGGCGGATCGATTGCAGCACGTTGTAAATGATCACCGGCTTGAAGACGTTGAGTTCCAGGTGGCCGTGCGAGCCCGCCACGGACACCGCGACGGCGTTGCCCATGACCTGGGCGCAGACCATGGTCATGGCTTCCACCTGGGTCGGATTGACCTTGCCCGGCATGATCGACGAGCCGGGCTCATTTTCCGGCAGGATCAATTCAGACAGGCCGGAGCGCGGACCGGACGCCAGCAGACGGATGTCGTTGCCGATCTTCATCAGCGACACGGCGATGGTGTTGAGCGCCCCCGCCACCTCCACCATGGCGTCATGGCTGCCCAGGGCCTCGAAGTAGTTCGCGGCTGGCCAGAACGGCAGATCCGTCAGCCCGCGCAGCTCGGCGCAGAATTTGTCGGCGAAGCCCTTCTTGGCGTTGAGACCCGTGCCGACCGCGGTACCGCCCTGGGCGAGGCGATAGATGCGCGGCAGTGTCGCCTTGATGCGGTCAACCGAAAGGCCGAGCTGCGTGACGTAGCCGGAGAACTCCTGCCCGAGAGTGAGGGGCGTGGCGTCCTGCAGATGGGTGCGGCCGATCTTCACAATCTTCGCGAAGTCATCGGCCTTGTTATCGAAGGTCCCCTGCAGCCGCTCCAGCGCCGGCATCAGCTTGCCGGTGATCTCGCGCGCCACCGCGATATGCATCACGGCGGGGAAGCTGTCGTTGGACGACTGTCCGCGGTTTACGTGGTCGTTGGGGTGCACCGGTGACTTTCCGCCGCGGCCTTTGCCGAGCATCTCGTTGGCGCGCCCGGCGATCACCTCATTGGCGTTCATATTGGTCTGTGTGCCGGAGCCGGTCTGCCACACCACCAGCGGGAATTCCTCGTCGAGCTTGCCGTCGGCCACTTCGCTCGCGGCGGCGCCGATGGCGTCCGCGATCTCGGCCGGCAGTTCGCCCAGAGTTTTGTTCGCCAAAGCGGCGGCTTTTTTCTGCAGGCCGAAGGCGCGGATCAGCGGCAAGGGCATGCGCTCGGTGCCGATCTTGAAGTGCTCGAAGCTGCGCTGGGTTTGCGCCCCCCAGTAGCGATCGGCGGGCACCTCGATCTTGCCCATGGAGTCGGTCTCGGTGCGGGTGGTCATCGGTCCCTCTTTTTAGGCGCCGCTAAGGGTTCAAGGAACGCCACCGCCGCGTCAAGGGCCGCCGCGAGGTTTTGCGCATGGGTGAAGCCGGAGGCTTTCCGCGGCTTCAGGTCATGGTCGCCGTCTTCAGCCCAGAACAGGCGGATTTTCCGCGACAAGGGCAGGGCCTTCACGAAAGCCGCGTTGCCCATGGGATCGCGGGTTCCCTGGCAGATCAACGTGGGTGTTTCGAGCGTGGCAAGGTGCGCGGTGCGCTTGGGATTTTCCTTCCCGCCCATGCCGACGAAGGGATATCCGAGGCACAGCAGCCCGGCCACGCCTTGCGCGTCGGCGATCAGGCTCGCCATGCGCCCGCCCATGGACTTGCCGCCGATCACGACCGGCGCTTTCACACCGGAGATCACGTCACGCCAAGTATCCAGGAGAACCGGCTCGCGGTCCGGCGGCTTGCGTTTGCCGCCGCGGCGCGCGGCCATATACGGGAACTCAAACCGCCCCACGCGAAAGCCGTTCTCTGCCAAGCCTTCCGCGAAGAACGTCATGAACGGCGTATCCATGGGCGCGCCGGCGCCGTGGGCGAGGACGACGGTCAGGCCCGCTTTCGCCGGGCCGTTCCAGATCATGGAGCGTGTCCAGGAAAAGTGGGTACCGGTTTTCCGTTTGGACACGCGACCAAACAAAGACTCACAGCTGTTGGAAGAAGTCGTTGCCCTTGTCGTCGACCACGATGAAGGCCGGGAAATCCTCGACCTCGATCTTCCAGATCGCTTCCATGCCGAGTTCCGGATACTCGATCACTTCGACTTTCTTGATCGACTTCTCGGCCAGCATGGCCGCGGCGCCGCCGATGGAGCCGAGGTAGAACCCGCCGTGCTTCTTGCAGGCTTCGGTGACGGCCTTGGAGCGGTTGCCCTTGGCCAGCATCACCAGCGAGCCTCCGTGGGCCTGCAGTTCATCGACGTAGGAATCCATACGTCCGGCGGTGGTGGGGCCAAAGGCGCCCGAGGCATAGCCGGTCGGGGTCTTGGCGGGGCCGGCGTAATACACCGGGTGCTGCTTGAAGTATTCGGGCAGTCCCTTGCCCGAATCGATACGCTCCTTGAGCTTCGCGTGGGCGATGTCGCGGGCGACGATCATGGGGCCGGTGAGCGAAACGCGGGTCTTGGTGGGATAGCCCGACAGGAGTTTGCGGATCTGATCCATGGGCTGGTTCAGGTCGACCTTCACCACCTGTTCCGAGAGCTTCTCGGTTTTCACTTCCGGCAGGAAGTGGGCGGGATTGGTCTCGAGCTGTTCGAGGAACACGCCGTCCTTGGTGATCTTGCCCAGCATCTGGCGGTCGGCCGAGCACGAAACGCCGATGCCCACGGGGCAGGAGGCGCCGTGACGCGGCAGGCGGATCACGCGCACGTCGTGGCAGAAATATTTGCCGCCGAACTGCGCGCCGATGCCCATGGTGCGGGTCATTTCGAGCACCTGCTTTTCGGTCTCGAGATCGCGGAACGCCTGGCCGTGGACGCCGCCCTTGGTGGGCA
>CANJOI010000034.1 GCA_947475365.1 Fidelibacterota bacterium | reverse complement strand
CGAGGGCGTTCAACTGCGTCGTGGAGAAGCCCTGAACCTGTGTCGTGGAGAGGGCGCCCACCTGAGTCGTGCTCAGGACGCCCGCCGCGGTGGAGGACAGGAAGCCGATCTGGGTTTTGGTCAGCGCGCCGATCTGTGTGGTCGAGAATGTCGCGACCGCGGTGGTGGTCAGGGCGTCGATCTGCGGGTCCGTCAGCACGCCGATCTGCACCGTGGTGAGGGCGCCCACCTGCGTCGTGGTGAGCGCGGCCGCCGCGGCCGTGGACAGGCCCTTGATCTGCGTTGTCGTCAGCGCGCTGATCTGCGTGGTGGTCAGCGCCGCGAACTTGGTGGTGGTGAGGCCGCTGAGCTGGGTGACCGAGAATCCGGCCACCTGCGTGGTGGTCAGACTGGCCAGCACCGTGGTCGTGAAGGCGTTGAGCTGGGTGGTGGTGAGCGTGCCGATCTGGGCGCTGGTGAGGGCGCCCACCTGGGTCGTGCTCAAGGCGGTTAAGGCGGTGGTGGCCAGGCCCTTGACCTGCGTCACCGTCAATCCGCCCACAGCCGTGGTCGAAAGCGCCGCGAAGGCCGTGGTGTTGATGGCGTTGATTTGCGACGTGGTGAGCTTGCCGAGCTGGGTGGAGGTGAGGGCGCCGATCTGGGTGGTGGAGATCACGGTCCAGTCGGCGGTGCCGAAGCCCGCAATCTGTGTGGACGTGAGCACGCCAAGCTGCGTGGTGGTGATGGCCGTGAACTGGGTGCTGGTGAGATAGCCGAGCTCGGTCGCCAGGAACCCCGAAATCTGGGTGGTCGACATGGTCGCGACCTGGGTGGTCGACAGGGCCTGTATCTGGGTGGACGACAAGCTCATGGCGCGGGTTTCCAAGGGCCGCACCCCCGAGATGGGGGTCAGCCTTCAGATATCCGCCGGGAAGGTTAAGATTCGAAGAATCCGGGCCGAAAATGCCCTGTTTCAAGGGGGCGCGCCGCAGTGTCCCCGCCGGCCGCGCAGGAGCTGGCATCGCCCGGGTTGCGGATGGGGCAAGCGGATGGCCGTGGCAGGTCTTCCCTTACTTTGCGTGCCCCTGCAAATCGGGTAAAGGCTACCCGGCATCAGTCATGGCAAAGGACACAATGCGCGGCCTCGTCATATTCATGATCGCGGTTTTGCTCGCCCCTGCGGCGGGCGCGCAATCGCGCCCGGCCAAGGACCTGAGGCCGCTGTTTGACGCCATTCAGAAGTCCGGTATCGACAGCGAGCTGCGCGGCGATATTGCTGACCGGCTGGGCTTCGGCGAGGACCCCCTGGTCATCAAGGATATGGTGGTCACCGTGAACGGTGTACAGCACGCGGCCAATGCGTTCCGGGTTTCGGGCAAGCCTTACATCCTGTTCGACAGCCATCTCCATGTGCCGGAGGTCTACATCTTCGTGAAAGACATCAGCGGCGCCATGGTCGCCGGCTTTCACGGCCGGCAATACCAGCCGCTCTCGGACACCATCGACATGCTGCGCGACGATTCCGCGCCGGTGGTCGGCGCGGAAGAGGCCTTTTGGGCCCAGTGGCTCGCGGACGGCGCCAAAGCGCCTCCGACCTGACCTTCCGGGGGTTGATCGCGGGCCTCAGAAGACTCTCTGTTACCTCGCGGCCGTGCTATGAATGTGGCTCGGTTATACGAAGCCTCGGGAGCGGCTTCGTGTCAGGGAGACGGCATATGAAACAGGCGTTCAAGCTCGCGCTTAGCGCGGGTTTTCTGGTCACCGGCGCTGTCAGTGCGGCGGAACAGAAAACCGTGGAGGACTACGCGCACGTGCCCATGCCCGCGGGCGTGCAGGTGGTCATGAGCGAGCTGGAAGGTCCGGTCTTCGCCGACGCCCAGGGTAAAACGCTCTACAGCTGGCCGCAGCGGGCCATGCGGGTGGGTTTCTCCGGCGATCCCAAGGGCAAATCCACCTGCACCGATGTGGTCACGACCAAGACCGCCGGCATGATGAGCCCGTGGCCCGCGGGGATGGATCTGCCGGACGTGGACAAGCGCCTCTCGTGCGCGGCCACATGGCCGCCGCTGCTGGCCCCCGAAGGCGCCAAGCCCATCGGCGCCTGGACGGTGATCGTGCGCCCCGACGGCAAGAAGCAGTGGGCCTATGACCAGCTGCCGGTCTACACCTCGATCCTGGACAAGGCCCCCGGCGTGGCCAACGGCGGCTCGGGAACGCTCGAGAGCGGCGGCAGCGGCACACAGCCCGCGCGCCTGCCAGTCAATCCGCCGCTCAACGCGCCGCCGGGCTTCAAGGTCACCACCACCGTCGCCGGCCGCATGCTGGTGAACGACAAGGACTACGCGATCTACATCTGGGACAAAGACCCCGCCAATAAATCCGTGTGTACCGGCGAATGCGCGCGCACCTGGCATCCGGTCCTGGCGCCGGCGGCCGCGCAGCCCCAGGGTGAATGGACCATCGTGCAGCGGGCCCCCGGCGAGCGGCAGTGGGCGTTCCGCAAAAAGCCGGTCTATACCTACGCCCAGGACCTCAGGCGCGAAAGCATCGCCGGGGATGACATGCCCGGCTGGCACAATGTGTTCACCCAGAAGGGGCCAGCCCATCCGGCGGAATTCACCACCCAGATGGCGCTGACCGGCGACGTGCTGGCGGATGCCGGCGGCAAGACCATTTACTACTACACCTGCGGCGATGACTCTCTCGACCAGATGGCCTGCGACACCATGGACAGCCCGCAGGTCTACCGCATCGCCATCGCGGGCGGCGCCGACTGGGACCGGGCGCTGAAGATGTGGCCCTATGTGCCGGCGCCCGCCAACGCCAAAGCACCCAGCCAGGTGTGGTCCATCGTCTATGTGGATCCCAAGACCGGACGTGAAGCGGTATCGCACCAGCAAGGCGCGCAGCGAGTGTGGGCCTACCGTGGCCGCCCGGTCTACACCTACGCCGGGGATAAAGAACCCGGCGACATCGAGGGCAATGGCATGGGCGAGTGGCAGGGCAAGCGCAACGGCTTCCGCGCCTTTTACACCAAGGAAGTCTTCGGACGCCGCGGCGGCTGACAACAGGAAAATGAACATGACCTCTCTGTCCAAAATCTTGGCGAGCGCCACCGCACTGTGTGCCCTGTCCGGAACCGCATATGCCGGTGAAGGCGAGTCCATCATCAAGGATCGCCGCATCGGTTATGTCACCACGGACCTGCACTGGACCATGTACCAGACCGCGGATGGCAAGGCGGAGTGCCCCAAGGGGCTGTCGCCCAATGGCCCGCGCGAGATCTTCAAAACGCTGTTCCCGGACATGGGCCCGGTGGAGAAGACCCAGCTCGCCCGCGAAGCCTTGAAGATGTACCCGGGTGACATGGGCGGTAATAAGTTCGACTACATCGAAGTCACCGGCAACATCGCCCTGGGCTTGAACCTCGACGGCAAGGTCGGCCCCAAGGATTTCACCAGCCCCATGGGCGAGAAGGGCATCGACAACGCCTTTTACCGCGTCACCGGTTGCAACTCCCAGTTCCGCGGTCCCGAGGGCCAATTGCAGCTGTTCGCCAACAAGCAAATCCCGGACTTCGGCTACAACCGCATCCTGCTGGAGGTCACGGAGGTCGACGATCTCGCCAACGATCCGGATGTGACAGTGACCATCGCACGCGGCCGCGACCCCTTGCTGCTGGACGCCACCGGCGAGAAGGTGGCGCCGGGCGGCACCCAGCGCGTTGACGCTACCTACGGCGCCAAGGTCATCCAGAAGTTCAAAGGCAAGATCGTGGACGGCGTACTGACCACCGAGGCCAAGGACGGCAAATGGCCGTGGCAGATTTTCGGCGGCGTGCCGCGTTCGCTGGCCGTGCGCGATATGCGGTTTTCCATGAAGCTGACGCCCCACAGCGCCGACGGCCTGATCGCCGGCTATTTCGATAATGAATCGCTCTACCGCTGGCTCACCAGCTGGTCGACGCACCATCTGTCCTACGGCCAGTTGGAAGCCGGAGAGTTCTATTGGGAAATCCTCAAGAACGCCGACGGCCATCCCGGCAAGGACGGCAAGATGACCGCGATCTCCAGCGCCATCACCCTCAATATGGCCCAGGTGTATATCGAGCATCCGGAAAAGGCCGTGGCCAGCGACGCCCCGGCCGCACCCGCCAAGGCCGAAACTGTGCAGACCGCCCGCCACTAAAAAAAGAGGTGAGTCCGCGGCGAAGGCCGGTTTTCCTCCGGCTGGAAACGTGTGATCTTCGCGCCCATGCGCATTGTATTTGTCGATCTTCCGTCCCAACTGACGTTCAACGTCGCAACGCCCGAACAGCAGCCGCTGGGCGGCATGGCGTCCTGTGTCTGTTACCTTTCGCGGGCGCTCGCCGCGCGGGGGCATGACGTCACCCTGGTGGCGAAGCTGCCGGAAGGCACGCCGGCGGAGTTGATGGGCGTCCGCCATGTGGCGACGAACGAGATGCTGGGGTATCCGGCGGGCTTTTTCCGCGATGGCGGCTATGAGGCGGTGATCTCGCTGAACTATCCCGACATCGCGCCCTATGTGAAAAGCGCCAGTCCCAACATTTTCAATGTCATCTGGCTGCATATCTACCCTGACCAACCCGCGCTGAAGTCGCTGAACGCGCTTCAGGAATCGCTCGACGCCGCGGTCTGCGTCAGCGGGACGTTGCGGCGTGCCTTCAGTCTTTCGGTTCCCACAACGGCCATCGGCAACGCCATCGCGCCGTGCTTCGAGAACATGTTTGCTTCGGCGGACGAGGTGCGTGCGGCCAAGCAGAACCGTGCGGTCTACGCCAGCATGCCCTTCCGCGGGCTCGATCAGCTGGTGGAAGTCATGGACCGGGTGAAGGGCGAGGTGGAACTGGACGTGTTTTCCTCGCTGGATACCTATCAGGCCGATGGCAGCGCCTACACGCCGATCTTCGACGCCGCCCGGCGCAATCCGCGCATCCGCACCCACGGCGGCGTCAGCCAGCGGAAGCTGGCGGAGGCGTTCCGGGGGGCCGCGTATCTCACCTATCCTTCGACCTTCATCGAAAGCTCCTGCATCGCCGCCATGGAGGCCATGGCCGCGGGCCTCAAGGTGATCAGCAACGATCTAGGCGCGCTGCCGGAAACCACCATGGGTTTCGCGGACCTGGTGCCTACCGATGGCGGAGCGATCCTGCGCGACGATCACATCGCGGGCATCACCAAGCTTATCGAAAAGAACGAAGCGGAATTCAAGCGCGACCCCAAGGCCTGGGCCGAGACGCGCTTCACCCAGTTGCAGGCCGTCAACCGGGAGTGCACCTGGGTGCAGCGCGCTGCGCAATGGGAGGCGTTCCTGGCGCCGGCGGTGGCTGCCCGCAGCGAAGGCGCCCGCGCCAAGCCGAAACCGGCGGCAACCGAAAGCGTTGCACTGTCACCGGGACTGCAAGAGGCGGTGCTCTTGCGCCGCGCGGGCAACATCGCCGGCGCGGAGCAAAAGTGCGCCGAGGTCCTGCGTCTCGAGCCGGACAACGCCCCGGCGCACTATTTCCACGGGGTCATATTGACGCATCTGGGCAAGCTGACCGATGCGCTGGCGAGCTTTGACCGCGCCATCGCGCTCAAGCCCGATTACCCGGAAGCCTACAACGACCGCGGCATCGCGCTGTGCAACCTGAGCCGCTTCGCCGACGGCATCGCCAGCTTCAACCAGTCGCTGGCGCAGAGGCCTGGCGCCGCCGACGTGCTCAACAATCGCGGTATGGCGCAGCTGTATCTCAACCGTCAGGAAGAGGCGCTGGCCAGCTTTGATGCGGCGCTGAAGATCCAGCCCACCTATATTCAGGCGCTGATGACGCGGGGCACCGTGCTGCATGGCCTTGGCCGTCGCGAAGAGGCGCTGGCGAGCTACGATAAGGCCGCCGCCCTGCGGCCCGCGCCGGAGCTGCACTATTGCCGCGCCACCGTGCTCGGGGATATGTCGCGGTTCCCCGAGGCCCTTGCGGCCCTGGATGCGGCGCTGGCGCTGCAGCCAGGGTTTGCGGAGGCCTGGAACAGCCGCGGCCTGATCCTGCAAAACTTGAATCGCTTAGAGGATTCGGTGGCGAATTTCGAACGCGCCCTACGGCTAAAGCCCGACTTCGCCGAGGCCCGCGCCAATCGCGAAGGCGCGCTGCGGGGGAAGCCTCGCTGAGGGGCCGGCGTTCCGGCAGAAACCTTCGGACTTCCGCAATGGAGAAACCGCGATTGATGCTCGAGCCCGACACCGTTGGAGATGCCACGCTTCTTGCGGACCTCCTCCGCAACTTCGGAGTGGAGCTGACGCGCATTCCTGCGCTGCCAGTGTCTCTGCATGATTTGGTGGATTTTTTGATGGCGGAAGGGATTTCCCCCGACGTCGTTGATGCCATCGTCCGTCAGATCAACGCCAACGTCGAAATGTTCAGGCCGGTGCCGACAGATCGCGATCGGGTCACTGCGCATATTTGGCCGGACCGGACGCAGGAGCCACACAGATGCGTTTCGAACGAGATTTACTGGTCCAGCCGTACGCCCATTGTCACGCGCCAATCCAAGATCGTGTCCCTCGGTTCGTCCTTCACCACCGAGATGGCCAAATGGCTGCAACTCAACGGTTATAACTATCTGTTGACGGAGGCCAATCCGATCGCGGGGAGCGAAGTCCACGGTTCTTCTGCCCGGTGGGGTGAGATTTCAAACGTCATCGGCTTCTGTCAGATATTCAATTGGGCGTTCGGCCTGGACAAGCCGCCGCTTGTTGTTCATCGCGCCGGGGAGCGCATTCTCGATCCATTCCGCGAGGGCATTGTTTACAGCGAGGACGAACTGCCGCGCTTGGGCGAGTTGTGGCAAAGGCACGGTGCCTGCGCCCGCGCGGCCTTGCAGGATGCCGATATTATCGTGCTCATGCTGGACGCGAATGAAGTGTATCGTTATCTGCCGACAGGGCACTATCTGCATCACACGCCGCGTATAAATCCTGCGCTGTGGGAGGCGCAGAGCCTCAGTGTCGATGACAACGTGGAGACGCTGAAGGCGGCCGTTGAGCAATTGCGGGCGTTCAACCCCGACGTCCAATTCATTGTCGGGGTTTCACCAGTTCCGCTGCCCCGGACTTTCCGTCGGGATGTGCACATCGCCGCCGCGACGAGCCATTCGAAAGCGGTGCTGCGCATCGCGCTCGAGCAGCTGCGCTCGAGCGTTCCGGGCGTGCATTACATGGCGTCGTTCGAAACCGTAATGTATCCGGGCCGCGACACGGACGCTTGGGCGGCGGATGAACGCCAGGCCTCCGGCGAGAGTCTCGCTAAAATCATGAGGCTGTTTCAGCAGCAGTTTTGCGCCGTGGAGGATGGCCTGCGCGCGACCCGCGCCCTTGCGCCCGCCGCCCCTTCCGGCGCCAACCCCTATTTTGAGACCGACCACAGGATTTTCAGGGAAGCCTTTGAACAATGCATTGTGCGCGGTCTGGTTCGGGCGGGTCCCGTGCTTGACGTGCTCAACTACTGCACCTCTGCGCTTTATGAAAATGAGTTCTACAGCGAAGGTTACGCATTGCTCCGGATGCAATCAGTCAAGTCGAGATTCAATTTCAATCTTCTGTGCCGGGAGAGTTATCGGGAAGCATTCCCCACTACCTTCGTCAAAAGCCCGCAGTCCGAGGCGATCCGAAAGGAGTTGGATCGACAGGGGTATTGCGTCATCCCTGCCACGCCCCAATCGCGCAAGTTCGCGGCCGGGATGTTGGAGAAGATGGCTTCGCTGCCCACGGTGCGCGAAGTGGACGGAAAGACCGGTCTATTCCAGGATCTGGTTGCCGAAGACGTCCCCGGCGGATTTCGCTATCACATGCGGGAGAATGATCTGCCGGTCGCGCCCGCAGTCAAGCTTTTGGAGGATATGGGGGTACTGCGCGCGATTGGCGACGATCTTGGTCATCCGATTCTGCGTAACGTTAATGCCTGGTACTCGGTTCGCCCGTCCCAGTTTACGCGCAAAGATAACTCCGGCGCGGCACAGATGTATCACGCCGACAACGACACGCCGACCGGCTGGATCAAGGTGTTCATATATCTCACGGATGTATCCGAGGAGAACGGACCGCACATGTTTGTTCCCGGCTCACACCTTGAACGACCAGTAGAACTGGCGCGGGATGGACGTTTTAGCGACGAGGAAGTCGAACGCCACCTTGGCGTCGGGCTCAAGCTTGCAGGACCGGCAGGGACTGTGATCGTCGAAAATACCCAGGGGTTCCATAAGGCCCTGACTGTGCAATCGGGCATGCGTGCCATTTTTCAGTTGGAATGCGTGAATTGCCTTTTCGGCGCGGTCACGGAGAGCCACGCCCATGCCGCCAAAGTGCTGGCTGACCTGCCGCACTACGATGAGCGATTTCTCCTGCGTTATTTGCTTAATCGCGGAACGACGGTTAACGGCTAAGATGCGGCGGCAACAATATCGCCAAAAGTCGCGGCGGTTTTTTACAAGGGGCAGGCGGCGCGCTGCTCCGACCACACACTCGGACTGCGCCGACCGCTGCTCCGGTTTATTCCGAAACGCCTGGAAAAGCCGACCGTGATTGAAGCCGCACTGACACTCAAGGACGGCGAGAGCCGCGCGGTCCGCATGCCGGCCGGCAGCGCATTCCAGGAGCTGCTGCATTATTTGCGCGTACCCTCTGCCGCCGCGGGGAAGATGCTAAGTGTAGAGCTTTCCACGGGGGGGGGGACGGAGATTGCCGCAGGGGATATCGCGAGCGTCGAGGTTGCGCCGCCGCATGTGCTGCTCCGCGACTTTCTGACGGACGCCGAGCGCGTGCGGGTCTTGGACTTTGCTCTGACGCACGTGGGCGCCTTCCAGAATTCAGGGGTGCACGAGGCCCCCACGTCGGCCTTCGCGCCTCCGCGCTATCGCATCCGCAGCTCACGGGTTCTGGACGGGCCCGCCAACGGGGTCATGGCGGCAATGATGATGCCAAAACTCCAGGACTTGATGCCTGCGCTGTGGCCCCGGCTAGGCATCGATCCACTGCCGCTCAACGCCATGGAATGCCAGATCACGGCCCATGGCGAGGGTGACTTCTTTGCCGTGCATACGGACGACGGCACCCCCGAAATCGCCCACCGGCGTATCAGCTATGTCTATTATTTCCACCGCGAGCCCAAGCAGTTCAGCGGCGGCCACCTGAGCCTCTATCACACGCTGTACCAGGGCGGTTACGGCCGGTGCGGGAAGATCGCCGCCGACATCGATCCGCCCGAGAACGGCCTGATGATCTTTCCCACGTTCATCTTCCACGAGGTCACACCGATCCGGTGCGCCTCCGCGGCGCTCACCGATCAGCGCCTGACCCTGAACGGCTGGTTGTTCTAGCGAAGGCCAGCGAAGATTCTTTGCGGCGCGTTCACGCGCTGCAACAGATTGTGCCGCGTCATGTCGCCGATCAACGCCGGGTCGGCAATCATCAACCGCTCCCGGTAGAAACGGCGCGCTTGCTCAATGTCATTAGCGGCAACCG
Source organism: Fidelibacterota bacterium (assembly GCA_947475365.1). Classification (GTDB taxonomy): domain Bacteria; phylum Pseudomonadota; class Alphaproteobacteria; order Rhodospirillales; family Rhodospirillaceae; genus SHVO01. The sequence continues at coordinate 9,623 of CANJOI010000034.1, read as the reverse complement.
AGTCCATGACCGCGTCACGAGCGTGCAGGTGGAAGGGGCCGACAGCCTCGGCGATATCGATTGTGCCCCACCATTTATCGGAGAAGCGCCCGAGCGTGAGGTACTTCTGCCGGAAAGCGGCAAAGCCGCAGCAGGGATAGTGCAGGATGAACGCTCCCCAATTCCACGCCACTGTCGCCGCGCCGCGCAAAAGTGTGGACGTTGACGGGCAGCATGCCGGGCGCCGCCAGGCGCACCGCGGATTTTCCGTTACCGTAGAAATGGAAGAGGGCATCGGCGCGCTGGCCGGCGCGGGCCACCAGCGCCTTGGCTTCCGGCGATGAAGGCGTGGCGAACGGCGGTTTGAAGAGCGTCACGGTGCGGAAGAAGTCGCCGGTATTCTCGGTTTCGGGCACCGCTTCGTAATTGGCGTAGGTCGATACGTCTGCTTGTGGGGCAAGGCCCGCGAAATGCGCCGCGGCGTCGCCACCCGCCACATAGAACAGCTCATCGGCATCAATGTGTAGCAACCAATCGAAACTCTTTGCACGCGCCAGGTTCATGGCGTGTTCGGCGTTGAGCAACTGGCGCGCCATGACTTCGCGGTCCACATGCGGGGCGGCTTCGCTCCAAAGCGCGAGACCCTGCCAGACACGCCGCAAATTCTCCTCCCGCGCGATGGCCGTTATGTCCGGCTGCGCACGCGCCCAATCCAGCATCGAATCTGCCGGATCGTCGAAGAACAGGAAGAAATGGGCGAAACCGATAGCGCGGTGATAGGCGACAAACGATCCCAGAGTCGCCGCCGCATCGTGCAATGTGGTGACAAGAGCCGCACGCGCCGTCATGTGGCGGCACTCTTAGGCGCGTATTTTAGCGCTCGCGCCGCTCCTGCGACGGAGCCGCCGTTACCTGGGCCGATGCCACCTTATTGTCCGTGGGCGGGTGCACGATGAAGGCCTGCACGAACTTGGCTTCGAGTGAACCGGAAATCGCGGTGTTGCGGCCGGTGGCGGGATCGGGATACGCGTCGGCGTTCTTGCGCAGAACCTTGTAGAGCGAATTCAGTGTCGTCTGGCCGTTGCTCTGGTGGTGGGTCGATTCCGACTTCATGGTCTGCCAGTACCAGGTTTCCACATCGACATATCCGCCGATGTAGCCAACGGCGGAGTCCGGCCGCAGGCGCAGCTGGAAGCGCATGTCGTGGAATTTCTGGACCGTGGGCAGCGAGAAGGACGACCACGGGATCTGCCCGAAGGCCACCGGCTCGGTGATGAGCGCACCGCCCACGATTTTGCCCTTGAACGTCTGGACGAACTTCTTTCCCCACCTGGCGTCGACGCGCATGGTGGTGCCGGAGACATAGCGCTCGCCGGTGGCGTCGGCCACCAGCTCGTCAAGCCCGCGATACATGGTGACGGTGACGTCGTTGTCGTTCTCGAGGCTGTCGACGCCCGTGAGCTCGATCAGCATACGGTTGTAGCGCTCTTCCATGATCGCCTTGTCGGCGTAGAAGGTCGTCGTGCCTTCAGGCGGACGATAGTTCTCGACGCAGCCGATGGTGCGGAACAGCTGGTTGTCGATGCCCGGTTCGCCATCGGGACTGGTGAAATCGTTGGGGCCAACCTTGCCGTCGAGATTGAGGCCGGTGGAATACTTGCCCTTGGCCTCATAGAACGGGAAACGGTCCGGTGTCTCGGCATCGGGATACCAGGAGCTGATCTCAAAGGCGAAGTGCGTATCCATCACCGTGCGTTTGCCGTCGTCGGGGTACATCACCTTGAACTGTTCGCGCGGCCCCCAGGGATTGACCTTGCCGTCCGGGCACTCGGCTTTGGCGTCGGGGGTCTTGTAACCCGCCCAATGAAGATTGGTGATGATGTAGCCAATGGAGCCGTTCCGCAGTTGGGGTATGGCGTCGGCGGCCCGGGTGGACGAGGGGGCGGACGTCGCGGCCGCGGCCAGAACGGCGCCGGCGGTCAAGGTGCGCAGTACCAACTTTGAGGTGCGTGTCATGGAACTCTCCTGCGCCTAATTATTGCGGCCGTAGAAATCGTCGCGCAGCCAGAACGCGGTGTAGCCGTCGCGTTGACCGTGCCATTCGCCGAGGCCATCCGCTTCGACGTCGCCGGGCTCGCGGTCGCCGATCTTCGGCGGCGGGTCGCCATCGAACGTATAGAGCGGCCGGTCGCGATAGGTCCACACACGCACCGCGCCCTTGGCGCCCGGCGCCGCGAACCGCCCGGTCATCGGGTCGATCTCCCGCACGTTCCAGGCACGGCTGGTGCTTTGGGCACCGACGGAGGCCAGGACCAGCGGGAACCGCCGCAGGCAGCGCGCGGGGTCACCGGCGCCGCACAGCGCCAAACGAATGGCCTGGCTGGTTTCAGGATGATCACAGTTCAACTGGTCGTTGGCGTCGTCCTGGCAGAAGTAGAGATAGATCGTGCGCCCGCGGGCGTCGGCAAGCGTATCGCCGCCGATGGTCGCCTGACGCTTCAGTTCGCTGGGGATTTCGGGTGTGGTCTGGGTGTAGACCGCCCGCCAGCCGGGCGTGTCGCTGCCGTCGAGGCTCATGCCGTGCCCGCGGAACGGCATATCCGCGATATGGGTATAGAGCGGCTTGCCGCGGAAAGCCCACTGGCGCACGCCGGGAGACCGCTCCACCAGCGACCACTCCTTTGAGGTTGGCCGCGCGAGTTCCGGGGCCAGCACGGGCTTCCATTGGCGCAGGCAATCCTCGCCGGTACAGGCCGATTTGGTCGCGGTGTCCTTATCGTAGGTATAGATCGCCGGCCTCAGCGCGGTGTTGGCGCCCACCAGCAGCCGTCCATTGACGGTCGACAATACGTCAAATCCCGTCGGGGTGTTCGGCGGCGGGCCGACCGGATTGCGCACCGCCGGCCGGGCGCTCACGCCAGGCTTCATGTCGCGCTTGGTGCCGCCGATGGTGTCGCCCGGCAGCCGGTCGTATTTGAAGGTGTAGAGCGGCTGCTGCGCGTAAGCCCACTGCCGGATTCCGTCATCGCGCACCACGATTGTCCAGTCACCGACGGGCTTCGCGTCCTTATCGGCCAGCATCGGCGGCCACATTTGCGTGCAGCTGGGGCGGGTGTCCAGGTCGGGCAGCAACAATCCTGGGGGATAGGGGCTCATGTGGCCGCCTTCCTCGCGCAGCACTTGGTTCGTGCAATTCGACTTGTTCGCCGGGTCGCCGGCTTCGCCCACGCGCATGGGCTTCAGGGGCCAATCGTAGAGCGTATGCCCGCTGGCATCCGCGAACACATTGCCCTCAAGCTCGGTGTTGATGACTTGGACACCGGGCGGCATGGGGACATGCACATAATCCTCGGCGGGGCGTCCGCCGGCCGCGAGGCTTTGCCAGCCGAACGGCATCAGGGCGGCCGTCACCAGGAGCATTTGAAGGCGCATGCGCGTCACCTATACCAGAATCTCGGAGATTTCCTTCGACGTGGTGTTGCTGAGCGTGCCCCACGAGGGAATATCCAGGCCCAGCACTTTCATCAGCGTGTAGCCGAGCCGCGTTCCGGGATCGCCGTTGCCCTGGATATGCAATCCGGTCTTGAGGCGTCCGCCCGCGCGGCCGGCGGTGAACATGGGGATGTTATCGAGTGAGTGAATCTTGGCGTAGGAGATGTCCGACATGGCGTACACCAAGCTGTGGTCGAGGAGCGTGCCGTCGCCTTCCTTGACGCTGGCCAGGATCGAGACAAATTCGGCCCAGGATTCCATGGCGCGGCGCGTGAACCATGACACTTCCGGCTGATAGCCAAGGACCGGGTCGGTCACTTCTTCATGCGTGGCGGTGTGATGGGGCTTGTCGTACCCGGCCTTGGTGGTCGCGGCGGTTTCACCGGCATAGGACATATTGAAGACGCGCGTCTGGTCGCAGGCCAGCGCCATGGCCATCAGTTGGGTCATCACCTTATGGCGCTGCGCCACCTGGGTGGTGTCGATTCCCGCCGACGGCTCGCCCTTGATTTCCGCGACCTTCAGACAGGCCGCGCGCGGCTCGGGCTTGGTGAGCTGGAGGTCGAACTGGCGCTCAAGGTCGCGCAAGGAGGAGAAGTACTCGTCCAGTCGTGCCCGGTCTTCGGCGCCGGCGGCGCGCTGGAGGGATTTGGTTTCGTCGAGAACGCCCGACAGCACGCTTTTGCGCACCATGACGTTGGTGTCGGGCTTGAATTCGGCGGCGTTGGGGTCCTGGTAGTCCGGGCCGAATAAATTGCGGTAGAAGCCGACCGGCGAGAACTCCGGCGCATTGACCGAGTTCTCGCTCTCGTAGCTATAACTGTGCCGCACATCGCCGGTGGCGGTCGCGCTGATGATCGGGAACCGCGTCGTGCTGCCGATTTTCTTGGCGACCGTGACGTCGATGGTCTCGCCGGGACGCACCTGCTGCAGCGACGGCGCCATGCCGGTGCGCAAGATCACCCAGCCGGTGTGGTGGCACATCAGCGGCGCCGCGTCCTTAAAGGTGTTGAAGCGCGTAAAGAGGTTGATGTGCTTTTGCACCGGGGCGAGCGAGGCGATTTCCTCCGGCAGGTCGAAATTGGCCCCCGTTTTCTTCGGCGTGAAGATCACATCGTTCATGCCAAGGCCCCAGATCCAGGTGCCGAAGCGCAGCGGGATCGATTCACCGTTCGCCAGCGCATTGCCGTTTCCGTTCAGGAACAGGTTCAGCAGCGGCAGCGCCACATTCACCGCGGTTCCATTCAGGATCCCTCTGAGAACCCGGCGCCGGCTTACATTCTTCATCGAGAATACTCCTGAACTGCGCGCACCGCTTTACTCCGCGCGCGATTGGGTCTGGGCGTTTGCTTCTTTCGGTGTCGCGGGTTTCGGTGTCTCTTGCGGCGTCACCTGCAAAAACGCCGGGCTGAGCGCGATCGTCTGCAGCAGATCGCGCAAGTGATATCCGCTGGCGGCAAACTGTTTGGTGAATTGATTGACGAGTTCGGTATCGCCGTCCTTCAAGGGCGCTCCGACGCCGTAGCCGTAAGCGCGCCTCACCAGGCAGGACGGCAGCGACGGATGATCGTGAAGGGCCTGCGCCAATCCCGCGGCGTCGCGGAAATTCTGACCGTCCAGGGCGCCGCTGGTGTCAATCTCCACGCCTTTCTCGGCCGCCCGGTACTGCCCGGCGCCGTCGAAGTTCTCGAGCGCGAGGCCAATCGGGTCGGTGATGCGATGGCAGCCCGCGCAGACCGGGTTCTTGCGGTGAACCGTCAACCGGTCGCGCGCGGTTTTCGCCGCCGAATTGGGGTCCTCGAGGGCGGAGAAATCGACATTCGGCGGCGGGAGCGGCACATGCTGGCACAACAGCAATTCACGCAGCGCCTTGCCGCGCCGCGTGGCGGAGCTGCGCGCGGGATGCGCATTGACCGCGAGGAAGCTGACTTGTGTGAGCAGGCCCACGCGCGGGCTATCCGCGGGGAAAGTATATGGCTGCCAGCCCGGCGCGGTGGGGACGCCATAGACCGTGCCCAGGATCGGCGACATGAGCATGGTGCGGGTGGTGAAGAGATCGCGGTAATCCAGGTTCTTGGTCACGAGCAGGTAGTAGATCGTGCGCAGGGTTTGCTCGCGGGCGGCGGTCAGCGTGAGCCCGGTCTCGCCCGGATAGGCGGCGGGATCCTTCGACAAACTCGCGAACGAGTCAAAGGCGAGCATGTCATCGAAAAACGCGCGCATGCCCTCTTCCAGCCGCGGACTGTCCAGCATCATCTCGACTATGCGCTTGCGGCCTTTGGCCGTGGACAGTTCGCCGCTTTCGGCGGCCTTCAACACGCGGTCGTCGGGGTACGCGTTCCACAACAGCAAGCTGAGGCGCGACGCATAGGAATATGGATCGAGGCGCTGCTGCCCGGGGCGTTCGGGGTCCGGCTCGGTGCGGTCTGTGATGAAGAGCACCTCGGGGCTTAGCAGCATGCCCTCCAGCACCATCGCCAAACCGGTATAAAAATTATGCGAGAGCGTCGCCGCCTTGGCGGCTTCCGCGACGAACTGGTTCAGCCGGCCTTCCGGGACCGGCCGCCGGTAGAGCAGGCGGGCGGTATTGCCCAAAAACAGGCGCGCGCAGGCGTCGTCCGCCTTGGCGGCATCAGCTGGTTTGCAGGGGATCAACGCATCCTGGCGCGAAGGAATGCGAAGGGTCACATTGCCATTGCTGACAACCTGCGCCGCCACCTGACGCGCGGCGCGCTGAAACTTCACCATCTGTCCCGCCGGAACGCCGGCTTGCGCCGCACCCACCCCGAGCAGGCCGTCGGTGCGCTGCATCGGCGCGAACTGGGCCACGACCTCGATATCCGGCCCAAACATGTGGGCAATGGTATTGAGATACTGCTCCTCGGTAATCAGGCGCCGGCCGGCAACCGGTTTCGGATCCGTTGTCACCAGGGCCGCCCCGGGGCCTTTGGCCGCACTGGCGGACGGTGCGGAGGGCGCGCTGCAGCCCGCCATCATCAGGCCGGCGAGGACCGCGGCGGGTATGAAAAAGTGCTGCGTCATAACAACCCGTTTCACTCTGTCTGCAGTGACGCGGAGGCAGTGCCGTGGCGCGCGCGTTCACAATTCTTAAACCGAATTAGATGGCATTCCATGCCGCAGCGCAAACAAAACGCAGTGCATTATAGTTTAGAAAAACTTGTTCTTCACGCACCGGCACCGGCCGCAGCGCGGAGGCGTCCGCCCCGCCCGCGGCGTAAAATTCAAAAAATGCAGTTTTCCCAGTACCTTAAGATTCGACCCCCCACGACGCTGGCGCGGGCGGGCATCGAAAATCTGGCGTTCCAGGGCCGGAAAGCGCACACTTGGCGACCGCCGGGCTGCCTTGGGATGGGATTCGCCGGCTGAACAGGGAGAAATAAGATCATGACCGCATTCAACCGGCGGCGCGTGCTGCGCGGAATTCTCAATGGCGGCGCGGTCACGGTGGGTCTGCCGCTGCTGAACTGCTTTCTCAACAATAACGGCACCGCGCTCGCCTCGGGCAGGCCTCTGCCGGTGCGCTTCGGGACCTGGACCTGGAGCCTGGGGATGCAGAAAAACATCTTCGTGCCGAAGAAGACCGGGCTCAATTTCGACCTGCCGGAAGAGATCGCGGCGCTGGCGCCCATCCAGAAGCACATAAACCTGTTCACCAATGCCACGGCGTTCCGCGACACCTATGAAAACCTCTGCCATTACTCGGGCTGGGTCATCCTCACCACCGGCCAGGCGCCGCGTGACACCAATGACATCCCGGGCGAAACCCTCGATGTCACCATCGCCAACGAGATCGGCCGCACCACGCGCTATAAGTCGCTGACGGTCACCGGCACCGGCGAGGAAAAAAGCACCCATTCCTACGAAAGCCGCACCACGCCCAACTCGCCCGAAATCTCGCCGCTCAATTTCTACACGCGCCTGTTCGGCCCGGATTTCCAGGATCCCAATGCGCCGAGCTTCTCGCCCGACCCGCGCCTCATGGTGCGCAAGAGCGCGCTGTCCGGTGTGATGGACGAGGTCAAGAAGCTGCAGCAGGCCGTCGGCTACGAAGACAAGGAGCGGCTGGACCAGTACTTCACCGGCCTGCGCCAGTTGGAAATCAACTTCGAACGCCGCCTTACCAAGCCAGAGCCGATCGAAGCCTGTCACACGGCCGGCCTCGATCCCAAGAAGGACGTGGCGCCGGGCAAGGAAAGCGAGCAGATGAAGCAGCGCCACAAGATCATGACCGACCTGATGGTCATGGCGGTGGCCTGCGATCAGACCCGCGTGTTCAACGTCGCCTACACCACCCGCCCCGGCGACCCCAGCAAGGCCGGCTATGAGAAGCCGCACCACACCTGCACGCACGAGGAACCGGTCGACGAGGCGCTCGGCTACCAGCCGACGGTGTCGTGGTTCACCCGCCGTAACATGGAAGCCTGGGCGTATTTCGTAGACGCTTTCGCCAAGATGAAGGAAGGCGACGGCACGGTGCTGGACAACGTGCTGATCTACGCCACCACCGACCATGGCTACGCCCGTGTCCACAGCCTGGACGGCATGCCGATGTTCACCGCCGGCCGGGCCGGCGGCAAGATGAAGACCGGCATGCACATCGATCTCAAGGGCGAAGCCGGCACCCGCGTCGGCCTGACCGCGCTCCAGCTCATGGGCGTCAAGATCGAGCAGTGGGGCACCAAGAGCAATCTCACCAACCGCAGCGTCGGTGAAATTCTGGCTTAAGCTTTTAGGCCAGCCCGCGCAGTAGCGCGGGCTGGCCGGCTTGCGCTACACAGTCGGGCCATGAGCCCGCCTTTCCGTCATCCCTCCAAATTCGGCGTCATCACGCTGCGGCCCAGCAAGCGGCACGGCACGCTGACCTATGAGCAGAAGGGCGGCAACCAGAGTACGGTGGATGCGAACGGTGTCAGCCTCGACGCCTATATCCACGCGCTCTACGGTTTCGCGCTGCAAAAGCCCGGACAGCGCGTGCTGATGATCGGCTGCGGCGGCGGCACGCTCGCCACCATGCTGACGCGCGCGGGCAAAAAAGTGACCGCGGTGGATATCGATCCGGTGTCGTTCCGGCTCGCGAAGCGCCATTTCGGCCTGCCGCCGGAGGTGGAGTGCCATGTGAGCGACGGCCTCGCCTTTCTGCGCAAAACCCGCCGCAGGTTCGACGTCCTGATCATCGACGCCTTCATCGGCGAGTACATGCCCACCCACATGAAAGGGCAAGGGCTGGGCGAAGCCGCGCGCCGCTGCCTGACGGAAGACGGCGCGGTGCTGATCAATATCTGCCTGCATAAGAAAATCGATCCTACCGCCGACCGCATGGCGGAAGGGCTGACAGCCGCGGGCTGGCCGGTGCGGCTGCTCGATAGCCCCGGCGCCGAACGCAACGCCATCGTGCTCGCCGGGGCGGTCAAGGGGCTGCGGCGTCCGGTGCTGACCGCGCCGCCGGCGGCCCGCACCGCATGGACGCGGCGCAATTTGAAAGTCATGCGATTCCGGAAATGGAAGAAGGCCAAACGCGCCTGAGGACGGCTTGCGCTTTTCGCCGCGCCGCGCGACCGTGAAGGCCCACAGGGGAGAATAAGTTTGACCGAAAAGAAGAAACTCCGCAGCCAGGCCTGGTTCGGCTCCGACGACCTGCATGGCTTCATCCACCGCAGCTGGATGAAGAACCAGGGCTATCCCCACGATCTGTTCGACGGCCGGCCGGTCATTGGCATTTGCAACACCTGGTCCGAGCTGACGCCCTGCAACGGGCACTTCCGGGAATTGGCGGAATGGGTGAAGCGCGGCGTATGGGAGGCCGGCGGTTTTCCGCTGGAATTCCCGGTCATGTCCCTGGGCGAGACCAACCTGCGTCCCACCTCCATGCTGTTCCGCAATCTCGCCAGCATGGATGTTGAAGAATCCATCCGCGCCAATCCCATCGACGGTGTGGTGCTGATGATGGGCTGCGACAAGACCACGCCCTCACTGCTGATGGGCGCCGCCTCCTGCGACATCCCCACCATCGGGCTCTCGGGCGGGGCCATGCTCTCGGGGCGCTATCACGACAAGACCGTGGGGTCCGGAACCGGCCTCTGGAAGATGTCGGAGGACCTGCGCGCCGGCAAGATCACCAAAGAGGAATTCCT
>CANJOI010000033.1 GCA_947475365.1 Fidelibacterota bacterium | reverse complement strand
GGATAAGATCCTGATTATCGCGAAAGGCCTGATAGGCGAGCCCGTTCAAGGCCTGTTCGAAGGATTCGCGCTTGAGGGCGAAATCGAAGCTGGCGCCCATGGTACTCATCTGCGGCACCACCACGCCGGCGGTGAGGCCAAGAATCACAAGCACCACCAGCATTTCCAGCAGGGTGAAGCCGCGAACCGGCTTCCGCCGCAGCTCTTGCCGGCCGGTACGCGCGAGGACGGCTTTATTTCGCGGCATCCGCTGCGGTGGCTTGTCCGAGGAAGCCGATATCGGCATTGGTGCCTTCGCCGCCCGCTTGGCCGTCCGCGCCGAAGCTGTACAGCACGACAGTGGTCGGCGTGGCGGGACTGTATTGATAGGGATTGCCCCAAGGATCCATGGGCAAACCCTCAGCGAGGTACGGTCCTTGCCACTTACGCGCCGCGCGCTCCTCGCGCGGAGCCGTGGTCAGCATCGCGAGGCCTTCCTCGCGGGTGGGATAGCGCCCGATGTCGAGGCGCATGGTGTCCAGCGCGGCCTTGAGCATGCGCACCTGGGTATCGGCTGCGGTGACTTTGGATGTGTCCACGCGGCCCATGAGCTGGGGGCCGACCAGCCCCGCGAGCAAGCCGATGATCACCAGCACCACCAGCATTTCGAGCAGGGTGAAACCGGCGGCCAGTCTGGACGTGCGTACCGCGGCGCCACGGCGCGCCCCCGCGCGCACGGCAGCGCGCGCCGGCGAAATGATTCGCATGACGAAATCCCTCATTACAAGGCTACCTGGTTGACGGAGGTGATTGCTAACATGATCGCCGCGACGATGCCACCGACCACCACCCCGATCAGCAGGATGGCGATGGGCTCTAGCATCAACAAAAACTGTTTCATGCGCTGGCGCGCGGTGTCCTCATAGAGGGTCGCCAGAGAGCGCAGCATCATCGGCAGCTCCCCCGATTCTTCGCCCACCTGGATCAGGCTGAGCGCGGTCGGGGAGAACGCCTGCTGTGCACCCATCGCGCTGGACAGGGAATGGCCGGTGCGGACCATTTTTGTCGCCTGTTCAAGGCGGTCGCGCAGGCTTTCCAAGGTCACGGCGTCGCGCGCGAGTTGCAGCGCCTTGATCAGATCGACGCCGTTGGAGAGCATGGTGCCCGACATGGACGCCCAGCGCGCCACCTCGGCATCCTTAAGCCAGACCCCGAGCAGAGGCAGGCTGGCCAGGAACTCGCGGAAGCGGGCGCGCCGCGCGGGGTCGATAAAGATCGCGCGGGCCGCCCACACCAGGGCCGCGACGGCGATAAAAATCAGCAGTTTATGGGTCGCGAGGACCATGCCCGTCTTGAGCACCACCGCCGAAACCCAGGGCAGGGGCTTTTTGGCGCTGGCCAACATGGTGGAAAAGCGCGGCACCACCACGATGAAAATGAATAGGACAGCGGTAATCCCGGAAATGATCAGGATGGCCGGGTAGGTCAGCGCATTGCGGATGTCCTGGCGGACCTGGCGGTCATAGGCCATCTGGGTGGCTGCGTCTTCGAGGGCCTGGCCGAGGTGGCCGATGGCCTCGCCCGAGGCGGCCAGCTGATAGACGTAAGGCGGCAGCAAGGGCAGCGCCGTCGACAGGGCGTTGGTGAAAGTGTCCCCCGTCCGCAGACGCTTTTCCATTTCCCCGAAAGCGGTGGAGAGCAGAGGGTGCGTGGCCTGACCTTTCAGGGTGCCGATTCCCTGGACCAGGGGAACACCGGCCTTGAGCAGCAGGGATAGCTGTTTCAGAGCGAGAATGCGGTCCTGATCCGTGACACCCCGGCGGCGCAAAAACGCGCTGCCCGCCGTGGCCTCGGTCCGCGCCGGCGCCAGCTCAACCAGGGTGAGGCCCTGCCCCTCGAGCGTGCGCTGGGCTTCCCGCGGGTGATTCGCGTCCACCCGGCCGGTCAGAAGACGGCCGGCAGCATCAAGGGCTTCGTACTGAAAGGTCTGGGGCATGTGATTTGGGCCGGGTCGATCCTGGCCCCGGATCATACGCTTTTGGCGCCCATCGAGGCGGTTACATCAGTGTCAGTTGTAAGGCCGCCAACCCTTTGCGGGCGGCGGGTTTTCGGGCCGGGATCGCCTAAAGAAAAAGGGAGGGCGATTTCTCGCCCTCCCCCAATCTTTCGCCAGGCGAACCTGACGTTAGGTCAGCAAACCAATCCTTACGGGCTGGTTACGCTGCTCGCCGCACCGCGGTTACGGAAGCTGGACAGATCGGCCAGCTGACCCGTCGCCGGGTTGAAGATGATGTGCTGAGCGTAACCGCTGAACGCACCAGCAATCGACAGCGTGTAGTTGACACCAGCCGCCGGGGTGATGCCCGCGCCGGTTTCGATGTCTTTCGCGCTGATCTGGAGCGTCTGGTTGGTCGCGATCGCGGCCGTGGTGAACACACCCATGCTCGCGCCGGTCGCATCGTTACGCACGGTCACCGTCGCGGTCGAAGCGATGATGCCGTTGTTGTGGATACGAGCGAACGACGAGAACGCGGTGTTGGACGAACCCAGGAAGGTGTTGAGTTCGGCGTTGAAGCCACCCAGCGAGATCGTGCCGGTCTTGCCGCTCGTGGCCGGCGCAACCTGCTGCATCGAGTTGCCCAGGCCGAAGGCCAAGGAAACGGTGCCGGCAGACGCCGCCGAAAGAGCTGCGGTGCCACTGAACGACACAGCGATGTAGAAGCTGGTGAAGCCAGTGCTCGGCTGGATGCTGAAGGTCGCGACGCCGGCCGAGAAGTTCGCCACGGTGCCGTTGTAGAGAGCGGTCGTGCTGTTGGTGAAGATCGAGAGGATCGAAGGCTGAGACAGGTGGGTCGCGGTGACCGTGACCGACAAGCTCGAGATGCCCTGGCTGGCAGTCGCACCAGCTTCGGATTTCACAGTAGTTGTCAGGTCGGCCGCGAACGTGCCGTTACCGGTCAACTGCACGAACGCCAGGATCTGGGACGAGACGCCGCCCAGGGTGCCGGTGCTGGTCGCGAAGTACGCAAAGGCCACCGGGGTGGCGCTGGCGTTGGCGCTAGCAGTGCCGCCGGCGGTGATGGTGGCGATAATCGGGGTGGCCGAAACCACAACGTTGGTCGCCGAGATGTTCTCGAAGGTCTGCGAGGTGTTATTCGCGTTGTAGACCAGACCCTGCACACCGATCGTGCTGCCAGCCGAAGCCAGACCCGAGGCGTTGTTGAAGCTGACGCCCGAGAACAGCACGCCGCCGTAACCGGACGACGTGTTGGCGTTGAGACCGTTGGTGGCGGAGATCTTGTTGCCCGTGCCGCCGCAACCATCGAGGATGATCTTGGTGGTCAGCGGGGTGACGCTGGTGCAGGCCGTGGTGGCGGCAACGGTCCAGGCGGAGACAGCGAAAGAACCCGTGGCGGTGAGCAGGATGGTTGCATCCACCGCCTGGATCAGGCCGGCGTTGACCGGGCTCAGCTCGACGCTGAACTTGGTCGCGGCGGTGAAGTTGTTCGCGAACACCACGTAGACCTGAGTCGAGCCGACGGTGACGGCGTTGGCCGTCGCAGCGGTCGTCGAGAACACGGTGTTGGCGATATTGGTCGCGGTGTAGGCCTTGGAGGCAAAAACACCGCCATCGGAGACGGCGGCGGAAATGGAGCCGGCGTTCGCGGCGCTGCTCAGCGCCGTGGTCGCCAGCAGCACGCTGCCAGCCGTGAAGAGCTGTTGTCTATTCATCGTTATGGGATCCCCTTAAGGTTTCAGATCTGGTTCAGAGAAAGCACTGGCCGCACGGCTAGCGCTTGTTGCGCCCGTCAGCGCACAGGCATATCACTCTGGCGGCTGGGCAATGTCAAGCCGGTCAAGCCCATAAGGCACCAAAAACAGTATATTTTCTTGGGGTGAGGACACCGGAACCCACCATTAATCGGGCCTTAACATTTCTTGGACCCGGATTTGAAGCCAGAGGTTTCAAATTCCCCCACCGCGACACCATAAGGTCATGCGGCAGCGTCCAAGCCTAGAAACTTAGCGCCATTCTTCAAGCAGTTTCTGGATCTCTGTAACCACCCGGTCGTCGGAGTCGCGGAAAATACGCGCGCTACGGTACCAGGGGCTGTAGGAGCCCTGATCGAACCAATACCACAGCCGTTTATGGTGGTCCGGCACCAGAACGGCCGTGGGGACCCCTAAAGCACCCGCCATATGCGCCGCGGAGTTGCTGACGCTGATAACCATGTCCAAAGCGGTCAGCTGGGCCGCGAAAGTGTCGAGGTCCTTCAGGCTATCGACCTCGGGATCGTTGAGAAGGCTGACGCCAGTGGCGCTCTGAAATTCAGCTACTTCATTGATATTGCTATAATATTGAATATTAACGAAGGTAAATCCTGAAACTTTCGCAAGCGGGGCAAGCCGGGCCAGTGGCCGGCTTTTTTGATCCCCAATCCGTGGATTAGTGCTGTTCCACGAAAGACCTACCAGTTTCGCGCCAGGCGATTGCTGCTGGTACTTGGCGCGCAGGGCGGCGGCCATGCCTGGATCGGCGCTCAGCAGCCTCGCACGATTCGGGAACGTCCCCAGGGTACGCCGTAACCAGCGCCCGAGATCCAACACCGAACAGTGAAAATCGAAAGCCCGCGTCATGAGGGCGGCATGAACCTCCGGGGTTTTCGCCACGATCTCGAGTCCTGCAAAAGACCGGCGGTAAAGCGGAACCAGGCGGTCCGTGCATTCCACGACGCATTCGAGGGCCTGGCGCGCAACTTCATGGACCATGGACGCATAAAGCACTTCGTCACCGATGCCTTGGTCGCTCCACAGCAGGATGCGTTTGCCGGCGAGGTCCTCGCCCTGCCACGCGGGCCACGGCCAGGATCGCGGCGAAAACGGGAACCGTGGATCGTCGAATCGGTGGGCATACCCTTCCCAACCTTCCGCCAGGCGTCCCAGGGCGAGTTGGGTAAGTCCGCGATTGACGATCGCGCCCATGTTGGCGGGGTCGAGTTTCAGCGCGCGGTCGAACGCGGCAACGGCGGAGTCGCGCCGCCCCATTCCTTCGTAGTGATTGCCAATGTTGTTCCACGCATCCGACCAGTCCGGCCGCACGCGCAAAGCGGCCTCCACCAGCTGCGCCGCGCGGGCATGATCCCCGCTGTCAGAATAGAGGGTGGCAAAGGCATAGAGCACCTGCGCGCTGCCGGGATCCAGCGCCAGTGCGCGCTCGAAGGCCGTGCGGGCCTCGGCGGTTAATGTCGCACGGGTCGCGGCATCGGCGCCCGCAAGTGATTCCTGCAGACAGACGCCGAGATTGTAAGGGCCGCGCGGATCATTGGGAGAAAACCGGATCGCCGCGCGGAACGCCGCGATGGCCGCGTCGCGCTGGCCCATCTTGTGATGCACCAACCCCGCGTTCATATGAGCATCGGCATAGCCGGGGCGCAGCGCAATGGCTTTGCCGTAAGCCGCGAGCGCATCGTCGAGGCGTCCGAGCGAAGTGAGCGCGCCGGCGCGATTGAAGTGCGCTTCGGGAAGGGCGGGCATGAGCGCGACCACACGGTCGAACAGTTTCAACGCGGCTGCGTGCTGGCCGCGGCCGGAGGCGATAACGCCCTTGAGGTTGAGGACATCGCCGCCGCGCGGATTGAGCTTGAGCACTTTGTCGTAGAGTTTCTCAGCTTCCGCGATCCGGCCTTGTTTGTGCAGGGCCACGCCGCGCATCAGCAGATCCTGCCAGGACACGCGCGTCACGATGTTTCACCCGGACGGCGCGCGCCCGACGTGTTGAAGGCTGTGAGTGCTTCGGCCACGCGCGCTGCGACGCCAGCATCCCATTGATCCGTGTTTGTGCTCGCGCGGAACAGCCGTGCGGAGGGATACCACGGGCTGTCCTCGCGCCGGGCGAACCAGTACCAGAGGACGCCTTTCGCATGCGGGAGCATGATCCATGTCGGCACGCCCTGAGACGCCGCCAGATGCGCGGCGGTGTTCGATGTCGTTACCACCAGGTCCAAGGCCGCGGCCTGGGCGAAGGCCGCATCGATATCGGTAAGAGGGTCGACCGCCGAATCCTGGAAAATCTCGACGCCGGTGCGCGCGCGTGCGTCGGCAATGTCTGCGCTGCAATCGCCGTATTGAAGATTGACGAAGAAGCATTCCGGTGTGGTCAGGATCGGGGCGAAGCTGGCGAGCGCGGCGGTTTTTCCCGCACCCAGACGCGCGTTGGAACTGCGCCACGCGAGGCCGACGATTTTCTTGCCTTTGGCCCGGGCCTGGTAATCCGCTCGCAAACGCGCTGTCAGAGCCGGGTCGGCTTTGAGGTAGCCGTTATGGGCGGGAAAGCTCGCAAAGGCGGGGCGCAGATAGCGCCCGAGGCTGCCGATCGCGATCTGCACGTCGACATCCGTCGCGGAATTCACCGGCGTGTCCGGACTCTCCCATGCCGCCACGGAAATACCGGGAAACGAGCGGGTGAAGACCGGCACCAGACGCTTCGAGCATTCGATGCGGCAGCGCCCGGCGCGGCCCGCCAGATCCGGGATCATGCTGGCATAGAGGATTTCATCGCCGACGCCCTGTTCGGTCCACACCAGCACCGATTTATCCCGCAGATCTTCGCCTCGCCAAAAGGGCGGCGGCGCCGGCCGCGCCGCCTGTTGATCGAAGGTTCCGAAGCGGTTCTCGTAAGGTGCCCATCCTTCGGCGAAGCGCCCCAGCCTCAGAAGATTGACCGCGAAGTTCAAGCTGGTTTCAGGATCCGCCGGCTTGAGCGCCAGCGCCTTGTGATGCTGCAGGTTGGATGCGAAAAGCCAGCCCCGGTCCGCGAAACACGCGCCGATATTGGTGTAGGCCTCCGCCAAGGTGGGATCGCGATCGAGCGCTTGCTCGAACAGTGCGACCGCTTCCCCATCGCGGTTCTGGTCACGCAGCAGACTGCCGAGATTGACATAAGCTTTGAGAAACCCGGGCTCATCCACGATCAGCTTGCGATAAATCGCTTCGGCTTCGCCTGTTTCCCGCGCCGCCGCAAGACTGAGCGCGAGATTGTAGCCAACCGTGGTGTCGAGAGGGTCGAGGGCGAGCGCCTTGCGCAAGGTGGCGACCGCGTCTTGCGTTCGCCCGGCTTTACGCTGCAGTTCGCCAAGGTTGTTGATCAGTTCTCGCTTGCGATTGGTGTTCGGCTCAAGGGCCAGCGCAGCTTCCAGAGAGATGATCGCCTCACCGAAATCCCCGAGGTCCGCGCGTGTCGCGCTCAACGCAAGGTGCGCAGGCATATAGGCAGTGTCCGCGGCGATGGCCTTCTTGAACGCCGCCGCGGCGTCCGCGAGCCAGGCCTCGCGCTGCGGTTTATCGGGCGCCGACAGGTCGCGCAGGCAGTGGCCGAGATTGTAGAACACGCGGGCGTCGGGGCAGGCTTTGGCCGCCGCGCGAAACGTGGCTACCGCGTCCTCGATCCGGCCGGCCCGGTGGAACAGTCCTCCCGCATTGAGCCAGGCTTCGAGATGCGCCGGCGTGAGCCGGATGGCTTCGCGGTAGGCCGTAAGCGCCTCATCGCCCCGGCCCAGGGCCGCGAGCGCATTGCCCCGGTTGGCATGCACATCGGGCATCGCGGGCGCAGCCTTGGCGGCGCGGTCGAGCAGCCGAAGCGCCGCGGCGTGATCACCGCGCGCGCTGGCAATCACGCCTTTCAGGTTGAGCGCATCGGCATTGGAGCGGTCGGCCTTGAGGACCTGGTCATAAAGCGCGTCGGCGTCAGCGAGATTGCCGGCACGATGAGCCGCGACGCCCTGATGCAGCAGCGCGGCGAGCGGCGGCCGCGTCATGGGCGCATCTCCGCGAGCATGGCCGCGGCTTCCGCCACCGGCGCCTGTTCCCAGGGCTCCGCGGGCGCGTAACGCGGGCTGCGCATCAGGCGTGCCGACGGATACCACGGACTGTCGGTGCGATGCAGAAACCAGTACCAGATCGATCCCGCCGCGAACGGCAGCAAAATCCACGCCGGTACATTCAAGGCGCCCGCCGCGTGCGCGGTGGTGTTCGATGTGCTGATCACCAGATCCATGGCCGCGACCTGAGCAAGGAAATCGTCGATGCTCGCGGCGGAATCCACGTCACGATCCTCAAAAATCTCAACGCCGAGTTTTTCCCGGACCGATTTGATCTCGCCACCGCAATCACCGTATTGCAGATTGACGAACAGGGCGCCGGGTTGCGTCAGGATCGGCGCGAAGTTGAGCAGCGCTGCGCTTTTCGCTTCGCCGAACACAGGATTGATGCTGCGCCAGGACAGCCCGACGATGCGTCGTCCGCGCGCCAATGCCTGGTATTTTTCGCGCAGGCGCGTCCGGACCGCGGGGTCGGGGCGGAGATAACCGTTATGGCGTGGAAAGGCCGTGAAGGCAGGGCGCAGATACTGCGCAAGGCTCGCGGACGATTGCTGAAAATCGAAACCTGACCGGTGCGCGGCCGCGCCGCTGTCGTCGCGCGCGATCACCGAGGCTTGTGGAAAGGACCTTTGGAAGACGGGCACCAGTCGCTGCGAGCATTGGATGCCGTAAGACCTGGCGCGGGCGGCGATCTCGGGCAGCAGGCCGGCGAACAGAATCTCATCGCCTAGTCCTTGCTCCGTCCAGATGACGATGCTTTTGCCGGTGAGGTCCTCGCCCCGCCAATACGCCGGCGGTGCGACAGGACGCGCGACCCGCTCGGTGATCGCGGAAAACCGGGCTTCGAGGCCGGGCCATCCTTTGGCGAAATCGCCCAACTGCAAGCGGGCGACCGCCACGGTCTTCTCAGCCTCGGCGTTGCCGGGCACGGCGCGTTGCAGCGCTTCCAGGACGGCCAGGCCGGCGTGGAAGAACCCTTGCGACTGGATAATTCCCGCCACGTTGATGTGCGCATTGATGTGAGCGCCGTCGTAGGCGAGCGCGGCCTCGTAGGCCTCCATGGCGGCGTCGGGACGCTCCATCAGCCGCAGCGTATCGCCCAAAAACACGTAGGCCTCCACGTCGCGCGGCTCAAGCGCGAGATAGGCGCGGTAGGCTTCGGCGGCGGCGGTCAGATCCTTGAGATCGCGGCAGGCATGACCGAGCGTAAGAAAGGCGGCCGCCAGGGTGCGGTCCAGTGCGATAGCGCGGCGGCAGGACGCGGCCGCACGCCCGGCCTCGCCGCCGGCGCGCAGCGCTCCCGCGAGATTGACGAGCGCGCCGGGGGTGGGGTTGAGGCGTACGGCTTTCTCCAGCAACGGCAGCGCCGCCGCCACGTCGCCACGTTGCAGAAGCAGTGCGCCCAGAAGCCGCGTTGCGTCGGCGTTGCGGCCGCTGGCGGCGAGGGCGGCGCGATAGCCATGCTCCGCCACGTCCAGGCGTCCCGCGATATGGTGGCGGTGCGCCTCGGCGACCAAATGTTCCGCGGAGGGTTTCGCGCTCATGGGCGCTCGCGCCAAGTGTCGACGAACTCGACCAGCGCGCTGGAGACGGCGTCGATTACCGGGCGCCAGGTGCGGCGCTGTGGCTGGCGGAACAGTCGCATGCTGGGATACCAGGGGCTGTCCTCGCGCGCGAGAAACCAGTGCCACAGCGAGCCCACGCCCACGGGCAGCAGCGTCCAGACCGGTTTGCCCAAGGCTCCCGCCATATGGGCGCTCGCGCTGGATGTGGAGATCACGAGATCCATGGCCGCGACCTGTGCGGCAAAGCCGTCCAGATTGATCAAGGGATCGATGCTGGGGTCGGAAACGATGCGCACGCCGGCCGTCTCGGAGGCTTCCTCGATCTCGGCCTTGGTATCGCCGTACTGCAGGTTGACAAAGGTGCACCCGGCGACGTGCAACACCGGTCCCCACCGGCTGAGCGGGAGGGATTTTGCATCGCTGAGCGGTGAGCCATCGGCCCGGCGCCAGGAGATCCCCACCAGCGGGCGCGGTGTGCGGTGGCCGGACTGATACTTGGCGCGCAGCGCCGCGGTCAGGCCGGGATCCGCCGTGAGGTATCCATCGCGCTGTGGAAAGTCGCCAAAATCCTTGCGGAACCAGGCGGCGGCGTCGGACAGGCAAAACCGCCCGTCGGGAAATTCCGCCAGCGCGGGATGGGGCGGCTCCGTATGTGGGCACACCGCCACCTCGGGGAATGAGCGCTGCAGCAGCGGCGCGAGGCGGTAGTCACACTCCAGGGCAAGCGCCGCGCTGGTGGCGATGAGGTCGGGGAGCAGGCTTGCGAACAACAATTGCTCGCCGATTCCCTGGTCGGCCCAGGCGACGACGCGCATGCCCGGCTGCGGCGGGGCCTGTAGCGGCGGGCCGCCGGCGGTGCGGCTGGTCTCGTGGCTGACGCCGGTCAGGCGTTTGGCGTACTGCGGCCATCCCTCGGCCAGCCGTCCGAGAGCCAGCAGCGAAATGCTTTGCGCGTGCTGAAGCGCGGCGGAGTCAGGCGTCCGTTTGAGGGCGTGCCTGTATGCCGTGATCGCGTCCTCGTGACGGCCCATGCGTTGCAGGGCGGCCGCGAGTTTTGTCACCGTATTGACATCGGGGCGCAGCCCCGCGGCCTCGTGGTAATAGGCGCCGGCCACTTCATACTCGCCGAGTTTCTCGCAGGCGTGCCCCGCCAGTTCCAGGGACGCGAGGCGTCCCGGTTCGTTCTGAAGCGCCCGGCGTGCGAAGGTCAGGGCCTTCTCGGGGCGGTCCAGGCTCAGCGAAAGCATCGCGAAGCCCTCGAGAGCGTCGGGCCATTCCGGGCGCAGTGTCAGAGCCGCGTTAAAGGCGTCCGCGGCCTCGCCCTGCAGGCCGAGGGCAAGGCGGCAAAGGCCGGTGTAGACAAATGCGGTCGCGTTGGCGGGATCGCGTTTAAGAACCTGCTTGAGCATCATCAGGGCTTCGTGGTGACGCCCTGTGCCATGCAGCGCCATGGCGCGGTTAAGCATGACGTCCGGTTCATCGGGCACCAGCGTCAGCGCGCGTTCTAGATGGTTCGCGGCGTCCTCGTACTGGCCGCGCTTCAGCGCGATCTGGCCGCGCAAGGCCCAAGCCGCGCCGTTGTCCGGCAAATACGCAACCAGGGCCGCGCACAGCGCCTCGGCTTCTTCGAGCCGCCCGTTCTCATACAGGTTCAGGGTTCTCTGAAGGTCATTCATCGCCGGCGGATCAGCCCGCGAACAACATGCGTTCGCGTTCCGCGAACCAGGGCGCGGCATACCCGCAATCGCGGTAAGCCTCAAAATACGGACCGCCTTCGGTGTAGTGCAGGAGGGAAATTTGTTCGGCGGGCAACGCGGGGTCGTAGTCGACCAGGTGATTCCAGCGCGGCGGCAACGCGCCGATCAGGGAATCGTCGCCCAGCCACTTGAACTGGTGCAGTTCGAGGCCGGTGGCGGTGTTGACGTAATCCGCCGTCAGCGCCTTGCATTTTGCGTTGTTGAACATGATCACGCTTGACCAGTTCTTCTTCTCGTAGGGGCGCTGCGGCTGATCGAGGAACTTGGTGGTGTCGGCGGGCCTGTGGTCGTGCTTGACCACCTGCACGGCGAAACGTTCGTCGCGCAGGGCCCAGAGGTTGGCGACGTCGTCGAGCATCAGCATGTCGCAATCGCAGAATAGGCTCCAACCTTCGAAGCCCGACAGCAGCGGCACCAGGAACCGGCTGAACGAGAAGTCCGTGGATTGCAGCGGGTGGCGTTCGCGCCACAGCATCTTCGTGAGCTGCGAAAGCATCAAGGGCGCTATCGTGACGGGCGCTGACGCGCGGGCGTTGATGCTGTGGGACAGCACGTTGAACGCGACGGCCTCGCGGGGATCGTAGCCGATGAAGATGCGAATCATGTCAAAGTGTCCTGGCTTTTATCCAATCGTCTAGGTCGCGGGCGCAGCGCGCGATCAGCGGCGGCCAGCCCTCCGTCTCATCCATACCGTCCCGTGCGAGCAGGCGCACGGCGGAATACCACGGGCTGTCGGTCCGGCCGTTGAACCAATACCACAACCGCCCGCGCCCTTCCGGCAACATTACCCAGGTAGGTACGCCCAACGCTCCCGCAACATGCACTGTCGTGTTGCTGACCGAGATCACCAGATCCATGGCGGCGACCTGCGCGGCGAAGGCGTCCATGTCCTTGAGGGGGTCCACGTCCGGGTCTTGCAGGATGTCCACGCCGGTGCGCGCGCGGATGTCGGCCAACGTGTCCGTCCAGTCCCCATACTGCAGATTGACGAAGGCGGCCCCGGGGGTTTGTAGGATAGGCGCCCAATCGGCCAGGGCCACGCTCTTGAGCCAGCCGTACTCGAAATTATGGCGGCTGGACCAGGACAGTCCGATCAGGGGCGCGCCTGGCCGTGCGGCGGTATAGCGTTTGCGCAGGGCGTCGCGCCGCGCCGTGTCGGCCTTGAGGAAAGACGGCCGTGCCGGAAAGTCGGAGAAGCTGCGGCGGAAGGCGGCGCCCAGGTCCGACAGCGACATCTGGCAGGCGATATCGCGCGCCGTGGCGGCGGCTGGCAAGGGCTTGCGCTGTTCCACCGGGCCTTGCGGGCGCAGTTCCACCCGCGCCTGGGGGAACGATCTGCGCATCAGCGGCACCAGACGCTCCGAACACAGCAACACCACCTCCTTGGCCGCGGCGATCGCGTCCGGCACCATACTGGCGATCAATATTTCATCCCCGAGGCCGGTTTCGGTCCACACCAGCACTTTCTGGCCGGCGATATCGCGGCCCGCGCACGGCGGCGCCGGAAACTTATATTCATCGGCCATGATGGGGCGTTTGAGACGCCAGGCCATCTCCGCCCAGCCTTCCTCGAACCGGCCCAAGGAGAGGAGGATAAAGCCGAGATTGTAGTGGGCGTCGACCAAATCCGGCGCCACGGCGATGAGATCGCGCAGGACCGCGATGGCCGCTTCCGCGTCACCGTCGTCCCTCAATGCGACCGCATAGTTCAGCGCAACGGCATCGCGCGTGGCCGGATCGGCGCCGCGGCTGTCGGCGAAGGCCCGCGCAAGCTCGTCCCGCGCTTCGCGTTTACGGCCCAGCACGGCCAAAGCTTTACCGAGATTGCTGCGCAGCTCGATGGCGGGGGCATGGCGCAAGCCCTCCCGGAACGCGAGGACAGCATCCTCGAAGCGCCGCTGGGCATTGAGGATGCGGCCCTTGAGGTTGTGCGTTGGCCAGTGAGCAGGCGCCGCGGCCAGGGCTTCGTTAGCCGCCGCCAGGGCGCGGTCAGGATCGGTGGAGAGATAGAGTTCGGCGATGAGATGGAACGCCTCCGTTGCGGCACCCGGCTCCTGCGCCAGTCTGCGGTAGTAAGCCTCGGCGTCGCCGGCGCGGCCGATCTTGAGGAACGCGGCGGCCATCGCGCGCAGGTAGCCTCCGGCATCCGTTCCGCGCGCCGCGGCGAGATCAAGGACCGCGAGGCCGGCGTCGCGGATGACGGTGCCCCAGGAATCGCCCGGCCGGCGTGTGAACAGGCGCATGGCCGGATACCAGGGGCTGGTGTCGTGCGCCGCGAACCAATACCAGCGTTGCCCTTGCGCGAGCGACGCCGGCAACAGACACAGGGTGGGAACGCCAAGGGCGCCCGCGACATGGGCGGCGGTGTTGCTCGATGTCACGACCACATCCATCGCCGCCACCTGGGCGGCATAGCCGTCCATGTCCTTCAAAGAATCGATGGTCTCGTCGTTGATAATTTGGACCCCAAAGCCTTTGCGCGCGGCCGCGAGTTCGGCTTCCACAACGCCGTACTGGAGATTGAGGAACACGACGCCGGGAACGTTGAGCACCGGCCCCCAATCGAGCACGTTGAGGGATTTGTCGGCGCCGTTGACCGGCGCCGCGCTGCGCCAGGAAATCCCGACAACCAGCTTGCCGTCGTTGCCGGCGGCATATTTCTGGCGCAAGCGGTCGCGCCATTCCGGATCGGCGCGCAAATATCCGCCGTGTGCGGGGAAGGCCGCGCGCGCGGGGCGCAACCATTCGCCGAGGCTGCCGATAGGGCTTTGGAAATCGATTCCCGCGAGTTCCGCCGGCGCAAGGTCGCGGTCGACCACCTCAGCGAGAGGGAAAGATCTGCGGAAGAGCGGCACAAGGCGCGGCGAGCATTGCACCACGCATCGCCCTGCCGCGGCGATCACGTCCGGCAGCATGTTCGCGTACATGATCTCATCGCCGGGCGCTTGCTCGGTCCACACCAGGATCGAGCGCCCCGCCAAAGGTTCGCCTTGCCAGGCCGGCAACGCGTAGCGTTTTCCCTGAACGCTGTTCTCGGGTGACTGGAACCGGTAGCGGAACTCCGGCCAGGCCTCCGCCAAACGGTCCAGCGCGAACAGCGCTTCGGCCTTCATGACGTGCAACAGCGGGTGGGCGGGGGCAACCTGCAGCGCGTCGTTCGCCGCCGCGAGCAACGCCCTCGCGTCGTTGCCAAAGCGCATGGTGCGGGCCAGTTCTACGCGGGCGTCGAGCGCGCGCGGGTCGAGCCGGATCGCGGCCTCGAAGGTCTGAACCGCCTCGGCGATGCGCCCGGTGTTGCGCAGGAGCAGGGCGAGGTTGATATGCAGCGGCGCGGCCGTGGGCCGGTGGTGGATCGCGCGCCGGAAATGATGTTCGGCTTCGGCGGCGTTGCCGGCCTGTGCGAGCATGATGGCGAGGTTGAGGTGCGCTTCGGGGAAGTTTTCCCGGACAGCCAGCGCCGCTTTGATGGATGCTATGCCACCGGGCGCGTCGCCGCCCTGGCCCAGCACCAGTCCCAGCAGATGCAAGGCGTCGGGTTCGCGGGGATTCTTCTTGAGCACGCGGCGATAGGCCTGCGCGGCGGCGGCGAGGTTGCCCGCGCGGTGCGCGGCCACGCCTTCCTGCAGGACACGCGCGGTGTCTGATGTCGCCATGGGCTGCACGAATCGTCCTTAGTGATCGAGGGCTGTGGTCCGCCAGCGGTCGAGGGCCGAGGCCACATCCGCGAAGACCGTGTCCCAAGGGCCCGCCGGCGGTTGGCGGAACATGCGGACATCGGGATACCACGGGCTATCGGTACGGTCGACGAACCAATGCCAGGGGCGTCCGCGGTTGGTGGGAATCAGGGCCCACACCGGTTTGCCCAGGGCGCCCGCGAAATGCACGGTGGTGTTGCTGATGGAAATCGTCAGATCCATCGCCGCCACCTGCGCGGCGAAGGCGACCAGGTCGCGCATCGGATCGACGGCCGGGTCATGCAGCACCGAGACGCCGAAATCGCGCTCCATGGCCGCCAGGTCCGCCGCGCAGCGCCCGTACTCATATTGGAGATTCACGAATAAGATGCCGGGCGTCTTCAGGACGGGCGCCCAATACGCGAGCGCGGGCGTCTTTTCGGCTTCGGCGCCGGGACTCTTGCTGAACCAGGAAAGGCCGACAATCCTTCGCCCCTGCGCGGCGGCGGCGTATTTGGCGTGCAAGGCCCGCGTCTGCGTCGCATCGGCTATCAGATAGGGCTTCTTCGGGAACGCCGCGAATGACGGCCGCAGCCAGCGGCCCAGTTCGGAGACCGACGCCTGGAAGCTGACATTTGCCTTGAGGGCGGGATCGACCGGGCCGTCGCCCATGGCGATGAGACCGATGCCGGGGAACGCAGTTTTGAACAGCGGCGCGAGCCGCGGCGCGCATACCAGCACGACCTCGGCCCCGCGGGCGAGCAGATCGGGCAGCATGGTCCCCAGGATCAGGGCCTCGCCCAGCCCTTGCTCAGTCCAGACCATGATCTTTTTGCCGGCCAGGTCTTCGCCCTGCCAGTAAGGATACTTGAGGCGGCCGTACATGCCGTATCCGGCCGCCCGCCGGAAGCGCCACAGGAGCTCCACCCATCCTTGTGCGAAATGCCCCTGCGACAGCAGCGCGCCGGCGCGCTGGTAGCGGGTTTCGGCATCTTCGGGGTGGCGCGCCAGGATCCGGTCGTAATAGCCGCGCGCGGCGTCGGTGTTTCCGCCGATTTCGAGCAGGGCGCCCATATTGCGCAGGGCCCCGGGATGCTCAGGCTGCAGCGCCAATGCGCGGCGCACATAGGTTTCGGCTTCCGGGTAAACCTCGCGGCGCAGCAGCACCGCGCCGACATTGTTGACGGCGTCGGCGTCGTTGGGGGCCAGAGCCGCGGCTTTGCGGAAATGACGTTCGGCATCGGCGAGGCGATTGAACCTGAGAAACGCCTTGCCGAGGTTCTGGTGCCCGTCCTTGAAGTCCGGCTTCAGGGCGACGGCGCGCGCCATCAGGTCGAGGCCTTCTGCGTCGTCCTGTTCACTGAGGAGGATGCCCAGCAGGTGCAGCGCATCGACATTCTTGGGCTCCGCCGCCAGAATTTTGCGGTAGCTGTCGCGCGCGGCGGTAAGATTGCCGCCGCGATGCAAGGCCAGCGCGGTTTGCATCGGGGTGTTCATGTCGCGGTACGCGCTTTCAGGGCCTCGGTCACGGCGGCAAGCGGTTCATCCCAGGATCCGGCCGAGGTTTGCCGGAACAGACGCGCGGCGGGATACCACGGACTGTCGGCGCGGTCGCGGAACCAATACCAATGCGCGCCCGGACCGGTCGGCGTGAGCACCCACACCGGCTTGTCCAGTGCGCCGGCCATATGGACGGTGGTGTTGCTGACCGAGATCACGAGGTCCATGGCCGCCACCTGGGCCGCGACAGCGTCAAGATCGCCGGACGGATCAACCGTGGGGTCGGTGATGACACGGCCTTCCAGCCCCGCGCGTGCGATATCCGCGCGGGCGTCGCCGTATTGCAAGGATACAAAGGTAATGCCGGGAACATCCAGGATTGGGCGCCAGCGTTCCAGGTCGAGCGATTTGAATCGTCCCGTGGCGCCGCTCGCGCTGCGCCAGGAGATGCCGACCAGGAGATTCTTCGTGCTCGCCTGATAACGTTCGCGCAGGCGCAGGGTGAGGTCCGGATCGGCTGTGATGTATCCGCCATGGGCCGGGAAATCCGCGAGGCTCGGGCGCAGCAACGCGGCGGCATCGATCAGCGGCAGCCGGGCGTCGAACGCGCCGTGGATATCCGCGCCCAAGGGCACGACATCGAGCAAGGGGAACGAGCGCTTGAACAGCGACACCAGACGCGGCGCGGATACCAGGGTGCAGCGCGCGGCGTCCTTGGTCAGGTCCGCCAGCAGGCTCGCGAACATGATCTCGTCGCCCAATCCATATTCGCCCCAGATCAACGCGCGTTTGCCGGCGAGCGGCATTCCGTCCCAAGGCTGGCCGCCCGAGAGATCGGGCGCGCCGCCGAGGGCCTTGATGCGTGCGCGGTAGAGCGGCCAGGCCTCGGCCAGGCGCCCCATGATGAGAAGTGTGAGCGCGCGGTTGGCCACCGCTTGCGGCAAGTTCGGTTTGAGCGTGAGGGCGGCATCGTAGTCGGCCAGCGCGCCCGCGAAGTCGCCCGCGAACCGGCGCGCCGTGCCGCGGTTGAGATAGGCCGCTTCGAACGACGGGTTGCGCGCGATGATCCGGCTTTGCACGGCGATGGCGTCGGCAAGTTCGCCGCGCAATTCGTGGACGCGTCCCAGCGCCGTCAGGAGGCCGGGATCATCCGGCGCATGTGTCAGGCCGCCGCGCAATACGGGTTCGGCGTCGTCCAGACGGCTCAGGTCCACCAGGGCCTCGCCGAGCTGGGCCGCGGTCAGGACATTCCCCGGTTTCAGGGCGAGAGCCTGTTGATAGGCCGGCACGGCTTCGGCGATGCGCCCCAGCTTGTGGCGCGCCACGCCCAGCCAGCGCCAGGCCTCGCTGGCGGTTGGTGCGAGCGCCGTGGCATGGGCGAGCGCCTGCTCCGCGTCGGCGTAGCGTTCGCCGATGCCGAGGATCATCCCAAGTCCGATATAAGCGGGCGCGTGTTTGGGATGGCGGCCGATGGTCGCGCGCACGATGGTCTCGGCCTCGGCGAACTGTCCGCACATCATAAGGACCGAGGCCAGGCGGTCAGCGGCGTCGGGGGAATGCGGCGCCAAAGCCGCGATGCGCCGGAAGTACGGCAAGGCGTCGGCGGGTCTGCCGGCCTGCGATAGGGCCGACGCCAAGGCCTCGATGGCCGGCGCGAAATCCGGCCGCACGGCCAGCGAGCGTTCGAGCGGCGTCACGGCGTCGCCGCCGCGCCCCAGCTGCACATAGGCGGTGCCCAGCAGATAGAGCAGTTGCGGGTCTTTGGGCTGTTGGCGGGCAAGGGTTTCGTATTGCGCGGCGGCCTCGGCGATGCGGTTGGCCTTGTGCAATTCCACGGCCGCTGTGAGGGCCTCGGCGAACCGCGCGGTGGGGGCGAGGGGCGTGGAGATCATAGAGCTTACGGCGTGGACTATTCGTTCTCGATGCCGGTCTGGCCCGCGACCCGGATGATTTCCTCGACGCTGGTTTCGCCTTGCCACACCTTGAGCAACCCGTCTTCAAGCAGGTCACGGAAGCCGTACTTGCGCACCGCCTTCTGCAGTTCCGCGGGGGACCGCTGATGCAGCACCATGTCCGCGACTTCGTCGTTGAGCACGGCCACCTCGTAGATGCCGAGGCGTCCCTTATAGCCGGTGTGCTGGCACTTGGGGCAGCCGCGCGCCTCGAACCACTGGGGTTCGCCGGCGAACAGGCCCGGGAAGTTATTGGACAGTCCTTCGCACCGCTCAAGGATCGCGTGCGAGGGGGTGTGCTCTTGCCGGCAATGGGGGCAAAGGCGGCGGACCAGGCGCTGGGCCATCACTTCGCGCACGGATGACGTCACCAGGAAGGGCTCCAGCCCCATGTCGATGAGACGGGTGAAGGCCGACAGCGAGTCATTGGTGTGCAGCGTCGAGAACACCATGTGGCCGGTGAGCGAGGCCTGCACGGCGATCTGCGCGGTTTCAAGATCGCGGATTTCCCCGATCATGATCACGTCCGGGTCCTGGCGCAGGATCGAGCGCAGTGCGCGGGCGAAGGTGTAGCCGATGTCGGCCTTGGTCTGAACTTGGGTGACGCCGGGGATGTTGTATTCCACCGGGTCTTCCACGGTGATGATCTTGCGCTTGCCGTCTTTGATGTGTTCGAGCGTGGCCTTCAGCGTCGTCGACTTGCCCGAGCCGGTGGGGCCGGTCACCAGGATGATGCCGTAAGGCTCCTGGGCCAGTTTGCCGAAGGTCTCGAGGTGGTCGGGCGCCATGCCGATCTTGGCCAGCGAGAACTGCTTATGCTCCTTCATCAGAAGGCGCATGACGATGGACTC
>CANJOI010000032.1 GCA_947475365.1 Fidelibacterota bacterium | reverse complement strand
GCTGATGACCAGGCGGTCGCCGGCCACGGTCACGGTGTACGTCGCATCGATTTCGGTGCTGTGATAGGTGCCGGCGAAGTCGGCCAGCGCCTTTCCGCCCAGGCCATAGTCATTTTCGGTTGCCACGCGCATGAAGCTCTGTGGCACGGCCAAGGGGTCGTCATAGATCCGGGTCGCGCCCTTATCGCCGAACGCCAGGATCTCGGTCTGGCCCTCGATGCGGAAGCGGCGCGTGTCGAGGGGGATCAGCGCGTAGGTCTTCGCCCCGGCCGCGGGCGAGAAGGCAACCGTCAGCTTTTTATCCGCGAGCTTCACCAGCCCCGCGATTTCATCACGGGTGTCGAGGTAGAGCCCGGCGCGGGCGCCCAGCTCGGCCTCGGTGAGGGTGATGGGTTTGTCATCGGGCTTCGGCTTCAAATCCTTGGCGAGGTAAATATCGGCGATGGCGCGGGTCAGCGTACCGGGCGCGCTGGTGGAGAGATTGCACGTCGCCGCCACGGAGAAATGCTGCTTGGGGAAGCGGATGATATCGGCCCGGTACCCGGCGTCGCTGCCGCCGTGATAGACGATCGGCTGACCGCGATAGGTGCCTGACCACAGTCCAAAGCCGTAGCCGGTCTTCTCGCCGGTGTTCAGCACGCCGGACTCGGTCATGCGCGCCAGCAAGGCCTGGTCGCCCACTTTGGGCTGATAGAAATTCTCGTCCCACTTGGCGAGATCGCGCACGGTGGTGAGCAGGCTGGTGGCGCCGGCGGTGTCGAACTGGGTGTTGGACAGCGCGAAGGTGTCGCCTTTCGGGACGTAGCCGTAGGCCATCTTCTTGACGATCTCGGCGTGGTCGTCGCGGAAATGGGTCTGGGTCATGCCAAGCGGCGTGAAGATGTGCTCGGTGGTGAATTCGCGGATCGACTTGCCGCTCACATGCTTGACCGCTTGCGCCAGCACCGTGAAGCCGGCGTTGGAGTAAAGATATTCCGCGCCCGGTTTGAAGTTCAGGCCCTTCTGGCGCGCGAGCACGCGCATGACGTCCTCGTCGGTGATCAGGTCGAGCGAGTAGCGCCAGCCCGCGAGCTGCAACAGGTTCCACTGGTCGCGCAGGCCGCTGGTATGATTGGCGAGCTGGCGCAGGGTTACCGGCACGCCGAAGTCCGGCAGCTCCGGCACGTATTGGCGCGCGGGATCGTCGACTTTGAGCTTGCCGTCGCTGGCGAGCAGCAGGATCGACGCCGCGGTGAACTGTTTGGAGATCGAGGCGACGTGGAACACGGTATCCGGCGTGATCGGGATATCGTGGTCGAGATCGGCCATGCCGTAGCCGCGCTCATGGACGATCTGGCCGTCCTTCATCACCGCCACCGCACAGCCGGGCGAGGTGGGTTTGGCCCATTGGGCGAACAGGGCGTCCACCTGCGCGGACATTTGCGTCGCGGACGGCGCCTCGGCGGCGATTGTAACCGCGGCAAATCCGCAGGCGGTGAAAAGCGCGGTTCCGGCGCACAGAGCCCAGCGGTTCATGTATTCCCCCGTTATGAAGGGACAACGGTAATCCCGCGGAACCGGCCGGACAAGCTGCGGAGATATGGTCTAGTCGCGCCCGGTGCCATATAGTTCAGGTCTCGTTTGACCTGGGAGAGTGCCCATGAAGTCGGCTCTTTTGGCGGCCACGGTTGTTTCGCTGATGGCGGCCGGCGCATGGGCGGCAGACAGCGCGCCGTCGCCCCACCCAGGTGAAGGCGGCGTGCCGCAGTTCGAGCGCGACATGAGTTGGCCGCAGCTTCCCGCCGCATGGAATAAAGGCGCGGCGGTATCCTGGGCGGCGGCGGACGATCAGGACCATATCTGGCTGATCACCCGGCCGCGGGAACTCACCAATCTTGATCCCAATACACCGAAAGCGGCGATCCCGCCGCCGGTGCTGGAGTTCGACCAGGCCGGCAAATACCTGCGCGGCTGGGGCGGCGAGAGTGGACCCGGCTATGCCTGGCCCGGGAATGAACACGGCCTGACGTTCGATCCCAAAGGCTTCATCTGGATTCTGGGCAACAACGACAATTCCAACGGCAAGGGCAAGCTGCCCAGTGACTCACAAGTCCTGAAGTTCACGCGTGACGGCAAATTCGTCAAAGCCTTCGGCACGCCCGGCCAGATCGGCAGCAACAAGACCGACGTCCTGCGCGGCGCGGCCAATTCCTATTATTACGCCAAGACCAATGAACTTCTGGTGGCCGACGGCTACGGCAACAGCCGCATCGTGGTCTACGACGCGGACACCGGCAAGGTGAAGCGTACCTGGGGCGCCTACGGCAACAAACCGCTCGACGCCGCTGATCGTCCGCCCGCCAGGCAGTCCACCCGCTCCAACGGCGCCTTCGAGCCCGTGGCCGACGCCTTGCAGCAGTTCAACACCGTGCATGACGTGAAGATGTCCGACGACGGCCTGGTCTATGTGGCCGACCGCAACAACAAGCGCATCCAGGTGTTCACCATCGACGGCACGTTCGTCACCGAAAAATTCCTTGGCCTGGACAGCACATTCCCGCTGCAGGCCCGTTCGGTGGGTTTCTCGCCCGATCAGCGGTTCCTCTATATCGGCGGCACGCCGGTGATCTACATCCTCAACCGCAAGACCCTCGAGACCCTCGGCACGATCTTCACCGGCATCGGCACCCCGGGCCACCCGCCCGGCCACGGCGTCAGCGTCGATCATCACGGCAATCTCTATCTGGTGCAGGCCGACACCACCGGCCTCGACGGCAAGAGCACCACAACCTTTGGCGCCTACCGCTGGAAGTTCACGGGCTATTCTCCCACCGTGCCGTGCTGCCAGGGCGAGGGCGTGCACGCCAAGGACTAGGTTGCTTCAGGATCAGTTCCAGCAGGCCTTCCGGCATCACGCAGAGGGCCGCCTCCCCGAGGCGGAAGCGCTCTACCGCGCTATCCTCGCGGCGGATATGCGCCACGGCGGCGCGTTGCATGGCCTTGGGCTCATGGCGCTGCAGACCGGGCGGCCGGATGTGGCCGTTCGTTTGATTGGCGAGGCGTTGGCGGTGGATGGGAACACCGCCGATCATCACGCCGATTACGGCTTCGCGCTTCTGCAGACGGGCCGCACCGACGAGGCCGTCGCCGCGTTAAAGCGGGCGGTGGAGCTGGCGCCGGGCGAGGCGCGCCACCACTTCAATCTCGGGCGGACGTTCCAGAATCTGGCGCAGTTGGAGGAGGCGGAAGCCTGCTACCGCGCGGCTGTGGCCCTGGCGCCCGAGGCCGCGCCGTTTCGCGTCAACCTCGGCCTCGTGCTGCTGCGCCGGTGCGACATCCAGGGCGCTCTCGAACATCTCAAGCGCGGCGTCGCGCTGGCGCCCGATGACGCCATGGCGCAGGCCAGTCTGGGCTCGGCGCTATTGGAGCAGGGCGATGCGCCCGCCGCCGCGCGGCATTTCGAGCGCGCGACCCAGCTGCAGCCGGCGTTCCCCGAGGCCAACGGCAACCTGATCTTCGCGCTCAACTTCATCACCACGGATCTCGCGCGCCAGCAGGCGCAAAGAAAACTATGGAACGACCGGGCCATGAACGTCCCGCGTTTGCCGGCGCGTGCGCCCACGCCCGGCGACCGTACGCGCGCCAGGATCCGTGTCGGCTATGTCAGCAAATATTTCCGCCATCAGGCCGCCACCTATGCCTTCGCGCCGGCGATTCTGCATCACGATCCCCGGCGGTTCGAAGTGGTGTGCTATTCCGACACCCCCTCCGAGGATGACGTCACCGGGATGCTAAAGGACGCCGCGACGCTCTGGCGCGCGACCGCGGGGCTGAGCGATGACGCCCTGGCCCGTCAGGTGCGCGCCGACGGTGTCGACATCCTGGTGGATTGCGTCGGCCACATGCAGGGCAACCGGCTCGGCGCTTTCGCGCACAAGCCCGCGCCCATCCAGGTGACGGCCTGGGGCGAACCCACGGGCACCGGGCTTGCCGCCATGGACTATCTGCTGGCCGACCCCGTCCTGGTGCCGGCGGCGTCGCGGCATCTGTTCGCGGAAAAAATCGCCGATCTGCCGTGCTTCCTGGGCTACTGGTCGCCCGATGACCTGCCGGCGCCGGGGCCGCTTCCGGCCGCCGCCAACGGCCATGTGACCTTTGCGTCGTTCAACCGCGCGATCAAGATTACCCCGGCTACCGTCGCGGTGTGGGCGGGCGTACTCCAACGCGTGCCGGACTCGCGGCTGCTCCTGAAGTTCACCGCCCATGGCGGCAACCAGGATCGCGCGCGTCTCTCCGCAGCCTTCGCGGCGCACGGGATCGATGCCGCGCGCATTACCTTTTTGGATGAGACCAGCCGCGCCGCGCATTTCGCGGCCTACCAGCAGGCCGACATCTGTCTCGACCCCACGCCCCACGGCGGCGGCATGACAACACTCGATGCCCTCTCGATGGGCGTGCCGGTCGTGACCTTGATGGGGGAAACCCCGTCATCGCGGCTGGCGGCGGCGGTGCTGTCGGCTGTGGATCTCCCGTGGATCGCCCGGGATAGAGAGGCCTATATCGCAGCGGCCGCGGCGCTGGCGTCCGATCTCCCGGCGTTGGCGGACATCCGCGACGGCCTGAGGGCGCGCATCGCCGCGACACCCGTGGGCGATCCGAAACGTTACGCACGGGCGGTCGAAAAGGCGTATGAAGAAATGTTCGTGAGCTGGCTGGGAGGGAAACGATGAAGGCTTATCTTGCGGGTGTCACGGCGGTTCTGTGTGCGGTGTCGAGCAGCGCGCACGCCGCGGACAGCGCCGCCGCGGCCCGGGTGCTCAATGTCACCTTCCCAGCCGCCGTCGAGACCGAGCTGGCGCTCTCCGGCGGCCCGGAGCATCTGCGCGCCGGCGCCACGGTCTATGTCTACGGCGCCAAGGGGTTCACCAAGACGCGCGAGGGAACCAACGGCTTCATCTGCCTTCTGAACCGCGATGGGTTCCTCTATGGCGGCACGGCCTTCAAGCCCACCTGCTGGGACCCGGAAGGCGCCGGCAGCTATGTGCCGGTGATGCTGCGGACGGGTGAGATGCTGGCCGCGGGCAAGAGCGCCGACGAGGTGAAGGCCGAGATCGCGGCCGGTTTCAAAAGCGGAAAATTCCACCGCCCGGCACGCACGGGCATCGCCTATATGATCGCCGGCGACGTGGAGCTGGCGGCGGACGGCAAAGTCACCAAGACCCAATTCCCCGGCCACTACATGATGTACGCGCCCGGCGTCACCAATGCCGACATCGGCTATGCGCGCGGTAAAAGCGGCGCCAGCGATCCCTCGATCTTCGACGGCGGCGCCGGCGGTGCGGATCTTGGCTACCTGATCGCGGTGCCGCACCACGGTCCCTAGAGGCCCAGCGCGGTCCTCAGCTCCGCCGGATCGCCCAGCTTGCGCGTGGTGTAGTCGCCGTATTGGATCGCCTGCCAGCCGGCGGCGCGCGCACCGGTGACGTTGGCCGGAATGTCGTCCACCAGAAGCAGGCGCCCCGGGTCGGCGCAGTCCAAATCCTTTTGGATCGCGGCGAAGAAAGCAGTGTCGGGCTTGGCCACGCCCAGGGGGCCGGCGGCGTACATGCCATCGGTGTGATGCTTGAGCAGCTTCTCCCAGATGAACCCGGCGCGGTGGCGCTCGTTGTTGGTGCCGATCACGCAGCGCAGGCCGCGCGCGCGCAATTCGCCGACGATGCCAAGCGCACCGTGGCAGGGCGTGAGGTCCCTGGTGAACCAGTAGTCCAGGAACCTGTCGGCCGTGGTCGCGCAGCCCAGCGTCTTCAGCACCGCGGCGGTGCGGTCCCGGAGGTCGGCCTTGCCGGTGAGCACATCCGCGAAGGTGTCGCCGAACATGGCGTTCCCGAAGGCTGTGACATCGATGCCGTGATCGCGCGCGAGATCGCGCGACCAGAGAAAGCCGCTGCTGTCATAATTGCGGTTCAGAACGCCGTCGAAGTCGAATACGACAGCTTCAAGGTGATGCAGGTTTGACACGCCGTAACTCCTGGTGAGCGGAGCGAAGTTTAGCCGCGGTCCAGCCCCAATGTTGCCTTTTTTAAAGGTGACAACAGCGGCATGACGTGGCCTTTTCGAAACCGGCCTTAATTTCTGTTCGCCCAAGTTTTTTGTGGGGGTGCGCATGGCGCGATTTTTTATACATCTGCCGGTGGTGGCGCTCGGTCTGGTCGCCCTGACCGGATGCGCGTCCGACTACTCGCCCAATACCTACGCGAGCAATGCGGTCCAATACGCCAATAAGGTCGAACCCGGCACCGTTGTCGGTTACCGGCAGGTGGCGATCAGCGCCAACGGCAATATCGGCGCGGTCACCGGCGGCGCGGCCGGCGGTGTGCTCGGCTCGGAGTACGGCGGCACGCCGCTCGCCGCGGTCGGCGGCACCACCATGGGGGCCCTGGTCGGCACCGCGCTCGATCACGCGGCCGGCGACACCACCGGCTGGGAATACATCGTGCGCAAACACAATGGCGACATGCTCTCGGTTACCCAACGCGAGAAGAAGCCGCTGGAGCTTGGCCAGAAAGTGCTGGTGATCATCGGCCCGCAGGCGCGCGTGGTGCCCGACTATTCGGTGCCGCCCGAGCCGGTGGTGAAGGCCGAAGCCAAGCCCGAGCCGAAAACGGCCGATCCCAAGCCGCAGAACGTGAAGGTGGAAGTGGTGCTGTCGCTGCCGCCCGGCGTGACCGCGCAAGGGCCGGGCGGCCAGGTCGTCAGCGGTCAGGTGATCGCG
Source organism: Fidelibacterota bacterium (assembly GCA_947475365.1). Taxonomy (GTDB): domain Bacteria; phylum Pseudomonadota; class Alphaproteobacteria; order Rhodospirillales; family Rhodospirillaceae; genus SHVO01. Next base: position 12,453 of record CANJOI010000032.1, on the reverse strand, counting down.
CCGGCCGCTCCTGCGCCGGTGCAGGAGGCGAACAGTGAACCGGCGCCCGCCGTGCAGGCCGGCGGCATCCAGGGCGCCACCGTTTCCACAGACAACGGCCAGACCGTGGTCGTGCACTTGCCGGTGATCGGCTCCGTGACGCCGTCCGGCGCCGGGTTGGTGCCCGTGTCGACGATCCCTGCCGCCGCCGAGGCCGGCACCGTGACGTCCGATCCCAACGAAGGCAAACAGCCAGCGCCGGCCGCGAACGAGATTCCGCGCGATCCGCCGGCGGCCACGCCGCGGGGCGAAGCGCCGCGCGCGCAGAACCGGTAACGCCGGCGCGGCTTCGTTGTTACGCCCTGGCGAATGTGTGGCGCGCGCGGGTGCGCGGTGGCCGGTAGGGGCGCGTCCGCGGGCATGGGGCTTGCCCTAGGCAGCCGGTGGCCCGATCCTGTAAAGACTGTCCATGCAAAACGAGGCCACTCCGCAGACTAAGTTGCGCGCCGCGGCGGAGCTGCATGCCGCGGGCCGGTATGCCGAGGCGGCGCCGCTATGGCAAGAGCTGGTGTCTTCCGCGCCCGCGGAGCCCATGCCGAGGATCATGCTGGCGGCGGCGCTCAAGGGCGCCGGAGCTTGGGCGCAGGCGATCACGGAATATGAGGCCGCGCAAAAACTGGCGCCGCTGCCGGCCGTGGCGGAATCGGACCTGCTGCTGGCGCGCCTCACGATCGCGGACTGGCGGGAGTATCAGGCGGGCATCGCGCGGCTGAAGCGGCACGTGGAATCGGGCGCCGCCGTCAATCCCTCGATCCTGCTGTACGCGGCGGAGATCGGCCCGGATCTGTTGTTGCGGAGCGCGCGCGCCGTGGCGCGGGAAATATCAGCGGGCGTCACGCCTTTGCCGCCGCCCGCGCATTCATTCGCGGACCGCATACGCTTGGGTTACATCTCGGCCGACTTCAAACCCAATCACCCGGTCGGACGGCACATGATCGATGTCGCCCGGCGCCATGACCGGTCGCGCTTTGAAGTATTCGGATATTCCCTGGCCCCGGATGGACCGAGGCTGGCCGCATTCACCGGCGTTGTCGATCACATGCGGGTGCTGCAGGCCGAAGATGACACGGCCGCCGCGGCGCGCATCCGCGCGGACGGCATCGAGATCCTTGTCGACCTGGGGGGATACCAGTCGGGCGCGCGGCCTGGCGTGCTCGCGCATCGTCCGGCGCCGGTGCAGGCGAACTTCTTCGGCTCCGGCGTGTCCATGGGGGGGGATTTCATCGACTACATCGTCGCCGACGAATGCCTGATTCCACAGGCGGCGGCCGGCCATTACGCCGAAGCGGTGGTGCGTCTCCCCGGCACATATTTTCCGGGCTACTGGGCCCGGCCGGAGGCCAAACCGCTGACGCGCGCGCGCCTGGGATTGCCCGACACGGCCCTGGTGTTTTGCGCCTTCGCCGCCCAGGCCAAGATCACACCCGCCATGTTCGCGTTATGGCTGGAACTCTTGAAGCAGGTGCCGAAAAGCGTGCTGTGGCTGAAGGACCATCATCCCGCCGCGACCGCGTCCCTGCGCGCGCAGGCGGCGGCGGCCGGTCTCGCGCCGGAACGCCTCGTGTTCGCCGGCAACATCCCCGAGGCCGCATACTTCGGCGCCTTGGCGCTGGCGGATCTGTTTCTCGATACCTTTCCGTATGGCGCGGGTTCCACCGCCGCCGATGTGCTGTGGGCCGGAGTGCCGGTGCTGACGTGTCTAGGTGAGTCCTATGTCTCGCGCATGGCCGCCGCCGTCGTGACGGGAACCGGGCTCACCTCGCTCATCACAGCCGATCCGGAGGCGTATTTCGCCCGTGCAATCGAGCTTGCCTATGACCGGGCCGCGTTGGCCGGTTACCGCAGGGACCTGCTGACGCATCGCGCCGAACTGGCGCTATTCGACAGCGCACGCTATGTGCGCAACCTTGATGCGGCCTATGCCGAGATGTCGCGGAAATTCCGTGCCGGGGAACGCCCCGTGGCGTTCGCGGTGCCGGGTTAGGTAAGCGCGACGGCGCAGGTCGCCGCCACGGTGCCGAGCACCACGATCCACGATGGAACGCGCCAGATCATCAGCACGGCGAAGGCGATCGCCGCGATCACCGCATCGGTCCAGCGCACGATCGCGGTCATGCCCACCGGGCTATAAAGCGCCGCCGCGAGAACCCCGACCACCGCCGCATTGACCCCCTTGAGCGCCGCTTTGGCGCGGGCATCGGTTTGCACCCGCGCCCAGAACGGCAGGACGCCGAACAGGATCAGGGCGCCCGGCAGGAAGATCGCCGTCAGTGCGACGAGCGCACCCGGCGCGCCCGCCGAGGGCTGCTGCGCCAGCAGGCCGATGAAGGCCGCGACGCTGAACAGCGGTCCGGGCATGGCCTGGGCGGCGCCGTAACCCGCGAGGAACGTCTCGTCACTGAGCCAGCCTTGCCCAACCACGGCTTCCCGCAGCAGCGGCAGCACAACGTGGCCGCCGCCGAACACCAGGGCGCCGGCGCGATACATGGCGTCGGCCAGCGCGGCCAACGGGGAAACGCCGCGCGCAAGCGGCAGCAACAAAAGAAGCGCGGCGAAGGCCGCGAGGAAGATCACGCCCGTGTTTTGGGAGACGCTCCGCGGCAGGGACGCCGGTGACGCCTCATCGCTCCGCAGCAGCAGCACACCCGCCAGGGCGCCGGCGGCGATCGCCGCGATCTGCGTGACCGCGCCGGGTATGGCGATCATGGCGCGCGCCCCTGCCAGGGCGATCACCGCCCGCCGCAGGTCCGGGCACAACGTGCGCGCCATCTGGCAGACCGCTTGGGCCACCACCGGCACCGCCACCAATTTCAGGCCGTGCACCACCGCTACAGCGGTCGGCCCGTTGAGCGCCGCGGCGTGGGAGATCAGGGCGGCGGCGAATAGCATCATCAGAAATGCCGAGGGCGCGGTGAACGCTACCCAGGCCGCGAACGCGCCAGGAGCGCCGGCCCGCATATAGCCCAGCAGCATGGCGGCTTGGCTGCTGGCGGGACCGGGCAGGAACTGACATAGCCCCACCACGCCGGCATAGGTCCGCTCGTCCAGCCAGGCGCGGCGGCGCACGAATTCCTCACGGAAATAGCCGAGATGCGCGACCGGTCCCCCAAAGCTGGTCATCCCCAGCTTGAGGAAGGCCCCGGCTACCTCTCTCACCCCACCTTGCATAGGGGCCTGTGTATCACACGTTTTTAAGGAAAGTTACGCGCGGATTTTAATCTATATCCGGAGGCGGCGGCGGGGAAGGTAGTGCTAAGCTTGCCGCGCTTTTTTAGTCCAACCGCTTCTTGAAGGGGACACACATATGAATCAGATCACGCCGATCACAGCCGTGCGCACCGCCGGCCGCCGCAAGGCCTCCGAGTTTCCGCAGGAACTCCTGAATATTTTCGATGGCTATGTCCATGGCCGTCTGTCGCGCCGCGATTTCATTGATGTCTGCGGCAAGTACACCGTCGCCGGCGTCACCGGCGCCGCCCTGTTCGAACTCCTGAAGCCCAACTACGCCTGGGCGATCCAGGTGCCCGCCGACGACAAGCGCATCAAGGGCGAGCGCGTCGAGATCCCATCGCCCCAGGGTAACGGCAGCATCAAGGGCTATCTGGTGAAGCCGGCCAACGCGACCGGCAAGCTGCCGGTGGTGCTGGTGGTGCACGAGAACCGCGGCCTCAACCCCTATGTCGAAGACGTGGCGCGCCGCCTCGCGACCGCCAATTTCGTGGCGCTGGCGCCGGACGGGCTGACGTCGATCGGCGGCTATCCCGGCGATGACGAGAAGGGCGCCGCGGCGTTCGGCCAGGTGGACCGCGCCAAGATGACCGAGGATTTCGTGGCCGCGGCGCAATGGCTGAAAGCGCGCCCCGAGAGCAACGGCAAGCTCGGCGCTGTCGGTTTCTGTTTCGGCGGTGGCGTGGTGAACACGTTGGCTGTGCGTCTTGGCGATGGCCTCGCGGCGGGCGTGCCATTCTATGGCGCGCAGCCCAAGCCCGAGGATGTGGCGAAGATCAAGGCGCCGATCAACGCGCAGTACGGCGCGCTCGACGAGCGCATCAACGCCGGCTGGCCGGCCTATGACGAAGCCCTGAAGAAGGCCGGTGTGACCCACGAAGGCCATATCTATGCGGGCGCCAACCACGGCTTCCACAACGACACCACGCCCCGGTACGACGAAAAGGCGGCCAAGGAGGCCTGGGACCGGACCCTCGCCTGGTTCAACAAGTACCTGCGCGCCTGATCCGCCGGGGCACCGAGGTAACAAAGGGCCGCGGCAACCGTGCCGCGGCCCTTTTTATTGTCAAATCAATCGGCTAGTCACCTGTGATATTAATGACCCATGAGTCATTAATATTCTTCTGGGGTCGATTCCGGGGTTGAGGCTGGATCATCATGGCCGATATTAATGACTCGTTGGTCATTAATTGGCGGCTGTCATGGCGCGTAAACGCAGGCCCGCGGCGCGGCCCGAGGAAATCCTGGATGCGGCGCTCGCGGTGTTCACCGAAATGGGCTTCGCGGGCGCGCGGGTGGAGGACATCGCCACGCGGGCCGGGCTCTCCAAAGGCGCGGTCTATGTTTACTTCGACTCCAAGCACGCGATCCTGACGGCGCTGGTGCGCCGGCTGGCCGACCGGGTGATCGGCGCGGCGGAGGCGCTGGTGGAAGCCGGGGCCGCGGTGTCGGCCGAACAGACCCTGCGCTCGCTGCTGGGGTTTATCGCGGTGCAGATGTCAGACCCGAAGATTTCCGCAGCACCCCGGCTGGTGATCGCGGAGTCCCAACGCTTCCCCGAGATCGGCGCCATGTATCGTGACGTGGTGCTGGCGCGCGTACGGCGCCTGATCGCGCGAATCCTGGAAAAGGGCATCGCCCAAGGGGCGTTCCGGGACGTGGCGCCCGAGGTGTTGCTGCGCCTCTGCGGCGGACCCATCGTCGCCCACATGTTCCTCACCACTGTGTTCGCCGATCCCGATGCGCCAGGTCCCGCGCCTGACGTGATCGCCAAGGGAATTGCCGACATGGTGCTCAACGGATTGAAAGTCAGACAGGAGACGGCCACATGAAGCGCCTCATTTCCATGCTGGGACTCTGCCTGCTCGCGGCCTGCGGCGACAAGACCGAGGCGCTGAACGGCTACGCCGAAGGCAAGTTCGTGATGCTGGCGCCGGAGACCACAGGGCGGGTGCAAAACCTCGGCGCGGTGGAAGGCGCACATGTCGACGCGGGCGCGCTGCTGTTCCAACTGGAAGACACGGCGGAACAAGCGGCGCTCGAAGCCGCGCGGGCCGCCGCCGAGGCCGCGGGGGCGCGTTTTGATGACGCCGCCGCCGGCGGACGCAAACAGGAGATCGCCGCCGCGCGCGATCAGCTCGCGCAAGGCCAAGCGGTGCAGGAGCGCACCCGCAAGGACCGTGTGCGGGCGCAGGAGCTGTTCGACTCCGGCACCATCCCCAGGGCGCAACTCGACGCCGCCATCGCCGCCGCCCAGGCCGCCAACGCCCAGGTTTCGGAGTTGCGCCAGCGCCTGACCCTGGTGGAGTTGCCGGCCCGCGACGACCAGTTGCGCAACCTGACCGCCACCGCGCGCCAAGCCACCGCCCAGGCCCAGGCCGCCGCCGACGCCCTGCGCCGGCGCGCCGTCGTGGCGCCAGCGGCCGGCAAGGTGGAGCGGGTTGTGCGCCACGCCGGGGATTTGGCATCGCCGACCATGCCGGTGGTGCGCTTCCTGCCCGATGGCCAGATGATCGCGGTGCTTTATATCCCCGAACCGCGCCTTGCCCGCACGCCGGTGGGCACTAAGCTCGCGGTGTTCTGCGATGGCTGTCCGGCCGAGGCGCGGGCGGAGATCACCTCCATCGCCAACGAACCGGAATTCACGCCGCCGGTGATCTATTCCGACAACGAGCGCGCGCGCCTGGTGTTCCGCGCCGAGGCCAAGCTCACTGGCTTCGCGCCGCCGCCCGGCACACCACTCCGCGCCGAGATCTCCCAGGGAAACAAGTAGGTGACCGAAAACGTCATCGATGTCGCCGGGCTGACCAAGAAGTTCGGCGCCAAGACCGTGGTCGATGGCTTCGACATGAAAGTGCCGAAGGGGTCGATCTATGGCTTTTTGGGTCCTAACGGTTCGGGAAAGACCACCACGATCCGCATGATGTGCGGCCTGCTGAAGCCCGACGGCGGCGGCGGAACGGCGCTGGGCTACGACATCGTTACCCAGAGCCGCGAGATCAAGGCGCGCATCGGCTATATGACCCAGCGCTTCTCGCTGTATGAGGACCTGACCGTCACCGAGAACCTGGCGTTCGTGGCGCGGCTACACGAGATCAATGACATTAAAGGGCGCGTCGCGGCCGCGCTGGACGAGTACGAACTGCGCCCGCGCGCGAACCAACTGGCGGGGCAACTGTCCGGCGGCTGGAAGCAGCGCATGTCGCTGGCGGCGGCGTCGCTCCACGATCCGCAACTTCTCCTGCTCGATGAACCCACCGCCGGGGTCGATCCCAAGGCGCGGCGGGATTTCTGGGAGCGCATTCGCGACAAGGCAGACAAAGGCGTCTCGGTGCTGGTGTCCACCCACTACATGGACGAGGCGGTGCAGTGCGACTACATCGCCTTCATCGCCTATGGCCGCAAACTGATCGACGCCCCCGCCGCCGATATTGCGAAGGAGGTCGGCCTCCACACCTGGCGCATCGAAGGCGGCAACCTGCACGCGGTCTACAAACAATTGTCCGGCGCGCCGGGCGTGGACCAGGTGGCCCGTTTCGGCGCGGCGCTGCATGTCAGCGGGCGGGACGCGGCGGCGTTGGCCCGCGCGGTGGAGCCGTTCCGGGCTGATCACGATGTGATGGAAGCCAAGACCGGCATGGAGGAGGCGTTCATCTATCTGATGGGCGGCGCCGAGGACAATTTCAAATGAAAGCCGCGCAGAAAGTCTTTTCCTGGTCGCGGGTGCTGGCGGTGCTGGCCAAGGAATTCATCCAGATGCGCCGCGACCGGCTGACCTTCGCCATGATGGTCGGTATTCCCATCGCCCAGTTGGTGCTGTTTGGCTACGCCATCAACACCGACCCGCGCCATCTGCCCACCCTGATCGAAATGGGCGACAGCGGGCCGGCCACGCGTTCACTGATCCAGGGCCTGAAGAACTCGGGCTATTTCGATATCCAGGGCGTCATCGGCCATGATGGCGCCGGCGCGGCGCTGGCGTCCGGGCGCACCATGTTCGTGGTCAGCATCCCGCCGTTGTTCGAGGAAAAGCTGGCCCGCGGCGAGCGCCCGCAGGTGATGCTGGACATCGACGCCTCCGATCCGGTGGCGGCGGGGGCGGGCGCGGGGGCCATGCCCGGGATTGTTCAACAGGCCCTGAAACCGTTCGCCGCACCCGGCGACATTCCGGTGGAGACCGTGATCCACCGGCGCTTCAATCCCGCGGGCCGTACGGCGGTGAATATCGTCCCGGGCCTGCTCGGCGTCATCCTCACCATGACCATGGTGCTGATCACCGCCATCGCCATCACCCGCGAAACCGAACGCGGCACGCTGGAGGCGCTGCTGACATCGCCGGCGCAGCCGCTGGAAGTGATGATCGGCAAGATCACGCCCTATGTGGCGGTCGGCTTCATCCAGACCGCGGTCATGCTCGCCGGCGCGCGGCTTCTGTTCGCCGTGCCGTTCCTCGGCAACCCGCTCGCGTTCCTAGTGGCGGTGTCGCTCTTCATCCTTGTCAATCTCTCCATCGGCTTCCTGTTCTCGACCATGGCGCGCACCCAGATGCAGGCCATGCAGATGACCATCTTCATCTTTCTGCCCTCGATCCTGCTCTCGGGCTTCATGTTCCCGTTCTACGGCATGCCGGTCTGGGCCCAGGCCATCGGCCAGGTGCTGCCGACCACCCATTTCATCCGGGCGGTGCGGGCGGTGATGCTGAAGGGGGCGGGGTTCGGCGAAGTCTGGGCCAACCTCTGGCCGCTCATGGCCATCCTCGCGGTGATCGCGACCCTCGCCCTGCGGCGCTACCGCAGGACCCTTGATTAATATGGAGTTTACCCGAGTCTGCCGGGCCAAAAGCCGCTAGGGAAATTGCCGGCCGCCGGGGTATTCTCCCGCCCTCTTTACGCCGCCCCATCCCGCCAGGAGCTCCCGTGACCGACCGCAAGCCAGGCTACACCACCGAAGTCCCGTATCCGAACGTCTATCACCGGGAACTCAATCCGTCCTTCCACACCATGGCGCTGAACGCCAATGGCCTGGCCGCGCCGTCGCGGGAAACGCCTTATACCTACCTTGAGCTCGGCTGCGCCTGGGGCCTGTCGACGCTGATCCACGCCGCCGCCAACCCGGACTCGAAGTTCGTGGGCGTGGACTTCAACGGCGAATGCATCGCCGCCGCCGGCGAGATCGCCAAGGAAGCCAAGCTCACCAATGTGGAATTCCTGCAGGCCGATTTCGCCGATCTGCCGGGCCGCGTCATGCCGCCGTTCGACACCATCGTCATGCACGGCGTGTGGGGCTGGATCGACCAGACCGGCCGCGACCATATCGTGCGCATCCTGGATCGCCACCTGAAGCCGGAAGGCCACGCCTTCATCAGCTACAACGCGCTGCCGGGCAACGCGCCGGTGGACGCCCTGCGCCGCCTGCTGCAGGTCGGTTTCGAGCTGGGCGCCGAGCCGCTGTTCAACAAGGTCAACGCCGGGGTCGGCATCGCCGCCCAGGTGAAAGACAACGGCGCGCGTTTCTTCGCCGCGCACCCCATGATGGCCGAGCGCATGGACCACATGATCAAGCCGGCACCGCGCGACTATCTCGCCCACGAATACTTCAATGCCGACTGGCAGCCGTTCTATTACCGCGACGTCGAAAAGGTTCTGGCGCCCATCGGCCTGCAGTTCGCGGGCAGCGCGCACCTGCTCGACCTGATCGACGACGCGCAGCTGCCGGAAGCCGCGCGCCGCCACATCGCGGGCGCCCCCACCATGGCCACGCGCGAGACCTTGCGCGACTTCTACATCAACACGCTGTTCCGCCGCGACATGTGGCGCAAGGGCACGGTCGCCCAGACCAAGGACTCGCAGGACGCGCTCATGGCCACCAGGTTCGTGGTCGGCCAGGGCGTCGAGCATTTCGACCGCATCGCCGGCCACGCCATGCTGGGCGAAGTGCGCCCCAAGGCCGAGCCGGGCCGCGCCATCGTCGCCGCGCTGGAAGCCGGCCCCAAGACCGCGGTCGAGCTCTCCAAGGACCCCACGCTCGCCAGCGTGGAGTTGGCGGTCATCCTGGAAACCTTGATGGTGCTCGCGGCCGTGGGCGCCGCCGAGCCGATCCTGCCGGAAGCCGGCTTGGCCGCGCGTAAGGCAAGCTGCCAGCGGCTGAACGCCGCGCTGGCGCAGCGCACCCTGAACGCCGCCAGGACCGGCGGACGTGAGTGGCAGTCGCTGGCCTCGCCGGTGACCGGCGGCGGGATCGCCACCAACGCCGTCATCCAGGCTTTCATTCTCGCCCGCCATCAGGGTGTCGAGCCCATGGCCTTCGCGGCGAGTTTCGCCCCGGATGAGGCGCCGGCCGCCGACGTGCAGGAGCATATCCGCAAGCTCTACGAGGTTTTCGAGCGTGAATCCGCTTCTACGTTTGGTAACCTTGGGATCGTCTAAGAACTCAAAATCACTGGACAACAGTGGCGTCGGGGAAAGCTAAAAAGCTTAAACGGCTGAATCTCGCACTCCAGGGCGGCGGCGCTCACGGCGCCTTCACCTGGGGTGTGCTCGACCGACTCATGCGCGACGGGCGCATCTTCATCGACGGCATCAGCGGCACCAGCGCCGGCGCCATGAACGGCGTGGTGTTCACCGACGGCTTCATCAAGGGCGGCCGCCAGGGCGCCATCGACAGCCTGCATACGTTCTGGAAAGCGGTCAGCGACCGGGCGTTCATGCCCGCCGGCATGATGGGCTTCATGCCCGGCCTCACGGCGAGCGACGAACGCTGGAATGTGGATGGGTCGCCGGCCTTCATGTGGGCCGACGCCATCACCCGCATGTTCTCGCCCTACCAGATCAACCCGCTCAACCTGAACCCCTTGCGCGACATCCTGGGCGAGCAGGTGGATTTCGCGGCGTTACGGAAGCGCAAGGACATCAAGCTGTTCGTGTCCGCCACCAATGTGCGCACCTGCAAGCTGAAAGTGTTTCGCACCCAGGACATGAGCGTGGACGCGTTGCTCGCGTCCGCATGCCTGCCGTTGATGTTCCAGGCGGTCGAGATCGACGGCGAGCCCTATTGGGACGGCGGCTATCTCGCCAACCCCGCCATCGCGCCCTTGATCCACGAATGCGTCAGCAAAGACGTGATGATCGTGCAGGTCAACCCGATGAAGCGCCCGTCGGCGCCCACCAGCGCCCGCGAGATCCTGAATCGCATCAATGAGATCAGCTTCAACGCCACCTTGATCCGCGAGATGAACGGTATCGCCACCATCTCCAAGCTGATCGACCAGGGCAAGCTCAAGGATACGCCCTTCCATCAGGTCAACTTCCACATGATCGCGGCGGAGGAGGAAATGAGTCACCTGGGCGCTTCCTCCAAGTTCAATGCCGACTGGGAGTTTCTGCGCCATCTTTACGATCTGGGTGTCGCGACCACCGACACCTGGCTCGCGGAAAATTTCGACCGCCTTCAGGTGGAGTCCACCCTGGACATGGTCGAAGCCTATCACTAGCGGAGGGAGGGCCGCGCATGGACCACACCGAACTCGCCGCACTCATGTCGCACCGCCGCACCGTGGCGCCGGGCGAGATCATTTTCCTCGAGGGCCAGCCCGCCGACCACGCCTACGTGATCCTGCAAGGCGAGGTTCAGGTGACCGTTACCGACACCCACGGCACCACCGTGGTCATCAACCGCATGCCGCCCGGCGAGCTCTTCGGTGAACTGGCTCTTCTGGAAGGCCCCGGCCTGCGCACCGCCACCGCGCTCTCCAAGGACGGCTGCGAACTCCTGGAAATCGAGAAGGACGTGTTCGCGAAGCGCCTGTCCGGCGCAGACCCACTGCTGCGGTTCGTGATCTCGCACCTGGCCAAGCGGGTGGTGATGTGGACGGACCGGGTGAAGGGGGCGTGACCGCGTCAGAGTCCGTGCTTTCCGAGGCCGCGCGGCTCGAACTCGGCGGCGACTTGCTGGCCGCCTATGATGCTGTCTCGGCGGCCCTTGCCGCGGATCCTGCAAGTCTTACGCTGCGCCATCGCGCCGTCCTTCTGCTTGCGCGGTCGGGGGCTCAGGCCCAGGCTCAGCGGGAATATCTGCGGCTCGGCCTCGACGCCGTGCACGACCATGTGGACATCATTTCCCTCGGCGGGCGGCTGCTCAAGGACCTGGCCTTTGCCGCCGCCGGCGATGGCAGACGCGTGCTGGCGCGCGCGGCGGCGGAGAAATATGCCGAGGCCTATGCGCTGCATCGCGATTACTACCCCGGCATCAATCTCGCGACCCTCGCCCTGATCGCGGGCGATGTGCCGCGGTCCAGTGCAGTGGCGCACGCGGTGCTTGAAACCCTGTCCAGCCCTGGCGCCGGCACGGACGCCTATTACCGCGCCGCCACCCGCGCCGAGGCGCTATTCCTGCTGGGGCGTCTCGATGACGCGGAGGCCGCGTTGGCGGCGGCCATCGCGCTTGATCCGACCAATACCACCGCCCACGCCAGCACCCTGCGCCAGCTGGACGCCATCTGCGGCGCGCTGCACATCGACCGCGACTGGCTGGAGCGGCACAGTCCGCCGCCGCCGGTGACCTATTGCGGCCACATGTTCGGGGCCATCGACAGGCAAGAAAATCTCGCTGCGGAGATCAAGAAGGTGCTCGCGCGGCTGAAGCCCGGCGCCGCTTTTGGCGCGCTTGCGGCGGGCGCCGATATTCTGGTGGCCGAGGCGGCGCTGGCGCGCGGGGCGGAGCTGCATGTGGTTCTGCCCATGGACGAGAAAACCTTTCTCGCGCGCTCGGTCGTGCCGTCCGGTGGGGATTGGTCCGCGCGCTATCAGGCGTGCAAGGCGCGCGCGGCCACCTTCCGGGTCGCCAGCCGCGAGAACGATTTCGACGACGATGCGGTCTTCGCCTTTGGTTCGGAATTCGCCATGGGCCTGGCGCTGCGCCACGGTCAGGCCTTGCGCGCCAAGGCCGTGCAACTGGCGGTGTGGGATGGCGTGATGGGTGAGGGCGTCGCCGGCACGGGCGCCGACGTCAGGCGGTGGGCGGCCACGGGCCATCCCCAGGAGATCGTCAAGTTCCCGCCGCGCACGCCGGGGCGCCGCGCCGCCGCTACCGCCACGGACCGGAAACTGAAGGCTATGTTGTTCGGCGATGTGCGCGGGTTTTCGCGCCTGGCCGAGAGCGAGATCCGCGCGTTCGTGACGGGCATCAAGG
>CANJOI010000031.1 GCA_947475365.1 Fidelibacterota bacterium | reverse complement strand
CCGGGATGGATCTTGTTCTTGATGCCGTCGAGGCCGGCCATGAGCATGGCGGCGTAGGCGAGGTAGGGATTCGCGCCCGGATCCGGGAAGCGCACTTCCACGCGCTTGCCCTTCGGGTTCGCCACATGCGGGATGCGGCAGGAGGCCGAACGGTTGCGCGAGGAGTAGGCCAGCAGCACCGGCGCTTCATAACCCGGCACCAGACGCTTGTAGCTGTTGGTGAGCGGGTTGGTAAAGGCGTTCAAGGCCTTCGCGTGCTTGATGATCCCGCCGATGTAGTAGAGGCAGGTTTCGGACAGATCCGCGTAGCCGGAGCCCGCGAACATGTTCTTGCCCTTTTTCCAGATGCTCTGGTGCACGTGCATGCCCGAGCCGTTGTCCTGGTAGACCGGCTTCGGCATGAAGGTCGCGGTCTTGCCGTAGGAGTGGGCGACCATGTGCACGACATACTTGTAGAGCTGCATGTTGTCGGCGGTCTTGATCAGCGTGTCGAACTTGATGCCGAGTTCGTGCTGGGACGGCGCCACTTCATGGTGGTGCTTTTCCATGTTCACGCCCATGTCGGCGAGCACGGACACCATCTCGGCGCGCAGGTCCTGGCACTGATCGACCGGCGCCACGGGGAAGTAGCCGCCCTTCGGACGCGGACGGTGGCCGGGGTTGCCTTCATCGAACTTGGCGCCGTCGTTGTACGGGCCTTCTTCGCTGTTGAAGGCGAAGAACATGTTGTTCGGGGTGGTCGAGTAGCGCACGTCGTCGAACACGAAGAATTCGGCTTCCGGGCCGAAGTAGGCGGTGTCGCCCACGCCGGCGCTATCCATGTAGGCGAGCGCCTTCTTGGCGATCGAACGCGGATCGCGGTTGTAGGGCTGGCCGGTGGCCGGCTCGATGACGTCGCAGAACAGAATGAGGGTGGGCTGCGCCGTGAACGGGTCCATGGTCGCGGTCGACAGGTCCGGCTTCAGCTGCATGTCGGACTCGGAGATGTCCTTCCAGCCCGCGATCGAGGAGCCGTCGAACATGATGCCTTCGGTCAGCATCTCTTCGTCCACGGTGTCGATCCACTGGGCGGTGTGCTGCCACTTGCCGGCCGGATTGGTGAAGCGGAAGTCCACGTATTTGACTTCCTTTTCTTTCATCATCTCCTGGATTTTTTTGACGTCAGACATGTCTCTGTTCCTGTTCTTCGCTGTGAATACCTGCGAAGCGTGCGCCTTATCTGCCGGCTGTCGCTTCTTGCTTGTGATGTTTGGCCGGGTCCCCGGCGTTTGTTCGTTACCTTACCAGTTACGTGTGCGCGTTATACGGCATCGGCGCCGCGTTCACCGGTGCGGATGCGGATCGCGTCTTCGATCGAGTACACGAAAATCTTTCCGTCCCCAATGCGGCCGGTGTGGGCCGCTTTCTGAATGGCTTCGATGGCGCGGTCGAGCATGGCGTCGTCCAGGACGACCTCGATCTTCACCTTGGGGAGAAAATCGACCACATACTCGGCGCCGCGGTAAAGTTCGGTGTGGCCTTTCTGCCGACCGAAGCCCTTGGCCTCGGTCACCGTGATGCCTTGCAAGCCCACCTCATGCAAGGCCTCTTTGACCTCGTCCAGCTTGAACGGCTTTATGATGGCTTCGATTTTTTTCATGGCGCGGTTGGACTCCCAATCCAGGCGAACGAAGGCCGGCATCGCCGCCCCGTGACGGGCAACACACTTTCAATTCCTGTGCCAACTCGCAAGCGACCGGCGATGGCAGGAAGGGCGGGGCTTTTCGCGGAGCAGCCTGTGGAAAACTCATAGGGTCTGCCCAAGAACAAGCCAAGGTGAACAATTCTTGGGCATATTTGCCCCCGGAGCCGGCGCACCGTTGACGATAGCCAGCCAAGGGTTTAGGAACCGGCAACCAACAGGGCCAATGGCCCTAAAGGTCCCGGTGGCGGGTGTAGCTCAGTTGGTTAGAGCATCGGTTTGTGGTACCGAGGGTCGCGGGTTCGAGTCCCGTCACTCGCCCCACCTTTCTCCCAGGATATCAGCGGTCCGGTTCGCGGTTTCGAAGCCGCGATTACAGGTTTTTGCGCCCTCCGGGCGCGGGGGTAGGGCGCCGTCACGCGGAATTCCCTACTAAAAGCCCGATAATATAAGGCATTTCCGCATGCGGTATTATAATACCGCATCAAGAAGGCATTGACTGAGTTTCGCTTTTCCCTATATTCCGCGCTCCTTCTGACCAGGAAAAACCGATGAAAACCTATTCCGCGAAACCCACCGACGTGCAGAAGAAGTGGATCCTGATCGATGCCAACGGCATCGTCCTCGGCCGCATGGCCGCAGTGGTGGCCACCATCCTGCGCGGTAAGAACAAGACCATGTTCACGCCGCATATCGATACCGGCGACCATGTGGTCATCATCAACGCCGACAAGGTGAAGCTCACCGGCAAGAAGGCCGAGCAGCGCATCTTCTACTGGCACTCCGGTCACCCGGGCGGCATCAAAGAACACACCCCGCGCCGCACCCTCTCGGGCCGTTACCCGGAGCGCGTGATCGAACGCGCCGTGGAACGCATGATGCCCAAGGACAGCCCGCTCGCCCGCGCGCAAATGAAGAAGCTCAAGATTTACGCCGGCGACAAACACCCGCATGAGGCCCAGACTCCGGAAGTCCTGGATCTGGCCGGCCGTAACCGCAAGAACAAGCCCTAAGGACCGCAGACATGGCTCCAGAAGCTCAAAGCCTCGCCGATCTCAAGACTGCCGTCGCCGGTCAGGCCCCCAAGGCCGAACCGAAGCGCGACAAGCAGGGCCGCTCCTACGCCACCGGCAAGCGCAAGAACGCCGTCGCGCGCGTGTGGGTGAAGCCCGGCAAGGGCAAGATCATCGTCAACGACCGCGAGCTGGAAAATTATTTCGTGCGCCCCGTGCTGCGCATGATGATCAACCAGCCGTTCTCCGTGACCAACCGTCAGAATGAGTTCGACGTGGTGTGCACGGTTTCGGGCGGCGGTCTGTCCGGCCAGGCCGGCGCCGTGCGTCACGGCATCTCCAAGGCCCTGACCTATTACGAACCGTCGCTGCGTCCGGCCCTGAAGGCCGGCGGCTTCCTCACCCGCGATCCGCGCGTGGTCGAGCGTAAGAAGTACGGCCGCAAGAAGGCCCGCCGCAGCTTCCAGTTCTCGAAGCGCTAAGCGCGTTCATTCGCGTCTGTCAAAAGAGCGCTTCGGTTTTTCCGAGGCGCTCTTTTCTTTTGTGGGATTGATGACAGTCACATGGCAGCGAAAATCTTCATCGATGGCGAAGCCGGCACCACGGGCCTGCAGATTCGCGAGCGTTTGGCGGCGCGCAAGGACATCGAACTCCTCAGCATCGACGCGCAGGCGCGAAAAGATGCCGGCGCGCGCGCCGAAAAACTGAACCAGGCCGACGTGGTGATCCTGTGCCTGCCCGACGATGCCGCGCGCGAGGCGGTCGGCCTGATCACCAATGCCAAAACCAAGGTGATCGACGCATCCACGGCGCACCGCACC
This sequence comes from Fidelibacterota bacterium, assembly GCA_947475365.1. Taxonomy (GTDB): domain Bacteria; phylum Pseudomonadota; class Alphaproteobacteria; order Rhodospirillales; family Rhodospirillaceae; genus SHVO01. The sequence goes on along the minus strand of CANJOI010000031.1, from coordinate 16,013 downwards.
GTCGCGGGCTGGGTCTATGGCTTTCCCGAAATGGCGGCCACCCAGAAAGGCGCTATCGCCGCGGCCTCCCGCGTCAGCAACCCCGGGTGCTGGGCCACGGGGGCCATCGCTTTGATTCGCCCGCTGGTGGACGCCGGTATGATGGCGCCCAACTATCCGGTCACGCTCAACGGCGTCAGCGGCTATTCGGGCGGCGGCAAAGCCATGATCGCGGAATTCGAGGACAAGGCTTCGCCCACGTATACCGGCGTGCCGTACCGCATCTACGGATTGGACCTCGCGCACAAGCATCTGCCGGAGATTCAGAAATACACCGGCCTGCGCGAACAGCCGGTGTTCAGCCCCTCTGTCGGCCGCTACGCCCAGGGCATGCTGGTGGAACTGCCGCTCTATCTGTCCCTGCTGTCGGGCGGTCCTGACCTCGCCGATCTTCAGGCGGTGCTGGCGCGGGCCTATGAGGGCAGCACATTTGTGAGCGTGGCCACGCCCGACGAAGCGCGCGGCGTGAAAACCGTGGCGCCGACGGCGCTCAACGGCACCAACACCTTGCGCCTGTTCGTCTTCGGCTCGGAGAAAAACGGCCAGGCGCGGCTGGTGGCCCAGCTCGACAATCTCGGCAAGGGCGCGTCGGGTGCGGCGGTTCAGAACCTCAACATCATGCTCGGCTTGCCGGAAGCGGCCTCGCTGCTCTGATGCGGCGGCTGTTGGCGCTCCTTCTGCTTTTCGTCAGCGCCACGGCGCAGGCGGAGGACGTGATCCCGCCGCCCATGGGGCTGGCCGAGGACGACCCCATTTTCCGCGCCAAGCCCAATGCCGGCGGTGACGTGGTGTCCGCGATCCAACTGGGGCCGCTGTCAGTGGTCCTGGAAGAGACCACCCTGAGCGACGTGCGCGAACTGCTGGGTGTGGGCCGCATCGACCAGCTTCCCGGAGCCGAACGCGGTTTGGCCTGGCTGTGTTTCACCATTATGTCCCCGGGTGGCGCGCAGCGGGTGTGGCTCTCCAACAATCCCGATCACGGCGGATTCGCCATTCAGGATATCGCCGCGGTGCTGCAGCCGGGCGCGGCGGCGTCGCCGGCGTGCCCTAAACTCGCGGTCGATCCGGCGCGCCTGTCGCTCGACGACGGCATCTGGCTGGGGCGCACCACCGCCGCCGTGCAAAAGATCATTGGCGCCGAGGTGAAGTTCAGCGGCTTCCATATGCTGTACGAGCATGAGCGTCCGGTCAGCGGCGGCCATGTGGTGGACACGCGTCTGGTCTTGGAATTCCGTGAGGGAAGGGTGATAGGTTTGTGGGCGCGTAAAGTGACCCGCCCGTAGAGCCTCATGTCCGACCCCATCACACCCAAGCTTCAGCTCGCCGTCGCCCTGCATCAAGCCGGGCGTCTGGCGGAAGCGCAGGCCATCTATCAGGAGGTTCTCAAACTCTACCCGCAGGAGTTCAACAGCCTGCACCTCTCCGGTGTGATCGCGCTCCAGACCGGCAAGCGTGACGAGGGCTTGGCGCTCATCGACCGGGCCATCGCCGTCAATCCCGGGTCGGCGCCCGCCCATAACAACCGCGGCAACGCGCTCAAGGACCTGCAGCGGCTCCCCGAAGCGCTGGCGAGCTATGAACGGACCTTGTCGATCAATCCCGGCTTCGTTGACGCCTGGAACAATCGCGGCAATGTGCTGTTGAGTTTGAAGCGGCCGGAGGAGGCGCTGGCGAGCTACGACCGCGCCCTCGCGCTCAAAGCCGATGACGCGGAGGTTCACAACAACCGCGGCAATGCGCTGATGGAGCTCAGCCGTGCCGGTGAGGCGCTGGCGAGCTATGACCGGGCCCTCGCGCTGAAATCCAGTTACGCCGAGGCCCACAACAACCGTGGTAACGCGCTTCTCCATCTGAAGCGGATGAGCGAGGCGCTGGCCGCTTACGACCGCGCGCTGGCGTTGAAATCCAGTTACGCGGAAGCCCACAACAATCGCGGCAACGCGCTCAAGGACCTGGGCCGGCCGGAAGAGGCGCTGGCGGCCTACGACAAGGCCGCCGCGCTCAGACCGGCCTACGCGGAAGCCTTCTATAACCGCGCCAATCTGCTTCTCGGCCTTAAGCGGCCGGGCGAGGCGACCGCTAGCTATGACCGGGCATTCGCGATCGATCCTGCCTACGATTTCCTGGCCGGCACTTGCCTCTACGCCAGCATGATGGTGTGCGATTGGCGGTCCTTTGACGAAAACCGCGCGCGTCTTGCGGCGGAGATCGCGGCCCGCAAACCCGTGGCGATGCCGTTCGCGGCGCTCGCGGTGTTCGACGATCCGGGCCTGCACAAGATCGCCGCGGACGTCTATGCGGCCCGAAATCCCCGCAAGAAGGCGCCCGGCTTCCAAGGCGCGCGTCCCCCGGGCGGCAAGATCCGCGTCGGCTACTACTCCGCGGACTTTCACAATCACGCTACGGCGTACCTGGTCGCCGAGTTCCTGGAAGCGCGCAACGCGGAGAAATTCGAGATCTACGGCTTTTCCTTCGGACCCAACCGGACGGACGAGATGCGCGCGCGCCTGTCTGCCGCCTTCGACCGGTTCTTCGAGGTCAGCGGCAAAAGCGACCGCGACATCGCGGAACAGTCGCGCGCCCTCGGTATCGACATCGCGGTCGATCTCAAAGGCTATACCGAGGAAGCCCGCACCGGCATTTTCGCCGCGGGCTGCGCCCCCCTCCAGGTCAGCTATCTCGGCTACCCCGGCACCATGGGCGCGGGCTACATCGACTACATCGTCGCCGACAAGACCGTCATCCCGCCCGGACGCCAGTCCGATTTCACGGAGAAGGTGGTCTATTTGCCGCACAGCTATCAGTGCAATGACTCGGGGCGCAAGATCGCCGAACGCGTCTTCACCCAGGCCGAGGCGGGCTTGCCCGCGCAAGGGTTCGTGTTCTGCTGTTTTAATGCGGCCTTCAAGATTCAGCCGCGGGTGTTTGACGGCTGGATGCGTATCCTGAAAGCCGTGCCGGGGAGTGTGCTGTGGCTGCTGGATGACAATCAGACTGCCAGCGACAACTTGCGCAAGGAAGCGGCCCTGCGCGGTGTAGACGGCGCGCGCCTGATATTCGCGCAGCGCCTGCCCCTGGACGAACATCTGGCCCGGCACCGGCTGGCTGGTCTGTTCCTCGACACGCTGCCCTACAACGCCCACACCACCGCGAGCGACGCGCTCTGGGCCGGCCTTCCGGTATTGACCCGCCGCGGCGAAGCCTTTGCCGGACGGGTCGCGGCCAGTCTTCTCACTGCGGTCGGTTTGCACGAGTTGGTAACGGATACCGAGGAAGCCTATGAAGCCAAAGCCATCGCACTGGCGCTCGCTCCAGCGGAATTGAAGCGCGTGTGCGCGGCGCTGGAAAAGAACCGGGAGACGGCCCCGCTCTTTGACGGCGCACGGTTCGCGCGGCATCTTGAATCCGCATATGAAACTATGTTCGCCCGTTATCAGGCCGGTGTGCCGCCGGCCGTAATCGACGTGCAGCCCTGACCAGGAGAACGCCCATGTCCGGCCCCCTTATCCTTCCTTGGCGCGGCACGTGGCCCAAGATCGCGCCCGACGCCTTCATCGCGCCCACCGCCACCATCATCGGCGACGTGGAGATCGGGCCGCTGTCGAGTGTGTGGTTCGGCTGCATCCTGCGGGCCGACGTCAACATCATGCGCATCGGCGCGCGCACCAATATCCAGGACGGCACCATCATCCACGTCGATAGCGGCGGTTATGCGACCATCATCGGCGATGACGTGCTGATCGGTCACAAGGCCATGATCCACGGCACCACTATCGAGGACAAAGGCTTCATCGGCATGTGCGCGACAACCATGGACGGCGTGGTGGTGGAGTCCGAGGCCATGGTCGCCGCCGGCGCGCTGGTATCGCCCGGCAAGCGCGTGGGCAAACGCCAGCTGTGGGCCGGGATGCCGGCCAAATACGTCCGCGACCTTACGGCGGAGCAGCTGGCCGGCATGGCCAAGGGCGTGGCCGCCTATGCCGAACGCGGCGTCGAGATGCGCGAGATGATCGCGGGCCTCAAATAGCGTCCGGCGTGCACCGCTTGCAGGGGCGGGCGCCGGTGGCGCGGGCTTCGGCCAGGGTCGCGTGCAGGCGGATATTCTCAGGCTTCGCCCGGCCGGGGCACGACGGACGGCAATAGACGCCGGTCGTCACCACCGAATACCAGAAGCGGCCATCGGCGGAAGTATCGCGCGCGGCGATCTGCGCCCAGCGGGGATCGTCTCTTGTCATGGCCCGACAGTGACGAAAGACGAACGCGCCCGCGACCCGCTTCTTGCGGCTATTTAGCCCGGGCGATGGTCGAAAACACTTCGTACTGGGCATGCACGAAGCGATACAACTCGCTCTCCAACACGCGTTCCTGGTCGCTGTGCATGCCGAAGCCCTTGGGCAGGTCCTCGCCATCGACGGCGACGCTGGAGCCGTAGCACTGCAGGCCCTTGGGCCGCAGGTAGGCCATGTCGGTGCCGCCGGTCGCCATGATCGGGATCACCGGCGCTTCGTAGTGCTTCTTGTAGACGCTTTCGATGGTCTTGAAGGCCTCGGTGTCGAGGCGTGAATTGGCGCCGGCGCGGGCTTCGCGCGCCCACTCCAGGGTCACGGCCGGATCGTTCACCAGCTTGCGCAGGGCGGTGAGGGTGAGTTCGGAATCCTCCTGCGGGATCACGCGCACATCGAGAGTCGCCTTGGCTTCCGACGGGATCACATTCGACCGGTAGCCGCCGTTGAACATGTTGGGCGAGACGGAGGTATGGAGCATGGACGCCTGCGAGGGCTGGTTCTTGCGCAGCCAGGTCAGCGCGTCGTCGGCCTCCTTGGTGCCGGGCTTGAGAACCGCGCGGTAGACGGCCGCTTCTTCCGGCGTCGAGATCTCGGCCATCTTCTGGAAGTAGGAGAGGGTGGTTTCGTTGAGGCGGATCGGCGCCTGCCATTCGGAGATGGCCGCGATCGCCTTGGACAGATGGGCGATGGCGTTGGTTTCCAAAGGCACCGAACCGTGGCCGGAGATGCCGGTGGCGGTCACGGTAATGGCGCGGGGCACTTTCTCGGTGGTCTGCACGGCGGCGTATTTCATCTTGCCGTCCATACGCAGCGAGTTGCCGCCCTCGGCGAAGCAATACTCGGCCTCGATGTCCTTGAAATGCTCCTCGATCATATAGGCAATGCCCAACTGCGTGCTGCCTTCCTCGCCGACCTCGGCCAGGAAGATCACGTCGCGGTCGAGGGGGATCTTCTCGCGCTTGAGCAGCAGCATGGTCATCAGGCCGGCGGTGACGTTGTCCTTGTCGTCGATGGTGCCGCGGCCCCAGATCCAGCCGCCGGCCCGGTCGGCGCTGTGGGCGCCGTGCTCTTTCCACTTGGCGGCGTCGATATTGACCGTGTCCTGGTGGCCCATGATCAGGATGGGCTTCTTCTTGCCGCTACCCTTGAGGCGGGCGACCACGTTGGGACGGCCTTCCTGTTTGGCGAAGGTCTGCACCTCGATCCCGGCGTCCTTCATGGTCTTCACCAGGTAATCCGCGACGGCCTGTTCGCGGCCGGGGGGATCGGCGGTGTCCATGCGCACCATGGTCTGGAAGTGCTTGAGGACCTCGGCGTCCTCTTTTTTCCAGTCCACCTCGGCCCGCGCTGTAAAAGGTGTGGCGGCCGAAGCGGCGAACACCGTGGCCAGAAGCATGGCGGAAAAGCGCATCGTGAAATCCCCCGGTCTTGCTAGACGGCCCGGGCCTTTACGAATTCGCCGGGCGCGTCGGTGATGGCTTTCAGCTTACCATCGCCGGGCTGGCGGGCTTTGACCATTTTTCCCGACATGGGGGCAAGCCACGCGTTCCAATCGGTCCACCAGGACCCCGGGTGCTCGGTGGCGCCCTGGAACCAGGCCGCGCCGGTTTTGGCTTTTTTGTCGTTGGTCCAATAGCAGTACTTGTTGGCCACGGGCGGGTTGACGATCCCGGCAATGTGGCCAGAGGCCGACAGCACGAACCGCAAGGGGCTCTTGAACAGCCCGGTGGCCTCGAAGGTCGAGGTCCAGGGGGCGATATGGTCCTCCTTGCAGCTGATCAGGTAGACCGGCACGGTCACGGAGCCCAGGTCGATGGGCACCCCGCCCAGGGTGACGCCGCCCGGTTTGGCCAGGAGGTTATCCAGGTACATGTTGCGCAGGTAGAAGCTGTGCATGGCCTTGGGCATCCGGGTGGAGTCCGAATTCCAGTACAGCAGGTCGAACGGGAAGGGCTCCTTGCCCAGGAGATAGTTGCTGACCACGAACGACCAGATCAGGTCGTTGGACCGGAGCAGGTTGAAGGTGGTGGCCATGTCGGCGGCGTCCAGGTAGCCGGTCTCGGCCATCCGGTCCTCCAGGCGCTTCACCTGGTCCTCGTCGATGAACACCCGGAGGTCGCCCACGTCCTTGAAGTCGGTCATGGCGGCCATGAGGGTGATGCTGGCCAGGCTCGTATCCTTCTTGGCCTTCAGGTAGGCGGCGGTAGCCGAGAGCAGGGTGCCCCCCAGGCAGTAGCCGGCCATGTGCACCTGACCGGCGCCGGTGGCGGCCATGGCCGCGTCCTTGGCGGCGATGGCGCCGTCCTTCATGTAGTCCTCGAAGTTGACCTCGGCCATGGTCTCGTCCGGGTTCGCCCAGGACATGATGAAGGTGGTGTAGCCCTGGTCGGTGAGCCATTTGACCAGCGAGTTCTTCTCGCGCAGGTCCAGGATGTAGAACTTGTTGATCCAGGGCGGGATGATCACGATCGGGGTGTCGTGCACCTTCTCGGTGGTCGGGGTGTACTGGATCAGTTCCATCAGCCGGGTCCGGGCCACGACCTTGCCGGGGGTGACCGCCACGTTCTTGCCGACCGTGAAGGCGGTCTCATCCGTCATGGACACCCGGAGCTTGCCCTTGCCCTTCTCTAGATCCTCAAGAAGGTTCTGTAACCCTTTGATTAAATTCTCACCTTTTGACTCGACGGTGGCCCGCAAGACTTCTGGGTTTGTGGCGGCGAAGTTGGTCGGGGCCAGGGCGTCGGTGAACTGTTTTGTGAAGAAATCGACCTTCCGCTTGGTCTGGGGATCGAGCCCTTCGACCTCGGCCACGGTGGCCTGCATCCAGCGCGAGGTCAGCAGGTAGGACTGCTTGATGAAGTCGAACACCTGGTTGTCCCGCCAGGCCTCGTCCTTGAAGCGCCGGTCCTCTTTCGAAGGCTCGATCACCGCCGGGGCCTGCTCGCCCATCATGCGCAGCGCCGTGGACCGCCACAGGTCCATGTAATCCCGCCATAGACCCATTTGGGCATCCAGGAGCTTGTTGGGGTCGGTGGCCAGCTTGGTCATCAGCTCCAGGAAAGCGCCGGCGATATTCACGCTGTCGGCCATGCCCATGCTTACGGCCTGGGTCGGGTTGGCGGCGGTGCGGGTCATGAAGTCCTGTACCAGGTGGGAACTGCGGTCCGCGATGCCGGCCATAATCGTGGCCCAATCCTCGCCTACAACACTGGCTTCGGGCGCGGTGCGGCTGGTATCGGCGGGCGTCTTGGGAGTGCCGTCGGCCATCAGGTTCACTTCTTTTGAAGGCGTGAATTTGGAAGGTGGGGCTGTCGTAAAGCCATCCCGCGACAGGCATTTTTGTTTTGGCGGGACGGTGGTATGGATTAGTCCGGCAGCGGGGGTCTGTCCAGGGTCATGCCTTTTTCTAATGGGCCCGGAACGAACCTCACGTTCAGCTGGAACATGAACGGAAGTGCGACTCGTAAGTCACTGAAAGTAAAATAATGTTTTTGAACTCATCGTCTCGTTCTTCACGCCGTTCCAAAGCCCTGCGCGCCTCTGTTGCGGCGCTCACCTGCGTAACCGTGGTGACACTGGCGGCCTGCTCTCATGGAGACGCCGCGGCCCCCGGCCAGCCGGCCGAAGCGCCGAAGTTCCCGACCCCAGCGAACACCGCCCAAGGCGCCCCCGACATCAATTCCGTGCCGGCTGACAGCCCGACCCCGCCCTCCACCGGGGGCGAGCGCTCCCAGGTCATGGCCGGGCTGGTCGCCGATCGCGCCAACGCCCGTTACTCAGACCAGCCGGCCCGCACCATGCCCGTGGCGGTGCGTCCGCTGTCCGACGCGCCGCCGCCGCCAGCCCCGAGCGAGGCCGCGGTCGCGAAACTCGATGATGCCCCACCCGCCCGTCCGGCGGACGCCGGCAGCGCCACTGCCACTCCGGCGGCTCCCGCGGCCGACGCTATTGGCCCTGCCGCCGGCCCGGCGCCCCCGCCCGCGTGGGCGCGCCGCAGCGCGGCAATGGCTTCCGCACCCTGACCGAATTTGATTCGACCATTTACGGCGCCGGCCACCTGCTGGCGACCCTCGACTTCCCGGCGGGCTCCCTCAGCGCCTCCGAGCGATCGGAGCTGGGCGGCGCCGCCGATAAGCAGAAGCAGACCCGGGGCGTCGTTCGTGTCATCGGCCATGGCCCCACCAAGACCTCGGCGGCGGATCGAGCTACCACGGTCGCGCGGGAGCTGGAGCGTCTCGGCGTCCCCCGTGACCAGATCTTTACCGGCAGCGAAACCGCGTCGGGTCCCACCGAGGTCTTCGTCCACTACTAGACCGGAGCACTGCGGGACCTGATATTGTCCCCCGCCGTTCCTCCCCTGAGGGAGGGGCGGCCAGCCCCTTTAGGCCATTCCATGAATACCGACTTCCACCGCATCAAGCGTCTGCCCCCCTATGTCTTCGCCGAGGTAAACGCCATGAAGGCGCGCCTGCGCGCCACCGGCGAGGACATCATCGACTTCGGCATGGGCAACCCGGATTTGCCGACGCCGCCCCACATCGTCGAAAAGCTTAAGGAAGTGGCGGGCGACCCCAAAGCTCACCGCTACTCGGCGTCCCAGGGCATCAAGGGCCTGCGCAAGGCCTTCGTTAACTATTACCAGCGCCGCTTCGGCGTGGACCTGGATATCAACAAGGAGGTCTGCGTCACCCTGGGCTCCAAGGAGGGTCTCGCCAACCTGGCGTCGGCTATCACCAATCCCGGCGACCTGATCCTGTCGCCCAACCCGGCCTATCCGATCCACCCGTTCGGCTTCATCATCGCCGACGGCGCCGTGCGCTCGCTGCCGTGCGAGCCCGACAACAACTTTCTGATCGCCCTCGAGCGCGCCGTGCGCATGCAGACCCCGAAGCCGGTGGCGCTGGTGCTCAATTACCCGTCCAACCCCACCGCCATGGTTGCCAGCCTGGACTTCTACGGACAGGTGGTGGACTTCTGCCGCCATCACGGCATCTGGATCCTGTCGGACCTGGCCTACGCCGAGATCTACTTCGACATCGATCCGCCGCCGTCGATCCTGCAGATCCCCGGCGCCAAGGACATCGCCATCGAATTCACGTCCATGAGCAAGACCTACAACATGCCGGGCTGGCGCGTGGGCTTCGCGGCCGGCAACCCGATCCTCATGAACGCGCTGATCCGCATCAAGTCCTACCTGGACTACGGCGCCTTCACGCCGATCCAGGTGGCGGCAGCCGCCGCCCTCAACGGTCCCCAGGACTGCGTCGCCGAAATCCGCGAGATCTATAAGGAGCGCCGCGACGTGCTGGTGGAAGGTCTGGGGCAGGGCCAGTGGCACATTCCGTCGCCGCAGGCGTCGATGTTCGCCTGGGCGCCGATCCCGGCCCAGTTCAAGCATCTCGGCGCGCTGGAGTTCTCCAAGCTGCTGATCAGCGAGGCCAAGGTGGCGGTCGCCCCCGGTACCGGCTTCGGCGAGAACGGCGAAGGCTTCGTGCGTATCGCCCTGGTCGAGAACAAGCACCGCATCAGACAAGCGGTCCGCAATATCCGCACCTTCATGGGCAACGCCAGCACCGTTCTGGAGCGCGCCGAACTGCGCGTGGCCAAGTAGCATGACCGCGCCCCTTAAAATCGCTGTCGCCGGTCTTGGCACTGTCGGCGCCGGGGTCCTCAAGGTCCTGGCCGCCAACCAGGGCCTGATCGCCGCCCGCTGTGGCCGCGAAATCAAGGTCACCGCCGTGTCCGCCCGCAGCAAGGGCAAGGACCGCGGCGTGTCGCTGGAGGGCATCCGCTGGTTCGACAAGGCCGTTGATCTCGCCAAAGAGGCCGACGCCGATGTGATCGTAGAGCTGATCGGCGGGTCCGAGGGCGACGCCAAGGCCACGGTCGAGGCGGCGCTCGCGCGCCAGCTCCATGTGGTGACCGCCAACAAGGCGCTGCTGGCCTATCACGGCGTGGCGCTGGCCAAGACCGCGGAAGCCGCGGGCGTGAGCCTGGCCTTCGAAGCGGCGGTGGCCGGTGGTATTCCCATCATCAAAGCCCTACGCGAAGGTCTCGCCGGCAACGCCATCAGCCGCATCACCGGCATCCTCAATGGCACCTGCAACTACATCCTCTCGACCATGCGCGCGACCGGGCGCGATTTCGCCGACGTGCTCAAGGAAGCCCAGGACCTGGGCTATGCCGAAGCCGATCCCGGCTTCGACATCGATGGCGTGGATGCGGCGCATAAGCTCGCCTTGCTCACCAGCGTGGCCTTCGGCACGCCGGTGGATATCAAGTCCGTGCATGTGGAAGGCATCCGCCATGTCTCCAGCATCGACATTAAGTACGCCGACGAGTTCGGCTATCGCATCAAGCTGCTGGGCGTTGCCGAAAAGCTCGCGAACGGCGCCATCATGCAGCGCGTGTATCCCTGCCTGATCACCCCGGAGAGCCCCTTGGCCTCTGTCGAAGGCGTGTTCAATGCCGTGCTGGCGGAAGGCGATTTCGTCGGCCGGTCCATGTACGAAGGGCGCGGCGCCGGCGCCGGCCCCACGGCCTCCGCTGTGGTCGCGGATCTGATGGATATCGCCGCCGGCCGGCGCGTGCCGACCTTCGGCATTCCCGCCGCCAGCCTGAAGGCACTCCCGGCCGCGCCGCTCGACCAGCATGTGGGCGAATACTATGTGCGCATGCTGGTGGCCGACCGCCCCGGCGTGTTCGCCGATATCGCGGGCGCGTTCCGTGACGAGGCGGTCTCGATGGAATCCGTGCTCCAGCGCGGACGCAACGCCGACGCCAAGGTCAATGTGGTGATTATCACCCACGAAGCGCCTGAACCGGCGGTGCTGCGCGCGCTGAAGCGCCTGCAGGCCAACGCCGCGCTGCAAGAGCCGCCGCATATGATGCGTATTGAGAATCAGAGGTAAGGGCCCAGCCCCTAAAGGAATCGCCATGTCGCTGAAAACTTTCGACAACTCGTTTAACAACGTCCTCGAACGCAACCTGGCCCTCGAGGTGGTGCGCGTGACCGAAGCCGCGGCGCTCTCGGCCTCGCGTCTTATTGGCCGCGGCGACGAGAAGGCCGCCGACCAAGCCGCGGTCGACGCCATGCGCCAGGCGCTCAATAGCCTCAATATCGATGGCACCGTGGTGATCGGCGAAGGCGAGCGCGACGAAGCCCCGATGCTCTACATCGGCGAGAAGGTCGGCTCCGGCGGCGGACCCAAGATCGACATCGCGCTGGACCCGCTGGAAGGCACCACCATCACCGCCAAGGGCGGCGCCAATGCGCTGGCGGTCATCGCCATGGCGGAGTCCGGCAACTTCCTCAATGCACCCGATGTCTACATGGACAAGATCGCCGTCGGCCCCGGCCTGCCGGAAGATGTGGTCACCATCGACGCCGGCCCGGAAAAGAACCTCAAGGAACTGGCCAAGGCCAAGAAGTGCGAGATCGAGGACTTGCTGGTGTGCATTCTCGACCGTCCGCGCCATTCCGAGCTGATCGCCAAGACCCGCGCCGCCGGCGCGCGCATCATGCTGATCACCGATGGCGACGTGTCGGGCGTCATCGCCACCGCCCAGCCGGACTCAGGCATTGACATCTACATGGGCTCGGGCGGCGCGCCGGAAGGTGTGCTGGCTGCCGCCGCATTGCGTTGCATCGGCGGTCAGATGCAAGGCCGCCTCCTGTTCCGCAATGACGACGAGCGCGCCCGCGCCGCGCGTTGGGGTATTACGGACCTTAACCGTGTCTACAAGATGCTCGATCTCGCCAAGGGCAACGTGATGTTCGCCGCCACCGGCGTCACCACCGGCCCGATGCTCAAAGGTGTGCGCCGCTTCGCCGGCGGCGCGGTTACCCATTCGCTGGTGATGCGTTCCAAGTCACACACCGTGCGCTATATCGAAGCGCATCATCATTTCGACCACGAGAGCAAATAGCCTGGACGCATTTCTCGGCATCGACCGTTCCATTCTCGGGCGCTCCTGGCGTCTCAGGTCCGCTGACGAGAGCCAGGTTTCCGCGCTGGCGCGCCAGGCGGATGTGTCGGACGCGGTCGCCCGTGTTCTGGCGTCGCGCGGCGTTGGCGCCGATGGCGCCGAGCTATTCCTGCGGCCCACCCTGAAAGCCCTGATGCCGGACCCGCGTGTGTTCGCGGGCATGGAAGAAGCGGTGCAACGCGCCGTTGCCGCCGTGAAGGCCGGCGAGCGCATCGCGATCTTCGGTGACTATGACGTGGACGGCGCCACATCCTCGGCCCTGCTGATGCGGTTTTTCCGCGCCGTGGGCGCCGATGTGGTCACCTATATTCCCGACCGGCGCGCGGAGGGTTACGGCCCCAACGAGCCGGCGCTGCGCAAGCTGCACGAGGGCGGCGTGAAGCTGGTGATCACAGTCGATTGCGGCATCACCTCCTATGCGCCCCTGGAGGCGGTGCGCGGAATCGGGCTCGACGTGATCGTGGTCGATCATCACAAGGCCGAAGCGGTGCTGCCGTTGGCTGCGGCAGTGGTCAATCCCAACCGCCTCGACGATACCAGCCAGCAGGGCCATCTTGCCGCCGTGGGCGTGGCCTTCCTGGTGGCCGTGGCGATCAACCGCGCCTTGCGCGACGGCGGCTGGTACGGCGATAAAATTCCCGAGCCCGATCTTCGCCAGTGGCTCGATCTCGTGGCGCTGGGCACTGTGTGCGACGTGGTGCCGCTGCACGGCCTCAACCGCGCCTTTGTGGTGCAGGGCCTCAATGTGCTCGCGCGCGGCGGCAATGTGGGCCTGGCCGCGTTGAGTAAAGTGGCGCGCATCGATACGCGGCCCTCGGCCTTCCACCTCGGTTTCCTGCTGGGCCCGCGCGTCAACGCTGGCGGCCGGGTGGGGCAGGCGGACCTGGGCACGCGGCTCCTGTCCACCGAGGACCCCGACGAAGCCGCCGCCCTGGCCATGCGGCTCGACGAGTTCAACGCCGCCCGCAAGGAGATCGAGGCGGCGGTGCTGCAGGAAGCCATCGAACAGGTGGAGACCAAAGCCAATCCTGATGATGCCGTGCTCATCGCCGCGGGCGCGGACTGGCATCCCGGTGTCATCGGCATCGTCGCCGGGCGCTTGAAAGAGCGCTACGACCGGCCCGCCGTGGTGATTGCGCTGGAAGCCGGCATGTCCAAAGGCTCCGGCCGCTCAGTGGCGGGCATCGATCTCGGCAAGGCCGTGATCGCGGCGCGCGAGGCGGGGCTGCTGATCAATGGCGGCGGGCATGCCATGGCCGCGGGCTTCACGGTGGCGGAAGAAAACCTGGAGGCTTTCAGCGCCTTCCTGCGGCAGGCGGTGCGCGCGCAAGCCGGCGGCGAACCCGCCGCGCCGCGCCTCGCGCTCGACGGCGCGGTGGCGGTCTCGGCCGTGAGCACGCGATTGATCGAGGAACTGGAATGCGTGGCGCCCTTCGGCGCCGGTAACGAAGAGCCGCGTTTCGCGGTGGTCGATGCCGAGGTGATCAAGGCCGATGTGGTGGGGCAGGGGCATGTGCGCTGCATTCTCTCCGGGCGCGGCGGCGGGCGCCTGACCGCCATCGCTTTCAACTGTGTGGATTCGGATTTGGGCCACGCGCTTTTGACGGGTGTCGGAAGGCGTCTGCACTTCGCCGGCTGCATCCGCGCCAACACCTGGCAGGGCCGCACCACCGCCCAGTTAGTGGTGGACGACGCCGCCATACCGGCATCCTGAGTTCTGTTTATAACGCTTTGATTGTAGTTCTTTATTCGCTCCTACCGCCGGATTGACGGCCTTTCGCGGGCATGTCACCGTTCCTAAGGCAGGACCGCCTTTGGGCGGCACTGCCTTAGATTTGCTTCGTCGCATTGTCTACGGCGAACCGGTTACCACTTCGCCGGACAATGCTTAATCGAACCCATGGGGGCATGGGACGAACAGGGGAGTGACACGACATGCTGAAATCGATTGCCGGCCTTGCCGCTGGCCTGGGCCTGATGGCGCTCACAGCGGGCGCCTATGCCGCCGCGCCGGCGTCCTCAGGCGAGTTCACCGCGAGCAAGGTGACCTGCCTGGAATACACCAACGGCCTGGGGGAGAATTCCTCCAACAAGATGCAATCGGACATTTCGCGCATCTGGGTGATGGGCTATCTCGCCGGCTACTATAAGGCCAGCATGAATCTGCAATTCACCGAGGACGCGGCCGAAGCCGCGAAGATCGGCGATCTTATGCTGCAGCGCTGCCGTGACAGCCCGCAGGCCTCGATCCTGGTGGTGGCGATGAAGGCGCTGGCGACCGAGCCGCACCAGCTGCCGTCCTCCGTGACCGCCGATTTCACGCCCGGCAAGTTCACCTGCGGCGAATTCGTCGACGCCAAGGGCGGCGCATCCAACGCCGCCGCCAAGGCCGACCTGGCCGAGCTGTGGGGCTTCGGTTTCATCCAGGGCTACAAGAACGTGGCGCAAGCCGACATGGAAATCCCGATCACGGTGAAGCCGCAGCTGCTCGGCGCCGTGCAGCGCTCCTGCGGCAACAACCGCGCGACACTGTTCATGGACCTGACCGCGCTGGTCGCGGAAAAGGTGAAGCTGAACTGAGCGGCGATTTTTGCGGAGACAAAAAAGCGGGCCACGAGCGGCCCGCTTTTTTATTGCGTTATTTCTTCGGCCGTTTGCGCCGTCCCGGTTCGCGCGGCGGCAGGGTGGTGTCGCCGTCGCCGAGGATGCGCTGCATCAGCACCGCATCGACCCAGCGGCCGAATTTGAAGCAGGTGGAGCTGAGCGCACCCACCACGAAGAAGCCGTGACGGCTGTGAATGGCGAGCGAGGCGGCGTTGGTGCTGTCGCCGATCACCGCCACCATCTGGCGGAAGCCGAGCGCCGTGCAGCGTTCGATCAGCTCCGCCATCAGGGCGTTACCGATGTTGCGGCCCAGGAAGTCGGGCGAGACATAGATCGAATCCTCGATGGTGTAGCGGTAGCCCGAGCGCTCCCGGAAGGGCGCGGCATAGGCGTAGCCGCCGACCTTGTTGCCCTTCACGGCCACCAGCCAGGGCAGGCCGCGGGACTGAACCCTCTGCCAGCGCGCGGTCATTTCCGCCACCGTGGGCGGTTCCTCCTCGAAGGACGCCGTCGTGAGGCGGACGAAGTGGGAATAGATTTCCTGGACGGCGGGCATGTCCGATTCCAGCGCCGGCCGGATCCTGACTTTGACCGGCCCGCTGGCCGCCTGTTTCGCCGAAGAGCTGCTCATTAAATCCCGATCCGTCCCCGGAGCTCCCGGGAAATGCCCTGAAAAGCCACCATCCGTCTGTATCTTGCCGGAGGCCAGCCCGCAACCGGGAAGGGGGCGCCAAACCCCCATTATCCCCCCGGCGGGCCTAACTATTTTGGCCGCTTGATTTATCCGGCCCCGCCCGGTATCACCGCATCCCTCGGACGCCTCGTCCGGCCGGAGTCCCCATCGTCTAGAGGCCTAGGACATCGCCCTTTCACGGCGGTAACCGGGGTTCGAATCCCCGTGGGGACGCCAATTTTTCCAATGGCTTAGGATGAGATAACACCCCCAAAGGGGGCCGCGTGTCCAATACGTGTCCAATATACGGCCACGAACGGCGGCGGACGCCCCGAGACACTTTCTCCCACCATTTCCGATATAGGCCAGCGTTCATGTTGATCGATCCACCGACCCTGCAAAGAACGCAGCGCTGCTCGGCT